>DASRUM010000035.1:0-8366 GCA_035655415.1 Pseudomonas sp.
ATTCTACCGGGGCTTATCCCAGGGTTCATGCAAGGTTCCTGCTTAACACCAGCAAGGCGATATCATCCGGCATATCCCCCAGATTGGCCAGCCCAAAAGCCTTGCGCAAGCCATCCAGGGTGCCGCCCGCGGAACTGATCAACTGCGGCAACAGGGTTTCCTTGTCTTTCAAGGTATCGCCCGGCAGCAGATCGAGGATGCCGTCGGAGAGCAGCGTCAAGCTGAAGGCCTCCGGCAATTCAAGTTCCAGATCGTTGTATTCGGCCTCGACAAACAGCCCAACCGGCAGGCCGCGGCCTTCCAGGTAACGCGCCTGACCATCGCTGTAGAGCACCGGCAGCGGCAGATGACCGCCAATGCTGTAGGTCAGGCGGTTGTTGGCCTGATCGATCACGCCGCCAAGCATGGTCACGTGCTTGCCCAGCTTGCAGTTGATCAGCCCACGGTTGATATGGCCGAGCACTTCAGAGGGTTTGAAATCCGGCAGATTGCCGCCGCGCCGCGACTCATACAGCAGGCGCGTGGTCATAAACTTCAGCAGTACGGTGATAAATGCCGAAGAAGCGCCATGCCCGGAAACATCGGCCAGATAAAAAGCGATACGGCTGTCATCGACGCGGAAATAGTCGACAAAGTCGCCCGACAGGTACAGCGACGGAATGATCTGGTGCGCGAAATTCAGGCTATCGGCCTGCCACGGCGTCACCGGCAGCATGTTCATCTGCACCTGGCGACCGGCGTTCTGATCCTCCTGCAGCAGGTGCAGGCTGGCTTGCAGTTCGCGGTTGGCGGTTTCCAGCTCGTCGCGGTAGCGTTGGTTTTCCAAGCGCAAGTTGGCGCGATCCAGCGCACGACGCACTGAGTGCTCAAGCACGGCAAGATCGGCCAGCGGTTTGATCAGGTAATCGGCAGCGCCTAGGCGCAAGGCCTCGACGGCATCGCTCATCACGCCAGCACCGGACACCACGATCACCGGGGTTTCCACTTGCAGGGCATTGATACGGCGGATCAGCTCGAGACCATCGACTTGCGGCATGCGCAGATCGCATATCACCAGATCCGGCGACTCGGCATGAAAGACTTCCAGCCCCTGCAAGCCATTGGCGGCCTGCAGCACATGAAAACCACTGTCTTCCAGGTAGGCTGCGAGGCTCGCACGCACTACGTCGTCGTCATCGATTATCAGCAGCGTGGCACTGGTTTTGTGCATGAGGTATCCAGGCAAACTGCGCCGGGTATGGGTTGGCTTAGTACGTCAGGGCAACCGCCTGGACGCGCGAACTCGGCTTGCTTCAAGGCGCAGACGGTACTCCCATCCGCAACGTGATTCAAGCGCATGCCGGTCGTCGCCGTACGACTTTACACCTCAAATAGGCCAAGGTTATAAGAGCTACAGGACAGCCCCCATAACAAGAGGAAAAAGCCCATGAGCCAAAATGATCGTGCCTACAGCGAGAAACGCGATTACATCCGCATGCGGCTAGAAGCCCCCGTCACCCTGCACCATGACGGCAAGGAAATTCCCGCACTGTGTCTCGATCTGTCCAGCACTGGAATGCAGCTGGAGGCTGAAAGCGCGGTGAAGATGGGTGACAAGGTGCGTATCCACATTGCCTCGGACCACAACGAGCTGCGCGGCCTGGATGCGCAAGCCGAAGTGGTGCGCGTCAGCACGATGGACGACGGCCGCCAGGCATTGGGGCTGGCGATCCTTTCCATGAGCTGAGCATACTCGGAAACAAAAAAGGCGGCCTACTAAGCCGCCTTTTCTATATGTGCCGACGAGTCAGAAGTCGTCTTCAACCTCGCCATCACGCACCTTGAATTCGCGATTCTGCAGGTAAGCATTGCGGATAAAAATGTACTTATCGCCGCTGACCATACGCTCGGCTTTAAGCAAGCTGGCCCGCACATCAACAACCTGAACGCCACGCACCACATTGCGCGTCGGCACATGATCGATAAACGCAGGCGCACTCAGCATGCTGTCCGGCACCTTGCCGAAGGCATCACGAACGGTGCTTGGGCCCAACAGCGGTAACACCACATAAGGCCCGCTATTGAGCCCCCAAGCGCCCATGGTCTGACCGAAATCCTCATCGCTGCGCTGCAGGCCCATGGTGCTACCCACATCAAAGAAGCCCAGCAGGCCGAAGGTGGTGTTGAAGATCAACCGACCGCCATCAACCCCGGCGTCATGCAACTTGCCTTGCAGCAGGTTGTTAGCCAAGTTGCCGACATCACCGATATTGCGGAAGACGTTGTGCACGCCGTCTTCCAGAAACTGCGGTGTCACCGCCTGGTAGCCCTTGGCCAATGGCTTGAGGGTATAGGTATCAACGTTATCGTTGACCCGAAACATAAAGCGGTTGTAACCCTGCCATGGGTCTTCTTCGTTGGCTTGCGCCAGTGCAGGCAGCAACAGCATGCCGGTACAGGCAATCAACAGGCTCAATCGTTCAATCCAGCTCGCACCGGTCACACGCATCACAGTCGCTCCTTGAAAATGCTCAGGCAGCCACAGGCGGCCAAATTAGGCCGCGAAGTATAAGGCGGCAGCCCACTAAATAGGCAGCATAGCGGACGAACAAATAGCTGAAAAATCTTCTCTCCTGTGCCGCGCAGTTCAGCGATTGCAGCAATGCGAACTGAAACAAAGTCTTCACCTGCCTGTAACCTGAAACCGTTAGCCTGGACTAGACCATTTTCAAGGACGGCCCATGCAAACGCCCGCCACCTCGCCCGCCTTCACCGCCGTCCTGTTCAGCCTGTCCGGCTGCCTGGTTGATTTCGGCGCACGCACCATTCCCCTTACCCTGCAACGCCTCTACCCCAAAGCAGCCAATCACCAGAGCTTGCAGCAGGCCCTGGGCCGTGAACCCTTGCCAGAAGAGTGGCAAGCCTATCAGCAGGCTCTCTGCGAGACTGCATGCGAGCATGCCGAAGCCACACCAGCCGCCCTGACCCTGCTTGAACAGCTGCATCAACAAGCGGTGCCCTGCGCCTGGCTGGATGAACTACCACGCGACGCCAGCATCAGCCTGGCCAGCGCCCTACCAAACTGGCTGCCCGGCATATCCAGCCCCAGTACTCGTCCATGGCCAGCCCCCGACGCCATTTGGCGGAGCTTGATGGAGCTGCAGGTTGATCAACTTGAAGGCTGCGTACTGGTCAGTGGCGAACCACGTCTGCTAAAAGCCGCACTGAATGCTGGCATCTGGACCATCGGCCTGGCCATCAGTGGCCCGCTCTGCGGCTTGGCACCATCTGACTGGCAGAGTCTGCCGATGGGTGAACGCGACCGCCTGCGTAGCCAGGCCACATTGAGTCTGTACCGTTTGGGCGTGCACTCGGTAATCGACCAGCTCAGCGACCTGCCCACCTGCCTGGCAGACCTCAGCCTGCGTCGCCACAAGGGCGAGAAGCCATGAGCAAGCGCCAAACTGCCGGCTAAATCAATGCCTCACGCTTGATCCAAAGCAAGCAAAGGCGGCGGGCTTGGATTAACCTGAAGGTATGCAAAACCTTTCGCCCACGCGCAAGGTCAGTCAATCTGTCGATTACCCAAGGGAGAATTCCATGCCTGCAAGCCGCCTGCAGCAACAACTGCAAGACCTACGCGACCAACTGGCCGAGCAGCCGCCACTGACTGAAGAAGAACGCGCCGAGCTATTTGTACTGACCCAGGAAATTGAATTGCAACTGGCCCGTGAGGCTGCAGCTGCCCCTGACGCAACCCTGATTGACGGGGTCAACCTCGCGGTGGAGCGCTTTGAAGCCAGCCACCCGACCCTCGCCGGCACCCTGCGCAATATCGTGCAGAGCCTGGCCAACATGGGTATTTAAACGCACCCAGCACTAACGAAAACCCCAGCACTTAGCTGGGGTTTTGCATTACTGGCGCACCAAACGCTGATTATCCGGACTGATGGGTCCGCTGCTGCGATAAGGATTGATATCCAACCCGCCACGCCGCACATAACGCGCATACACCGTCAGGTGCTCAGGCTTGAGCAGGCGCTGCAGGTCGAGAAAGATTCGCTCCACGCACTGCTCGTGAAAATCCGCATGCTGGCGAAAGCTCACCAGGTAAGCCAGCAGGCTGGCGTGATCCAGCGCCAGACCTCGGTACTGCACCACCAGCGTGCCCCAATCCGGCTGACCGGTAACCGGGCAGTTGGATTTGAGCAGATGACTGTACAGGCTCTCTTCGACCGCTCGCGCGGCATCACAGCGCAGCAGCTCAGGCTGCGGCTGCGCATAGTTGCTGATGGCTACATCCAGCTCGTCAATGCAGATGCCTGGCGCGGCCTGCACACCGTCGGCCGTCACCTCCGCCAGGCTGCGCACACGCACGCCAACTGGCTTGCCGGCAGCTGCCGAGAGGTCCTGTGTCAGTACCGCCACCAGTTCGTCAGCGCTGTTGAACACCGACTGATTTAGCGAGTTGAGGTACAGCTTGAAGGATTTCGACTCGATGATATTTGGAGAGTCGGCGGGAATGGCGAACTCGCCCATAGCCACTACCGGCTTGCCGGACGGCAACAACCAGGACAACTCGAAACAGTTCCAGAAATCCACGCCCTGATACGGCAGCGTCTCAGCGCTCAGGCCCAGCTCGGCCCATTTCGCGGCACGCGGAATCGTGAACAACAAAGACGGGGTGTAGGTAGCGATGTATTCGCTGGATTTGCCCAGTGGCGAATCTTCGGCGGCGGGATGCATGGAGAAAACCTGGCTAGTCGAAACGCGGAAATTGTATACAACTTTCAGAGCAGATTCAGTTGGGCAAGACCAATGTCGGCCTTGCCGCAGCAGCATCAGGCCAGCTCAGCTACCACCGCTGCCAGCGCCTGGGCGGGATGGGCAGCCTGGCTGATCGGCCGGCCGATCACCAGATAATCCGAGCCTACATCCAACGCCTGACGCGGAGTCAGAATACGGCGCTGGTCGTCCTGAGCGCTGCCGGCCGGACGAATCCCCGGCGTCACCAGTTGCAGAGCCGGGTAAGCAGCCTTCAGCGCCTGCGCTTCCTGAGCCGAACACACCAGGCCATCCAGACCCGCCTGCGCCGCCAGCCCAGCCAGGTGCAGCACCTGCGCCTGCGG
Source organism: Pseudomonas sp. (assembly GCA_035655415.1). GTDB lineage: Bacteria > Pseudomonadota > Gammaproteobacteria > Pseudomonadales > Pseudomonadaceae > Aquipseudomonas. The sequence continues at coordinate 5,109 of DASRUM010000035.1, forward strand.
CTCGATATCCAGGCCAACGCCGGCCAGATCTTCGCGTTCCATGCTGGTCAGCACGGTCACACCGATCAGCAGCGGCTTGACTCCGGCAAGCTTATCCAGGGTTTCACGGCAAGCCGCCATCATGCGCAGGCCGCCCGAGCAGTGCACATTGACCATCCACACGCCCATCTCGGCCGCGGCTTTGACGGCCATGGCGGTGGTATTGGGAATGTCGTGAAATTTCAGGTCGAGGAACACCTCGAAACCCTTGCCAGCCAGCACGTTGACGATCTCCGGCCCGCAACGGGTGAACAGCTCCTTGCCCACTTTTACCCGGCACAGCTTGGGATCAAGCTGATCAGCCAATGCCAGAGCGGCATCACGGGTCGGGAAATCCAGGGCAACGATGATCGGGGTCTGGCAGGCGGACATGGGCAGGCTCTCGGGCAAGACAAATTCGGCGCGCATTGTAGCGGATGCGCAGCACGCTTGCCGCTCCAGTGATCCACCCGCCTCGCTCAAACTTGCAGCTACTCGGCAGCCTCAGCAGCACACGCACATCCTGCGCCGCAAACACCTGACGAAAGCTGAACGCTGCGCGCTAGCGCTCTCCTCGCGCAACAACGCCAGACGCTAGGCAGTGGCCAGCATACGACAGGCGCTACTCTGACGGGCAGTGCTGTGAACACCAATGAATCGAGCACTGAATGGGATTGCCAGCACAGTACACCACTGAGGTGTACCTAAACGCTGTTACACTTCGAGACTTTTTGACTGATAAATCCTTGCAGAATCAAGGATTTAGGATATGGAGGCAACCCCACCAGCCACACCTCGGCACACAATGTCACCGCTGCGGCTGCTCCCTTCCAGGCCTGACCGGGTTCACGGCTGATTGTTGCGAGGGGACCGGCAGGGCCACCATAACGCAGCTCGCCAGAAGCGAGCCGCGCCATTGTACCGGCTTGAATCGAAGTTACAACCGTTTCAAACACTTAGCCCATCGAAACGCACACTACACACGAAACCGACCAACCAGCGCGCTCAAACCATGCGACAACTCAGATAGACGTTGACTAGCCTGGGCACTCTGCTCGGAGGTTTGAGCAGCTTCATTAGAAAGATCGCGAATATCACTGATATTGCGTGCAATTTCTTCGGTCACGCTGCTCTGCTCTTCGCAGGCTGTTGCGATCTGTGCGGTCATATCATTGATACGCTGCACCGAGTCACTAGTATCAGTAAGCGCCTGATCCACTCCGGCCGCTTGCTCGACACTTTGCCTTGCCTTGCTACTCCCAGAATGGGTGGCTTTAACCGCATTCTGTACACCGATCTGCAAGCGCTCGATCATCACCTGGATGTCTTTGGTCGACTCCTGCGTACGCGCAGCCAATGCACGCACCTCATCAGCCACAACCGCAAAGCCGCGCCCCTGTTCTCCAGCACGAGCCGCCTCAATGGCCGCATTTAGTGCCAACAAGTTAGTTTGCTCAGCAATACCCCTGATAACAGCCAGTACCGCACCTATATTAACGGCCTCTTGCTCAAGGGTCTGAATGGTTGCCGATGCGCTTTCAACTTCTTGCGCTAACTGGCGAATCGAGTTGATCGTGGCCCCTACAACCTGCGCACCTTCACGAGATTGCGCCTCAGCGCTACGCGCAGCGTCAGCTGCATTTTGCGCATTGCGAGCCACTTCATGTACAGCAGAGCTCATTTCCGTTGCAGCAGTGCTGACCTGATCGACCGCAGCATGCTCACTACTAATTAACCGGTCATTAGCAGCGGCCATTCCTGCCAGACTTTGCGCAGAACTTTCGACCTCCCCCGTGACCCGCCCAACCTCCTTGATCAATGGCTGCAATTTATCAAGAAAGCGGTTGAACGCATGGCTGAGCTTTCCCAGCTCATCGTTGGACAAAACGTCCAAGCGCACTCGCAGATCACCATCACCATCAGCAATCTGCTCAATACGGTTAAGTAGGTGATGCAGAGGTCCAGTCACGAGAATGGGAAAACCAACCACTAATACAAGGCAAACACCCAAACCAATGGTAATGATCACACCCTGCTGCAAGCTCAAGGTCTCGCCCAACTGAATAGCAGCCACCCCTTGAGCATTGGCTGCCGCATCATCCATCTCGCCCAACTTATCAATGACTGTACGCATCACCTCGAATTGCTCTTCACTATCACCAAAGCTCAACACACTGGCTGCTTGTGGATCACTAGCCACCAACTGCAAGACTTTTTGCGACGTTGATTTCCAGCGTGCAAAGCCCAAATCAAACTGCGCAACCAGCTGCATCGCTTCACTACCAGGCTGCATGTCCGCAAATTTATGTACACGGTCATAAGCCTGCTGCAGATTTTCTGCGTGTGCCGCAGTCAGTGCTTCAGCATGCACACCCACGCCTTCATCAAGTAAACTTCGCTCAGCAACAAAAGCCTGATAAAGATCACGGTCTGCATTAAGTAACAGACTAATGCCCGGCAAGAAACGATTAGTTAGCTTCGTACTTGAGTCTGCAACTTGAGTGATGCCTCGCATCCCCAGAACCCCCATAGAAACCAACAAAACCGCCAGCAGCATAATCGGTAGTGCAATCTTCCAACGAAACCCTAAATCAGCGAAGACACGAAGCATGCTGGCTCTCCAGGACAATGGCCAAGTAGCATCAGCATAGACTACTGACGGCAGAGCAGAATAAAGCTCTGCCTACTGCCTCACCTCACCTTAAAAGCTTATGACACACTCGCAGTACGACCTTTATCGGCCCCATACACGAACCAAGGAACAGCACCATGGCGATGACAAAAGACCAACTGATCAGCGATATTGCAGAAGCTATCGATACGCCGAAAAGCACCGTACGCGCGGCACTTGAGCAGCTGAGCGAAATTGTCAGCGATGCACTGGAGAACGGCGATGAGATTACTCTGTCGGGGATTGGAAAATTCAAGGTGAGCGAACGCCCTGCGCGCACCGGCCGCAACCCGCAAACGGGTCAAGCCCTGCAAATCGCAGCCAAGAAAGTCGTCAAATACGTACCTGCAAAAGCACTGAGCGACGCAATCAACTGAGAATTAAGCGCGCTCTTGCGAGCGCGGTTTTTCAGCATTATTTATCGCGCACAAAGTAAAACCCCCGACCGTTTTCACGATCGGGGGTTTTGGTATAGGTGCTTGACGATGACCTACTCTCACATGGGGAAACCCCACACTACCATCGGCGATGCATCGTTTCACTACTGAGTTCGGGATGGGATCAGGTGG
>DASRUM010000036.1:0-2008 GCA_035655415.1 Pseudomonas sp.
AGCAGTCAGCCATCTAATGCAATTTAGCTATAACCATAGGTCTACAAAGATTTTTGCGACCTAAACAGCGCCGGGTAGACTAGCCGCCGTTTCGGCCTACCCGGCAGCCCGAAAAACCCAAAAGGTTTATCCCGTGATCAACTTTCATCAGGTCCACAAGGCGTATCGCGTCAGTGGTCAGGACATCCCCGCGTTGCAACCGAGTGATCTGCAGATTGCCCGGGGCGAAGTGTTCGGCATCATCGGCCACTCTGGCGCCGGCAAAAGCACCCTGCTGCGTCTGATCAACCGCCTGGAGCAGCCTTCCGGCGGGCGTATCGAGATCGACGGCGAAGACGTCACAGCGCTCGATGCCACAGGCCTGCGGCGCTTCCGCCAGCAGGTCGGAATGATCTTCCAGCACTTCAATCTGCTGTCTTCCAAGACCGTCGCCGACAACGTCGCTCTGCCGCTGAAACTGGCCGGCGAGCTGCCGCGCAGTGCGATTAACGCACGCGTGACTGAGTTGCTGGCCCGGGTCGGCCTGCAGGATCACGCCAATAAGTACCCGGCGCAGCTCTCCGGCGGGCAGAAACAGCGTGTCGGCATTGCCCGCGCCCTGGCCACCGAACCGAAGATTCTGCTGTGCGACGAGGCCACCAGCGCACTCGACCCGCAGACCACCGCCTCGGTGTTGCAGCTGCTGGCTGAAATCAACCGCGAGCTGAACCTGACCATCGTGCTGATCACCCACGAGATGGACGTGATCCGCCGCGTCTGCGACCGGGTGGCTGTGATGGATGCCGGCGTGATTGTCGAATCCGGATCGGTGGCCGAGGTGTTTCTGCATCCGCAGCACGCCACCACCAAGCGCTTTGTGCAGGAAGCCGAGCAGATCGACGAGCACGAACAGCGCGATGATTTTGCCCATGTCGCCGGGCGCATCCTGCGTCTGACCTTCCAGGGCGAAGCCACCTACGCACCGCTGCTGGGCACCGTGGCACGGGAAACTGGCGTGGATTACAGCATCCTCGCCGGGCGCATCGACCGCATCAAGGACACCCCCTACGGCCAGCTGACCCTGGCCCTGACCGGCGGCGATCTGGACGCCGCGCTGGCGCGCTTTGAAGCGGCCGACGTGCATCTGGAGGTGCTGCGCTAATGGAAGCCCTACTGACTCGCCTACTGCCCAACGTCGATTGGGCGGAAATCGGCTATGCCAGCCTGGACACCCTGAGCATGCTCGGCGGCTCCATGTTGTTTACCGTGCTGCTCGGCCTGCCGTTGGGCGTGCTGCTGTTTCTTACCAGCCCCCGGCAGATGTTCGAACAGAAGGCCTTCTATGGCTTCCTATCGCTGCTGGTAAATATCCTGCGTTCGGTGCCGTTCGTGATCCTGTTGATCGTGATGATCCCCTTCACGGTGATCGTCACCGGCACCTCGCTGGGCGTCGCCGGGGCCATCCCGCCGCTGGTAGTCGGAGCCACGCCGTTCTTCGCGCGCCTGGTGGAAACCGCGCTGCGGGAAGTCGACCGCGGCATTATTGAAGCCTCCCAGGCCATGGGCGCAACCACCCGGCAGATCGTGGTCAACGCGCTGCTCCCCGAGGCGTTGCCTGGGATCATCGCAGCCATCACCGTAACGGCGATCACCTTGGTGTCCTACACCGCCATGAGCGGCCTGATTGGCGGCGGCGGCCTCGGCGACCTGGCCGTGCGTTACGGCTATCAGCGTTATCAGCCGGACGTGATGGCGGTGACGGTGATCCTGCTGCTGGTGCTGGTACAGATTCTACAAACCGTCGGCGACAAGCTGGTGGTGCACTTTTCCAGAAAATAGCGTGCCCCACGGGGCGCACAAGACAGCGGGATACCGGTTACCTGCCGGCCTCCGCACACATCCCACAAGGAGCTTTACGATGAAAAAACTGATCGCTGCATTCGCTGCCCTGGCAGCCTTCTCCGCCCAGGCCGAAAGCCTGAGCGTCGCGGCCACTGCCGTACCGCACGCGGAAATCCTCGAGTTCGTT
>DASRUM010000037.1:0-4458 GCA_035655415.1 Pseudomonas sp.
ACCGCCGACCCTCTGCTTGTAAGGCAGATGCTCTCCCAGCTGAGCTAATCACCCGCTGCTTGCGAGGCGCGAAATTTACGCAAGGGCCGCACCTAAGTCAACACCCTGCTTCAAGTTTTTCTAAAAAAGTGCAAAAAGTGCTGCCCTCCCCAGGTGCCACTAAGGGACTCGTCGCACCATTATTGAGCCACCCGCAGACTTAGCCGAGCAGCAACCTTATTGTCTTCGGCGCGATCCAGCCCGGCTTCGGCGATTTGCACGCCCTGCTCCTGCAGCACAGTGAACCAACGCAGCAACTGGGCAAAAGGTGCCGGCTGCAGGTTGAGCTGCAAAGCGCCGTCGCCGGAATTGTCCAGACGCTCGATGATCAGACCCTGGGTCGCAGCCGTGGCCGTGACCATGCCTTGCAGCCGCTCCGGATCAATCGCCTGCTGCGGGGTGCTGGCCACATTGCGCGCCGCCGGCGCCTGGCTATGCAGATAGGCATTCAACTCGCGCTGTGTTTCAAATGCACTGCGTGCTGCGGCCAGGCGCTCCTGCGTCGGTTGCCAGAGCGTCAGATAAAGCAGCACCAGCAGCAAAAACGCCCCAAGACTGCCGAGCGAGAATTGCTCACGCGGCGCCAGAGCACGCCAGCGCTGCAGCAACAGCGAATTATCCAACTGCGCGGTAAAGCCCTTGCGTTGCGAAACCATACTCATCCTCCGATCACCACGCGCGCACTGACGCCTGCACCTTCACGGCTGGCCGAGCCCAGCTGCACCGCCAAGCCACTTTCCTGCAAGCGCTCACGCAGACGCTCCAGCTCGGCAAAACCGGCGGCCTGCACCTGCATGGCCAAGTCACCACGCACCTCACTGAAATCCACCTGACTGATCTGCACCTGGCCGCCTTCGGCAGCCAGCGCGCCGCTGACCTGGGCGAGCAAGCCGAGCAAACGGGTTTGCCCACTGCCCGCGCCGGCCTGCAGATGCTGATCAAACTGCGCACGCAGGTTGACCAGCTTGCTGTCCTGCGGGAACAGCTCCTTGTACAACGCGGCGCTGGCGGCGGCGTATTCATCGGCCTGACGCTGCAGGTGCCAGCCCTGCGCCAGATTGAAGCCCCACTGCAACACCAGCCACATGCCGACCAGCCCCAGCAATGGCCGCCAGCGCTGCCATTGGCCGTTACTGCTTTGCACGGCGAACTCACCCTGGGCCAGGTTATTACGCAGCAGCTGCTGAGCCAGCCAAACATAGGGATCGGCCACCTCAATGCTTTCATCCACCGGTTGCGGCGCCGGGTGCTGCGGATCACACCAGGCAACTTGTGGCTGCGCACACAGGGGGCTCAGCTGCGGCCAGTCCTGCGCCTGCAGCGCCATCCGCGTGACATTCTCGCCGCCCAACAACCAGCGACCGTGCAGCGGCAAGAGCGCTGTACCCGATCCAGGCAGCATATCGGCATCCACAACAATCGCCTGCGGCGCTGTGGGGCACAACGCCAGCCAGCCGGCCAGCCAGCTGCGGCGCACGGCAAATACCCGATGACGGCCATCGGCCAATTGCTCGCCCAACGCCAGATGCATCAACTCGACTTCTTCGGCGAGCAGCTCTTCCACCGCAAACGGCAACGCCTGACGCAGCCAGCGGGCTTTACGCGTCGGCAGATTGACCGCGCAGGAGGCTACCGCCTCAACGGGCAGGACCAGGGTCCAGCTGGCGCCAAGCTGCGTCTGCGCCTCTCCGAATTCCAGGGTTTCGCTTACCCCGTCGGCCACCCACTGCACGGGTAGATCCGCCTGCGCGCCGGTACAAGCGGCGGGTGGCAGAAATACATAGGTCTGACTCATGGTTCGACTTCCTCAACGGGCGCCGGCGGCATACCGCCCTGCCCCAAATCACGGGCTAGAACATACAGCTGACCATCACTGGCGCGCTGCAAGGTGCTGCGTAAAACCTGACGACGCTCACCAACAGTGACTTCGCTGAGCACCTGAAAATACTGACTGCCTACCGCCAGGCCCTGGCTCTGCACCTGCAAGCCGCTGAGCTGCGCGGTAAAGCTCGGTAAATCACGATAGCCCTCACTGCCCCGCGCGGCGACCAGCCCCTGGGCGGTGCTCAGCGGCAATCCTTCAGCCACGCTGGCCAGCACCCGCGCGCTGGCGGTATTGACGTTAAGCGTGGCATCCGCCGGCAAGGCGCTGACATAGGGCGACAGGCGCTGGTAGTCCGCCTCGGTCATTTCCAGCAACAGGCGCAGCTCGGAGACATCCTTCAACTCTCGGTTGCCAGCGCGATAAGGCGGCTGCGCCAGCAGGTATTGATTGTCTTCCGCACCGTAACCGCCGCTGGGCTGATCATCGGCATCCAACCAGTCGAGCAGGCGTTCAGCGTAAGGGGCTTCGATCTGCAGCCCCAGCAGCAGACGACGAAATTGCGCCACGGCGGCCTCGTTGGGTTGGCCCTGGCGCAGCAAGCTGTTGAGGTTGAAACGTGCAGTCAGATCGGTGATCTGCACACGTAAGGCGCCACCCTCATCCAGAGCAAAGGGCGCACGGGCTTTGGCCCAGGCCTCGCCCGGATGATCCACCGGCGCACGCGGGTCACCTTCGCGCAGATCGCGCTGCAGAATAGCCTTGACCAGGGTCTCGCCGCCCTGGGCGTAATGCCAGGCCTGGCGCACATGCAGCTGATTGGCGCTGCTACGGATCGACAGCTGCTGGCGGGCGATAATCCCCGCGCTGACCACAGTCACCACCGCAACTACCAGCAAGACGGTGATCAGCGCCATGCCGCGCTGCCGACTCATGAGCGCGGCTCCTCGGGAATATCGCCACCGGGCTCGGCGGGGTCGTCCGGGCTCGGCTCGGGTGCTTGCTGCAAGCGCTCCGGCAAGCCTTCTGGCAGGCGCAGCACACGGCGCAGCTCGCCATAACGGCGATGTTCCAGCACCAGTTCAACGGCCTGCGGCAACAGCTTGAGCGCATCGTCCGGGTTATTGCCCAGCGGCGGCCAACTGGTCTGCCAGGTGCCTTCCTGATCCAGATAGCGCAATTGCAGTCGGGTCACCCCATCCAGCGCTTGCTGCACTTGCGGCTGGCTGTCCTGCGCTTGATCCAGCACCGTCCAGTAGTGACGTTGCCACTGCTCGCCACTGAGCTGCCAGCGCACTCGCTGCAGGCCGGAGCGCGGCTGCCCAAGAGGATTGCGCCAGCCGCTGCGGGTCAGCTCCAGGGCTGGGTTATCGAGGTCTTCACCGAGCAAGGCGGCGCGTGGATCACCAAAGGGATCGCGCGTGGGCCTGGCCTGCACCTGCAACACATCGCGCTCGAATGCGGCCATGGCGCGCACCAGCTCACGCAATTGCATTTCATGGGCACGAGTGACCTTATCGGTTTGCAGCACACTGTCGAGCATGCGGTAGGTGCCCAGCCCCAACAGAGCAAAGATGGCGATGGCGATCAGCAATTCGAGCAGGGTAAAACCGCGCGACGCCCTCATTGCAGCACCCCGAGAAAACCATTCAGGCTGACCACCGCGCGCTCACGTACATCGCCGCCCGAACGCCCCTGTTCTGCGGGCGCGACCCACAGGGTAACGCGGCGCATATCCGCCTCGCTGGTGGCCAGTACCTCGCTTTGCCACTGCCAGCGCCGCCCAGCGAACTCCACATCGCCCTGGTCGCGACCATCGGCGACCGGAGTCTTCGACAACTGCAACTCAGCCAGCTGGTTGTCGGCGATCCACATGGCCAGGGTCTTTTCTTCCAACCGCGAGGCGGTTTGCAGGCTGCGCGCGGTGGCGGTCAGCACGCTGGCGGCGACCAGCGCGAAAATTGCCAAAGCAACCAGCACCTCAAGCAGGGTAAAACCGCCCGCGCGCCTCATCGCTTGCGCCCTGCCGGCTGCTCGCTCTCGACCTTGGGCAGCTGAAAACCATCGCTAACCAATTGCAGGCGTAAACCATCGGCGCGGCGCTCGGCCAAGCGCAAACGAAACGGGCTGATTTCCCCGCTGGACAGCAACAACAACTGCGGCGTCAGAGCGCCTTTGCTTGGCTCTTCGTCCTCAGGAAGAGGCAGCTCCAGGGCTGCGCCTTCCAGCTCGACGCTCAGCTCAGCCCAGCCCGGCAATTTATGGGGTTTGCCCGATAGCGCCTGCCAACTCTGTTTCGCCGAGTCGTAGCGCAGCACCTGATAGGCCTCGCGACTGAGCAGCAGGCCGTACTCCTGGTTATCCAGCACCGCTTCCTCGGCCAGTACACCAATCAATCCGGCCAACCGTTCGGCTTCGTTATGCAACTCACGCCCAGGACCGGCGATGCCCACACTGAGCACCGCAATACCGATCAGGCTGCCAAGAATCACCAGCACCACCAGCAGTTCGATCAGGGTAAAGCCCCCAGCCTGGCTCGGTTGCTGGCGCATGGGGATCAGAGGTCCCAGTTACCGATATCGGTATCCTGATCGCTG
>DASRUM010000038.1:0-14984 GCA_035655415.1 Pseudomonas sp.
CTTAGGAACAGCTTGATCGGCTCGTCACCAATCTCTTCGCCAATCACCTGTTTCTTGTCTTTACGCATCACTCACTCCAGCTAACCAGGCCACACGGGGGCGGCAGTGTACCTCCGGGGCGGGCAAGGGCTCAACGGATGCGCGGCAACCGTACCGTGTAACACGCGCTGAGGCTGGCGCACAGCCGACTTAGGTCAACACTGCACGCTGGGGCCGCCCCTTATACTGCACTTATCGAGTTGGGAGTCATTATGTCGCTGCCCTTACCGCCGCTGTTCTCCGCCTGGCGCCAGACCTTACGCGCCGGTTACGGCTGGAAAAACCTGCGCAGCGACCTGAGCGCCGGCGTTACGGTGGGCATCATCGCTATTCCGCTGGCCATGGCCCTGGCGATTGCAGTCGGTGTGGCGCCGCAACACGGCCTTTATACGGTGCTGGTAGCCGGCACGCTGATCGCCCTGTTTGGCGGTTCGCGCTTCAATGTTTCCGGGCCGACCGCAGCCTTTGTGGTAATTCTGCTGCCAGTCACCCAGCAATTCGGCCTCGGCGGTCTGCTGCTGTGCACCCTGATGGCCGGACTGATCCTGATTGCCCTCGGGCTGATGCGCGCCGGGCGGCTAATCGAATTTATCCCCTACCCGGTCACATTAGGCTTTACCGCCGGTATTGGCATCGTCATCGCTACGCTGCAGATCAAGGATCTGTTTGGCCTGCAACTCAGCAGCCAGCCGAACAACTACATCGAACAACTCAACGGCCTGCTGCATGCCCTGCCCAGCCTGCAACTGGGTGACAGCCTGGTAGCGCTGGTGTGCCTGGCAACTTTGCTGATCTGGCCGCGCTGGGTGCCGAAAGTACCGGGGCATCTGGTGGCGCTGACGGTCGGCGCCTTGCTCGGGCTGCTGCTGGAAAGCCTGCAGATTCCCGTGGCAACCATTGGCGAACGCTTCAGCTACAACCTGGATGGCGTTGAACACCCCGGTATTCCGCCGTTTCTGCCGAGTTTTATCTGGCCCTGGCACTTACCTGGCGCCGATGGCCAACCGCTGGAGGTGAGCTTCGAGCTGTTCCGTCAGCTGCTCGCACCGGCCTTTGCCATCGCCATGCTCGGGGCGATTGAGTCGCTGCTGTGCGCGGTGGTCGCCGATGGCATGACCGGCAGCAAACACGACCCCAATGGCGAGCTGATCGGCCAGGGCATCGGTAATCTGGTTGCGCCGCTGTTCGGCGGCATCACCGCCACCGCCGCGATTGCCCGCAGCGCCGCCAACGTGCGCGCCGGGGCTTACTCGCCGCTGGCCGCGATTGCTCACGCCGGCGTGGTGCTGATCGCCATCCTGTTTCTCGCGCCCCTGTTCAGTTACTTGCCGATGGCGGCGCTGGCGGCCTTGCTGCTGGTGGTGGCGTGGAACATGAGCGAGCCGCGGCATGTGCGCCACACCCTGCGCATAGCTCCGCGCAGTGATGTACTGGTGCTGCTGACTTGCCTGATTCTCACCGTTCTGTTCGATATGGTGCTGGCCGTGGGCGTCGGCCTGCTGCTGGCCGCCGGCCTGTTTATCAAGCGCATGAGCGACCTTACCGATACCGAAGCGCTGCCCAAGCACTTTCACCAGGCACTGAATGACCTGCCCGAACACGTGCTGGCCTACGCCATTCGCGGCCCGCTGTTCTTCGGCGCGGCGGAAAAAGCCCTGAGCGTGCTCAGGCGCTTTACTCCAGGAGTGAAGGTGGTGATCGTCGATATCAGCGCCGTGCCGCTGCTGGATATGACCGCCATCGCCGCCCTGGACAACGTGCTGCGCGATTACCGCGAGCAGCACGTCGCTCTGGTGCTGAGCGGCCCGACGCCGCAGGTACGCCTGCAATTGCGCCGCGCCGGCATCGTGCGCGTAGAGGGTGAGCTGGCCTATGTGCGTGACCTGGCCCAGGCCCGGGAAAAGGCGCTGCGCTGGTTGGCGCCCATGGCCGATGGGGAATCAGCAACGTAGGGTGGATAACGCGCAGCTTATCCACCATGCACCTTGTAGTGGAGAACGCTTCGCGGTTTTCCACCCTACAAAGGCGGTGCTTACAGCCCTTTAACCGCGTAAATACCCGGCGCATTGCGCCAGTAGCCCTTGTAATCCATGCCGTAGCCAAACACGTAGCGATCAACGCAGGACATGCCGACGTAATCAGCCTTGAGGTCGGGGCGCGCCTTGCGGTCGTGGGTCTTGTCTACCAGCACGGCAATGCGCACGTTCTTGGCACCGGCATGCCGGCAAAAATCGATGATTGCACCGAGGGTGTGCCCTTCATCGAGGATGTCGTCGATGATCAGCACGTCGCGGTCAATAAAGGAGATTTCCGGCTTGGCCTTCCAGAACAGCTCGCCGCCGCTGGTTTCATTGCGGTAGCGGGTGGCGTGCAGGTAGGACAATTCCAGCGGGAAGTTGAGCTTGGGTAGCAACTTGCCGGAGAAGATCAGCCCGCCGTTCATCACGCAGAACACCACGGGATTGCTGTCGGCCATCTCGTTGTTGATGGCAGCCGCCATGGCGTCGATAGCCACCTCGACCTCGGCATTGCTGTGCAGGCAATCGGCTTCGGCCATAACTTGGCGGATGTGCGCGAGATCGACGGACATGCTGTTTCCTCTTGGGAGCGGGACGACCAGACCAGAAAGCTGATCAATGCGTCAAAATAAAAGCCGGCAAAGGTACCCATCTGCGCCAGGCAGAGCAAGGGTTGCCAGACAAACAGGGCAATTTGTCGGCAACAGGCGAAATTTAGACGCTAATTGCCGATTTCACCCAAGCCCGAGGCAGCACTTGGACTAGCCAATGCTTTAATCTAACGCAATTTTTCGCCCGTCCTGCCGGAGACCCCGCCATGCCTATCCTCGAGATCCGCCACCCGCTGATCCGCCACAAACTCGGCCTGATGCGCCGCGCCGATATCAGCACGAAGAATTTTCGTGAGCTGGCCCAGGAAGTCGGCGCACTGCTGACCTACGAGGCGACCAAAGATCTGCCGCTGGAAAACTGCGAGATCGAAGGCTGGTGCGGCACCGTGCAGGTGGAAAAAATCTCCGGCAAGAAGATCACCGTAGTGCCAATCCTCCGTGCCGGCATCGGCATGCTCGAAGGCGTGCTCAGCCTGATTCCGGGGGCCAAGGTCAGCGCCGTGGGCGTGGCGCGCAACGAAGAAACCCTGCAAGCGCACACCTATCTGGAAAAACTGGTGCCGGAAATCGACGAGCGCCTGGCGATGATCATCGACCCGATGCTCGCCACTGGTGGCTCGATGGTCGCCACCATCGACCTACTGAAGAAAGCCGGCTGCAAGGACATCCGCGCCATGGTGCTGGTCGCCGCCCCCGAAGGCATCAAAGTGGTCAACGACGCGCACCCGGATGTGCTGATTTTCACCGCCTCCATCGACGAGCGCCTGAACGAGCACGGCTACATCATTCCCGGCCTCGGTGATGCCGGCGACAAGATCTTCGGCACCAAGCAGAAGGACGCCTGACCATGCAGGATCATATGCAGGACGAATACAACGACCCACTCTGGCGCCAGGGCATTTCCGGCGCGCAGATGCTATTTGTGGCCTTCGGCGCCCTGGTGCTGATGCCGCTGATCACCGGCATGGACCCCAACGTCGCGCTGTTTACCGCCGGCATCGGCACCCTGCTATTCCAACTGGTAACCGGCCGCCAGGTACCGGTATTCCTGGCCTCCAGCTTTGCCTTTATCGCGCCGATTCTCGCCGCAAAAGGTGAGTTCGGCCTGCCGGCCGTGCTCGGCGGCATCGTCGCCTCGGGCCTGGTGTATATCCTGCTCAGCGCCGTGGTGCGGGTTAAAGGCGCGGGCTTTATCGACCGTCTGTTGCCACCGGTGGTGATTGCTCCGGTGATCATTTCCATCGGCCTGGCGCTGTCGCCCGTGGCGGTGAATATGGCCATGGGCAAGGCCGGCGATGGCAGCGCGCAGCTGGTGCCGTATGAAACCGCCATGCTGATTTCCATGTCGGCGCTGGTCACTACCGTGCTGGTAGCGGCCATGGGTCGTGGCTTGCTGCGTCTGGTGCCGATCCTCGCGGGGATCATCGTCGGCTGCATCGTCGCGGCGTTCTGTGGGGTGATCGACACCAGTAATGTTGCGGCCGCACCTTGGCTGGCGATTCCGGCGTTCGTAACACCTGAGCTGCACTGGGGTGCGATTCTCTACATCGTTCCGGTCGCTTTGGCGCCGGCTATTGAGCACATTGGTGGCGTGGTAGCGATCGGCAGCGTGACCGGCAAAAACTTTATCAAGAAGCCCGGCCTGCACCGCACCCTGCTCGGCGACGGCCTGGCCACCTCGGCCGCAGGCCTGTTCGGCGGCCCACCGAACACCACCTATGCAGAAGTTACTGGCGCGGTAATGCTGACCAAGAACTACAACCCGAAGATCATGACCTGGGCGGCCTGCTTCGCCATCGGTCTGGCCTTTGTCGGCAAGTTCGGCACCGCGCTGCAGAGCATTCCGGTACCGGTGATGGGCGGCATTCTCTGCCTGCTGTTCGGCTCCATCGCGGTGGTGGGCCTGAACACCCTGATCCGCCATCAGGTCGACCTGTCCGAGGCGCGCAACCTGATCATCGTTTCGGTGACTCTGGTGTTCGGCATCGGCGGTATGGTGATTGGCAACAGCGACTTCGCCCTCTCCGGCATTTCCCTGTGCGCCATCTGCGCGCTGGTGCTTAACCTGGTATTGCCGGGTGGCCAGGGCTGGCGCAGCAAGACCGTGCTGGAAGAGCCGGACCTGTAAATCGCGCCCACTAAAAAGCCCCGCATCTGCGGGGCTTTTTTATGCCGCTAACTATCTAGAGCCTGTTTACGATCTCGCGAGCTAGAGCCATGCAAGACAAAAACCGGCGAGGAAGCGGAGTGTACTTTTGTACATGAGCATTACTCGCTTCACTCGCCCTTCGAGTCGCGCTAAAGCGCGTTGCCGCAAGCGGCTTGCCGAGCCGGTTTTTAACGCAGCAGGGCCGACGCGCAGCAGATCGTAGGCAGGCTCTAAGCCGGGTTGGCCGACCATCCCTGCAACCGCACCACACTCTCGCGATACGGTTTGAGGCTCATGCTCAGCAGCACGATGGAGCTGAACACAGCCAGCGAGGTAACAATCAGCAGCGAATAACGCAGCGCCATGTCATCGGCAAACACGTAGTCAGTCACCAGCGCCACCGCCGTCGGGCCGATGCCCAGGCCGATCAGAGTGATCACGAACAGATAGATCGCCGACGCCTGGCCGCGCATCGAGTTGGGCATGATTTCCTGAATCGCCGCCGGTGCCACGCCAAACGGCATGCTCAGGAAAAATACCGCCGGCGCGGTGAGGACTGCCGCCCACAGCGCAGTTTCCATCAGCGGGAAGGCCAGCACAAAAGGCACCGCACCAATGGCCGCATACAGGCCGACACGCATATTGGCGTCGCTGCTGCCGCGCTTGGCCATCCAGTCAGCCAGGCGGCCGCCGAAGACGATACCCAGACAACCGAAGACCGCAACAATGCTGCCGTAGATAATGCCGACCTGGCTGGCGTCCCAGCCGTAGGTGCGGATAAAGAAGGTCGGAATCCACGCCGCGCTGCCGTAACCGGCAAAGGCCAGGCCGGCAAAGCCGAAGTTATGGCACAACACGGTGCGGCGGTTGGCGCGGATATAACGTCCAACATCCGCCAGCGGCACCGCTATACCGGCGCCTACACCACGCCGTGCAGGCTCCTTCACCGCCAGCATCAACAGGGTAAACAGCACCCCGGCCGCGCCGAGAATCAGGAAGATCAACTGCCAGGGCCGCACTTCACCGAGCACCGGCAGCACCACATCGCCTTGCGCCGAGGCGAACTGAATCACCAGACCGCCGAGCAGGAAGGCCAACCCGGAGCCGAGGTAAACCCCCATGGAATACACGCTGATCGCGGTAGCGCGGCGCTCGGCCGGAAAGCTGTCGGCAATCAGCGAATAGGCCGCAGGCGACAGCGCCGCCTCGCCGACACCGACGCCGATGCGGCAGATCAAAAATTGCCAGTACAGCTTGGCCATGCCGCAGGCAGCGGTGGCCGCACTCCAGAACAGCACGCCGATGGCAATCAACCCACGGCGGCTCTTGGTGTCGGCCAGTCGGCCCAGAGGAATGCCGCAGACGGTATAGAACAGCGCGAATGACAGGCCCATCAACAGGCTCATCTGCGTGTCGCTAATCATCAGGTCGCGGCGAATCGGCCCAACCAGCAGATTGAGAATCTGCCGGTCGATAAACGACAGCACATACGCCACCATCAGGATGGCGACAGTTACCCAGGCGCGGGTAGCAGAGGGATAGCCGTTATTGTTGTTGGGCACTGGCAGTCTCCTCGGCACCGCTGGTGCGGTGCACGACGGTTAAAAGAACTACCAGCTTAGGCCGACATACAGGGCGATGAGTATCGCCCTAAGGTGTTATCAGTGAGGCGAATGCGCGGAATCCCTTCGAGCGAATGACAGCCGCGTCCGATTAGGCTAGAGCATCAGCGGAGCACGCTCGCTAAGGGTCTTCAGCGCTGCCACCCAGCTGGGATGATCATTCAGGCACGGCACCAACTGCAGGCTCTCGCCACCGGCTTCGACAAACTGCTCACGGCCACGATCACCAATTTCTTCCAGGGTTTCGATGCAATCGGCGACAAAGGCCGGGCACATCACCAGCAACTTCTTCACGCCCTGTTTGGCCAGCTCGTCGAGACGCGCCTCGGTGTAGGGCTCGATCCACTTGGCGCGGCCCAGGCGCGACTGGAACGACACCGACCACTGCTCAGGCTTAAGCCCCATGCGCTGAGCGAACAGCTCGGCGCTGCGCAGGCACTGGGCGCGGTAACAGGTAGCGAGCACTTCGGGCGCGGCCGTGCGACAGCAATCGGCGCCTTTCAGACAGTGATTGCTGGGGTCGAGCTTGTGCAGGTGACGCTCCGGCAGGCCGTGGAAACTCAGCAGCAGATGGTCGAAATCCTGCTCCAGATAAGGCTTGGCGCTATCGACCAGAGCATCCAGGTATTCCGGTTGGTCATAGAACGGCGGCAGGATGGAAAAGCGCATTGGCAGTTGTTGCTCACGCACCACCCGCCGCGCCTCTTCGATCACCGTGGTGGTGGTGCTGTCGGCAAATTGCGGGTACAGCGGCGCCAGGGTGACCTGCTTGATCCCCTGGGCGGCCAGGCGGGTCAGCACGGTTTGCAGCGACGGCTCGCCATAGCGCATGGCCAGTTCCACCGGGCCGTGGGTCCAGGACGCCTTCATCGCCTGATGCAGACGCTTGCTCAGCACCACCAGCGGCGAGCCTTCATCCCACCAGATCGAGGCATAGGCGTGCGCCGAGGCCGCCGGGCGCTTGATCAGAATCAGCGAAACCAGCAGACGCCGCAGCGGCCAGGGTAGATCGACGACATAGGGGTCCATCAGAAACTGGTTGAGGTAACGGCGCACATCGGCCACGTCAGTGGAAGCCGGCGAGCCCAGATTTACCAACAGCAAGGCGTGATCGGTCATGCAAAATCCTAGTCAGGTTGGCCCAGCAGATCCGCCAGAGCCACATCCAAATGAGTAAAACGAAAACTGAAACCAGCCTCCTGCAAGCGCGTCGGCATCGCGCGCTGGCCACCGAGCAGCAGCACCGACAGCTCACCCAGCAGTACACGCAGGACAAACGTCGGGGCCGGCATAAAGGCCGGCCGATGCAGCTCGCGGCCCAGAGCCTGGCTGAAGGCGCGGTTACGCTCAGGCGTCGGCGCGCAGGCATTATAAGGACCGCTGGCCTGCTCCTGCTGCAGGAGAAAATCAATCAGGGCGATTTGATCGCTGAGATGTATCCACGGCATCCACTGCCGACCATTGCCCAGCGGGCCGCCCAACCCGAGCTTGAACGGCAGCAGCAGACGCTTGAGCAGCCCGCCGTCACTTGCCAGCACCAGCCCGGTGCGCAGCAGCACCACACGGATACCTAAATCCTCGGCGCGTTGGGCAGTTTCTTCCCAGGCGCCACACAGCTGCGCGGCAAAATCCTCACTTACTGGCGGCGAATCCTCATGCAGCTCGCGCTCGCCACCATCGCCGTACCAACCCACTGCCGAACCGGATAACAACACCTTCGGCTTGTGCTCGCGGCTCTCCAGCCAGGCCAGCAGTTGTTCGGTCAGGCCAATGCGGCTGGCCCACAGCAGCGCCTTGCGCTTGCGCGTCCAGGGCCGGTCGGCAATCGGCGCGCCGGCCAGATTGACCACAGCATCCAGCGGTTCTTCGCCCAGCTCATCGAGCCGGCCAATACCGCGCACCGCTTCACCACACAGCGTCGCGACCTGCTCAGGTCTGCGGCTCCACACCGTTAATTGGTGACCCTGTTGCAACCAGTGGCGGCACAGCGCCCGCCCGATTAAACCGGTTCCGCCCGTCAGAAGAATGTGCATCACGTTGTCCTCGCATGGCCTTTGCATGGCTCTGCATAGTTAGTAACTACCGACGGATTAATAACTTTTGTGGCTTCAATCCGTTCGCAGGTTGTCTTAACTATAGGAAGGCAGGATCGACTCCGGCATATCCTATACAGAAAAATCGTATTGTATAGCTTTTGTCTAAAGCGTAGCCTAACGCTTGAAAATACGAGGTAGACCATGATCGCTCTACACCCCATCGCCATCATCGGCACCGGCATCGCCGGGCTGTCTGCCGCACAGGCGCTGCATGCCGCCGGACACCCGGTGCAACTGTTCGACAAGAGCCGCGGCAGTGGCGGCCGCATGGCCAGCAAACGCAGTGATGCCGGCGCGCTGGACCTTGGCGCGCAGTACTTCACCGCCCGCGACCGTCGCTTTGTCGAGGTGGTGCAGCAGTGGCAAGCCCGTGGCTGGGTCGCCGAATGGACCCCCAGCCTCTACAACTTCAATAACGGCCAGCTCAGCGCCTCGCCGGACGAGCAAGTGCGCTGGGTCGGCAGCCCGCGCATGAGTGCAATCACCCGCGCCATGCTCGGCGCCTTGCCGGTGAATTTCGCCTGCCGCATCACTGAAGTGTTTCGCGGCGAGCAGCACTGGCACCTGCAGGATGCGGAAGGCAACAACCACGGCCCATTCAGCCATGTGATCGTCGCCACCCCGGCGCCGCAGGCCACGGCACTGCTGTCCAGCGTGCCGAAACTCGCCGGCGCTGCGGCAAGTGTGGCGATGGACGCAACCTGGGCGGTTGCTCTGGCCTTTGCCAACCCGCTGGATACCCGCGTCGAAGGCTGCTTTGTACAGGACAGTCCGCTCGACTGGCTGGCGCGCAACCGCAGCAAACCCGGCCGCGACACCAGCCTCGACACCTGGGTGCTGCACGCCACCAGCCAGTGGACCAAGCAGCACCTGGATATGCCCAAAGAAGCGGTGATCGAACACCTGCTCGGCGCCTTCGCCGAACTGATCGGTTGCGCCGTGCCCGCCCCAGCCTTCAGCCTGGCGCACCGCTGGCTCTACGCCCGCCCGGCCAGCGCGCACCAGTGGGGCGTACTGGCCGATGCCGACCTGGGCATCTATGCCTGTGGCGACTGGTGCCTATCCGGGCGGGTCGAAGGCGCCTGGCTGAGCGGCCAGGAAGCGGCGCGCCGCCTGCTTGAACACCTGCAATGAGCGTTCAAGCCCGCGCACCAGCAAAACATCGACTTAATCCGCGCAAGCTGCTGCTGTCGAAATGGACAGCAGCGCAGCCGCAGAACCGCGAGAAGCATTTTCTCGTCACCGAGTTGTTCTGCGACGAAGACGGCACGGTGCTGCAGATCGAATTGCAGGCCGTGCTCAACCAGCGCTGCCAGCGCCTGGACTGGCGTGCTCTGGAAAACCCCGAGCACTGGCGTATGGGCTGGAAGTAACAGGCTTACACACAAAACCCTACATTAGTTGTACAAAGATATTGACTTGTACAATTACAAACCTATGATGAACGTAAGTTGTACATCCATCAGGATCTGTACAAGTCACGCATCAGAGGTTGCCCATGAGCCCATCCGAAACCGCCACCGGCAAACCCAAACTGGGCATCAGCGCCTGCCTACTGGGTTCCGAGGTTCGCTACAACGGCGGCCACAAGGAATCGCGCCTGTGCAGCCGCACCCTCAGCGAATATTTCGACTTCGCCCCGCTGTGCCCGGAAGTGGCCATCGGCATGGGCATCCCGCGTGAGCCGATCCGCCTGGTCGGCGACCCGTTGGCGCCGCATGCCGTGGGCACCGTCAACCGCACAGTCGATGTCACTGCGCCGCTGGCCGCCTATGGCGAGCGCATGGCCGGTGAGTTGACGGATATCTGCGGCTATATCTTTATGCAGCAGTCGCCGTCCTGTGGCCTGCACCGGGTCAAGGTCTATCAGGACAACGGCCGGCCAAGCGAGCCGGGGCGCGGCATCTTCGCCCAAGCATTCTGCGCGCGGCACCCCAACCTGCCGGTGGAAGAAGATGGCCGCCTCAACGACCCGATCCTGCGCGAGAACTTCATCACCCGCGTGTTCGCCTATTCGGAGTGGCAACAGCTGCTGCGTGATGGCCTGACGCGCAAGCGCCTGATCGACTTCCACTCGCGCTACAAATACCTGCTGATGGCCACCAACCCCATGCAGTACAAACTGCTCGGGCGCATGCTCGGTGACCTCGGCCAGCATGACCTGAATGAGCTGGCGCCACGTTATTTCAGTGAACTGATGAGCGCGCTGAAAAGCTGCGCCACCCGCCGCACCCACAGCAACGTGCTGCAGCACCTCAGCGGCTACCTCAAGCAATCACTGAGCAGTGAAGAAAAGCAGGAAATGCAGCAACTGATCGGCCAATACCGCCATGGCGTGGTACCGCTGGTCGTGCCCATGACCCTGCTCAAGCACCACTTCCGCCGCCACCCGGACACCTACATCGCACAGCAGGTTTACCTGCAACCGCACCCGGAAAACCTCAGCCTGCGTAACGCCCTATGAGCCTTGAGCCAATCACTCCAGGCGCAGCCGCCGACGACTACCAGGCGGCCATCGCCCAGGGTTTTATGCCGATCCGCGATGTGGCGCGCATCACCGGGGTCAACGCCGTGACCCTGCGCGCCTGGGAACGGCGTTACGGCCTGATCGTGCCGCACCGCACGCCCAAGGGTCATCGCCTGTATTCCAATGAACATGTCGCACACATCCAGGCAATTCTCACCTGGCTCAATCGCGGCGTTTCAGTCAGCCAGGTCAAAGGCCTGCTGCGCTCCAATCAGCCGGCGTTTGCCGAAACCAGCTCGCAGTGGGAAACCAAGCGCCAGCAGTTGCAGGAAGCCATCTGCAACCTCAATGAGCGGCGTCTGGATGAGTGTTTTAACAGCGAGCTGGCGCTCTACCCGCCTCATACCCTGTGCCAGCAACTGCTCCTGCCGCTGCTTGAGGATTTGGAATTGCGCTGGCGCAACCAGTTCGGCGCCCAGGCCGAGCGGGTGTTCTTCTATTCCTGGCTGCGCAGCAAGCTTGGTGCGCGCCTGTACCACAACAACCGTCAGTGCAACGGCGCGCCGCTGCTGCTGATCAACGTTTCGGACCTGCCGATGGCCCCCGGTCTGTGGCTCACCGCCTGGCTGGCGAGTAGCGCAGGCTGCCCGGTGGAAGTCTTCGACTGGCCGCTGCCGCCGACCGAACTGGCCCTGGCGGTCGAGCATATTCAGCCGCGTGCGGTGCTGCTGTATTCCAGCCAGGCGCTGAACAGCACCCACCTGCAACGTCTGCTCGGTGGTTATGACTGCCCCTGCCTGTTGGTCGGTCAGGTGGTGCAGATCCACGCCGAAGAATTAGTCGCCATCACAGCGCAGAACGCCGAACTAAGCCTGGCCGCCGACCCGCTGGCCGCGCTGCACAGCCTGACCGACCTCAACCTGCTGCACAGCTGATGGGAAATACCATGCTGCAACTCATGTGGTTTCGTACCGACCTGCGCGTGCAGGACAACAGCGCCCTGACCGCAGCCATGAGCAGCGGCCCGACCGTGGCGCTGTACCTGCTCAGCCCCGGTCAGTGGCTGAGCCACGATGATGCGCCGAGCAAGGTCGACTTCTGGCTGCGCAACCTCAAAGAGCTGGCCACTGAACTTGGCAAACTCAATGTGCCGTTGCTGGTACGGGAAGCCGATCACTGGAGCGCCGCGCCCCAGGTGATCGGCGAACTGTGCCAGCAGCTGCAGATCGGTACCGTGCAGGTCAACGAAGAGTACGGCGTGCATGAAAGCCGCCGCGACCAGGCCGTGGCCGAGGCGCTTGATGGTTTGGGGGTGAATTTTCGCAGCCATCTGGATCAGCTGTTCTTCAAGCCTGGCAGCGTACTGACCAAATCCGGCGGCTACTTTCAGGTCTATAGCCAGTTCCGCAAGGTCTGCTATCAGCGCCTGCATAGCGCATTGCCCACGCTGATCGCCACGCCTAAAGCGCAGGCGCCGCAGGCGATCCAAAGCGATGCCATTCCTGAACAGGTTGCAGGCTTCGCCCTGCTCTCTGCCGAATTGCGTGAGCTGTGGCCAGCCGGTGAAGCCGAGGCGGCGCGGCGCCTGGATGATTTTGCCGCGCAGCAGATCGACTTCTACCAGAGCGCCCGCGACTTTCCGGCCAAGCCCGGCACCAGCCAGCTCTCCACCTACCTGGCCGCCGGAGTGATCTCGCCGCGCCAGTGCCTGCATGCGGCCTTGCAGGCCAACCAGGGCGAGTTCGACAGCGGCAATGTCGGGGTGATTACCTGGATCAACGAGCTGCTCTGGCGTGAGTTCTACAAACACATCCTGGTCGGCTACCCGCGCGTCTCCATGCACCGCGCCTTCCGTGTGGAAACCGAGGCCGTGGCCTGGCGTGATGCACCGCAAGAGCTGAAAGCCTGGCAGCAAGGCCGCACCGGTTTCCCTATTATCGATGCAGCCATGCGCCAGCTGCTGGCCACCGGCTGGATGCACAACCGCCTGCGCATGATCGTGGCGATGTTCCTGACCAAGAATCTGCTGATCGACTGGCGCGAAGGCGAGCGCTTCTTTATGCGCCACCTGATCGATGGCGACCTGGCGGCCAACAACGGCGGCTGGCAGTGGAGTTCGTCTACCGGCACCGATTCGGCGCCCTACTTCCGCATTTTCAATCCGCTGAGCCAGTCGCAGAAATTCGACCCAGATGGCCGTTTTATCAGCCAGTGGCTGCCCGAGCTGGTCGGCCTGAACAAAACCAATATCCATAACCCGGCGGCGATCGGCGGGTTGTTCGGTATCGCCGATTACCCCGCGCCGATTGTTGACCTGAGCAAGAGCCGCACGCGCGCCCTGGCGGCGTTCAAGAGCCTGCCGCACCTGGCCGGCGAGGAGGTGCTGTGAGCGACTTTCTGCGCCAATTCGCCCAGGATTTTGCCGGGCTGAACAAAGACAACCTCGACCGCCTGGGCCAGCTCTACAGCGACGATGCATTGTTCTGCGACCCACTGCATGAGGTGCGTGGGCTGGCCAATATGCAGCGCTACTTCGGCGAGATGTACGCCAACGTCAGCGAACTGCGCTTCGACTTCTACGGCTTTGATCAGGTGCGCGACGGTGAAGGCTACCTGCGCTGGACCATGAGTTACCGCCATCCACGCCTGGCCGGCGGACAGCTGATCCGCGTGGAGGGCTGCTCGCACCTGCTGTGGCAGGACAAGGTCTATCGCCACCGCGACTATTTCGACGCCGGCAGCCTGCTCTATGAGCACCTGCCCTTACTCGGCTCGGCGATTCGCTGGCTGAAACGGAGGTTGGCATGAACGCAAACGCACGGCGTATCTGGCTCACTGGCGCCAGCAGTGGCATCGGCGCGGCACTGACGGAACAACTGCTCGAGCAGGGTCACCGCCTGGCTATCAGCGCCCGCAGCATTGAGCCTTTACAGGCGCTGGCCAAGCGTTATCCGCAGCAGGTGCTGGTGGTAGCGGGCGACCTTGGCGATGCCGCCCAGGTGCGTGCAATCGGCGAGCATATCGTCCAGGTCTGGGGTGCGCTGGATTGCGTCATCCTCAACGCCGGCACCTGTGAATATGTCGAGGTCAGCGCCTTCGAGGCGGACATGGTTGAGCGAGTCATGCGCGCCAACCTGCTCTCCGCCAGTTACTGCATCGAAGCCGCCCTGCCTTTGCTGCGCCTGGGCAACCGGCCGCACCTAGTCGGTGTCGGCAGCTCGGTAACCTTTATGCCGCTGCCGCGGGCTGAGGCCTACGGCGCCTCCAAAGCAGCCATGCGCTACCTGCTGGAAGCCCTGCGCATTGACCTGCACGCCGAAAACATTGCCGTCACCCTGGTCAGCCCCGGCTTTGTCGACACCCCGCTGACCCAGAAGAATGACTTCCCCATGCCCATGCGTTGGCCAGTAGACAAAGCCGCCCGCTATATCGCCGAGCGCCTGCACCAGCAGCCCTTTGAAATAAGCTTCCCCGGCCCCTTTATCGCCATGCTCAAGCTGCTCGGCCATCTGCCCAAGCGCTTGCAGGTGGCCATTGGCGCCCGTATGGCCCGCACTGAAGCCAAGACCAAGGACAACCCATGAAGATCGCAATTATCGGCAGCGGTATCGCCGGTTTGACCAGCGCCTACCTGCTTAACCGCAGCCACGACATCACTGTGTTCGAGGCTGGCGACTGGATTGGCGGGCACACCCACACCGTGGATGTGCAGGTTGCTGGCCAAAGCTACGCCGTCGACACCGGTTTTATCGTGTTCAACGACTGGACCTACCCGAACTTTATCCGCCTGCTGGGCCAGCTCGGCGTCGGCTTCAAGGCCACCGAGATGAGCTTCTCGGTCAGCGACCCGGTTAGCGGCGTGGAGTACAACGGGCACAGCCTCAACAGCCTGTTCGCCCAGCGCAGCAACCTGCTGTCGCCGAAGTTCTTCGGCATGCTGCGCGACATCCTGCGTTTCAACCGCGAGGCGCTGGACGACCTG
>DASRUM010000039.1:0-81884 GCA_035655415.1 Pseudomonas sp.
CATCGCGGCCAAGGCCGCTCCTACAGGTATTTCAGCGCTTCAGCGCAGTGCAGCCAAAAACCATAACCCTCGCCATAATGCGCCCCGCGCCTATGCGCCAAGCGGATCGCCGTGAATGGCCTGGGCGATTGTTACACCGCCCGCTTAGTCGATATGGTCGAGATTGACGGGCTCCCCCGGCTTGGCATGCAGCTGCTGGCGAATATCGGCGAACACTTTGTCGTATTCGTCGTGGCCGCGCATGATCGGGCTGGCATTGGGTGGCAGGCCGTGCTTAGCGGCGACCCGGGTGGCGGCGCTGGCGAAGTTGAAGGCAACATCGCGATGCAGCTCGAACTCCTCGTCGAAATGCCGTCCCTGCACCTCACCGACCAAGCGCATATGCAGCATTGGGCCCTCTTGCGGGTCTTGGCGCACTTCGTAGTAGAAATCGATGGAAAAGGGCGGAGCCAGCCGCAGGCCTTCAGAGAGGTCTAGGTTGCTGCGGTGGATATGGCCAGGTGTGAACATGCTGAGCGCTCCATTAGGGCGCGCAGGGCCGAAGCCCTGCTTCGGGTCAGTAGAATCGGATGCCGTCGCTTGCCAGGCTGATGCGGGTGCCGGAGGTGCCCTGGACGATGGCTTCGATATTTTCTAGCGAGCCGATCACCGCGGTGCCGCCGGTGTTACGGACGAACTCGCAAGCGGCTTGTACCTTGGGTCCCATTGAGCCAGCCGCGAAGCCGAGCTTGTCCATCTCGTCGGGGTGCGCTTCGGCGATGGATGTCTGCGTTGGCTTGCCCCAGTCGATATAGGCGGCGTCAACGTCGGTGGCGATCACCAGTAGGTCGCTATTGAGCTGTTCGGCGAGCAGTGCCGAACACAGGTCCTTGTCGATTACCGCCTCGACGCCGCGCAGCTGGTTACCGTCGTACATGGTGGGAATTCCGCCGCCGCCGGCGCAGATCACCACACTGCCTTTTTCCAGCAGCCATTTGATCGGGCGGATTTCGAAGATGCGTTGTGGCCTTGGGCTGGCCACTACGCGGCGAAATTTGTCGCCGTCGGGGGCGATACTCCAGCCCTTTTCGGCGGCCAGGCGCTCGGCCTCTTCCTTGCTGTAGACCGGGCCGATGGGTTTGCTCGGTTTCTTGAAGGCCGGGTCGCCGCTATCCACCTCGACCTGGGTGAGGATGGTAGCGAAGGGCACTTCGAACGGCAGCAAGTTGCCTAGTTCCTGCTCGATCATGTAGCCGATCATGCCTTCGGTCTCGGCACCGAGCACGTCCAGCGGAAAGGGATTGCTGGGGTCGTAGGCGTTGCCTTGCAGTGCCAGCAGGCCGACCTGTGGGCCATTGCCGTGGGCGATCACCAGTTCGTTGCCGGGTGCCACCTTGGCGATCTGCTCGCAAGCGATGCGCACGTTCTCGCGCTGGTTCTCGGCGGTCATGGCTTCGCCACGCCGTAGCAGGGCGTTGCCGCCCAGAGCGATGACTAATCGCATGGTTGGATCTCCTTGTTCGATAGTGCGTAGCCCGAATGTATCCGGGCTACGTTTCTCCGGCGGCTCAGAGGCGTCAGATATCGCCCAGAGTCGAGACCAATACGGCCTTGATGGTGTGCATACGGTTTTCCGCCTGCTCGAAGGCGATGTTGTAGGGCGACTCGAAGACTTCCTCGGTGACTTCGACACCGCCCGCCAGCTGCGGGTACTGCTCGGCGATCTGTTTGCCGATCTTGGTTTCGCTGTTATGGAAGGCTGGCAGGCAGTGCATGAACTTGGCCCGCGGGTTACCGGTGGCCTTCATGATGTCCATGTTGACCTGGTACGGCAGCAGCTCTTCGATGCGCTCGCCCCAAACGTCTACTGGCTCGCCCATGGACACCCAGACGTCGGTGTGAACGAAATCGACGCCCTTGACTGCTTCTTTCGGGTCTTCGGTGAGGCTGATGCGTGCGCCGCTTTCCTCGGCAAAGTGCTGACACGCGGCGATATGTTCGGCGCTCGGCCACAGCGCCTTTGGGGCGGCGATACGCACATCCATGCCGAGCTTGGCACCGATCAGCAGCAGCGAGTTACCCATGTTGTTGCGTGCATCGCCCAGGTAGGCGTAGCTGATTTCGTGCAGGGCCTTGTCGCTGTGCTCGCGCATGGTCATCACGTCGGCGAGCATCTGGGTCGGGTGGTATTCGTCGGTCAGGCCGTTGAACACCGGCACTCCGGCGTACTGGGCGAGGTCTTCGACGATCTCCTGCTTGAAACCACGGTACTCGATGGCGTCATACATGCGGCCGAGCACGCGGGCGGTGTCTTTCATCGACTCCTTATGGCCGATCTGCGAGGAATTGGGGTCGATGTAGGTGACATTTGCCCCCTGGTCGTAGGCGGCCACCTCGAAGGCGCAGCGGGTACGGGTGGAGGTCTTCTCGAAGATCAGCGCGATGTTCTTGCGCTGCAGGTGCTGTTGCTCGGTGCCTGTGTACTTGGCGCGCTTGAGGTCGCGCGCGAGGTCGAGCAGGTAACGCAGCTCGCGGGCGCTGTGGTGCATCAGGCTGAGCAGGTTGCGGTTGTGCATATTGAAAGCCATGGTTCTTTCTCCTTGTGGGCATCTGAAAAGCACCCTGCGGCGGGTAGCCTTGATCAGTAGTCGATGGGGTCGCGGATGATCGGACAGGTCATACAGTGGCCGCCGCCGCGCCCGCGGCCCAGTTCGCTGGCGCTGATGGTGATGACCTCCACGCCGGCTTTGCGCAGCAGGGTGTTGGTGTAGGTGTTGCGGTCGTAGCCGATTACTACACCTGGTTCCAGGCAGACCACGTTGTTGCCGTCGTCCCACTGCTCGCGCTCTGCCTCGTAGGCGTCGCCACCGGTTTCTACTACGCGCAGTTTCTTCAGGTTGAGAGATTCGGCGACCACGTCGAGGAAGGACTTTTCCTCGCGGCGCACGTCGATGCCGCCGGGGCGGCTCTCGTCCGGGCGCAGGATGAAGGGCACGATGGAGTTGGCCACCTCCGGGAAGATGGTCACCAGGTCGCGGTCGCAGAAACTGAATACGGTATCCAGGTGCATGGCTGCGCGGGAGCGGCCCAGGCCGGCGACCACCACCTTGTCTGCTGCGCCCTTGGCGAACAGCGCGCGGGCCACCTGGCCGATGGCCTGGTGTGAGGTGCGCTCGCCCATGCCGATCAGTACGGTGCCGTTGCCGATGGGCATCACGTCGCCGCCTTCCAGCGTCGCTGAACCATGGTCTTGGTCCGGGTCGCCGTACCAGATATCGAACTCCTCGTTGACGAAGTCCGGGTGGAATTTGTAGATGGCGGTGGTCAGCAGGGTTTCCTGCCGGCGCGCCGGCCAGTGCATGGGGTTGAGGGTGACCCCACCGTAGATCCAGCAGGTGGTGTCGCGGGTGAACTGGGTATTGGGCAGTGGCGGTAAGATGAAACTTGACTCGCCGAGGTAGGCGTTGAACATCTTCGCTGCGTCGGAATCCTTGTGTTTGGCCAGGTCTGCGCCGGAGACGCCACCGATCAGGAATTCGGCGATCCTGCGCGGCTCCAGCCCTTCGATAAACGAACGTACCTCGTCCTGCAGGCCGAGGCCGACGCTGTTGGGGTTGATTTTGCGGTCGAGAATCCACTTCAGCGCTTCGGGGTTGCGCACTGTCTCTTCCAGCAGGTTGTGCATCTCCACCACCTCGATACCGCGCTCGCGCATCTTGGTCATGAAGTCGAAGTGGTCGCGCTTGGCCTGGGACACCCAGATCACGTCATCGAACAGCAGCTCGTCACAGTTGTTCGGGGTCAGGCGCAGGTGGGCCAGGCCGGGTGAGCAGACCAACACCTTGTGTAGTTTGCCGGCTTCGGAATGAACGCCGAGGGCTTTCTTGGACATAGTGAACTCCGTTTCTTCATAGACTCAGGGTGCCCTCATACAGCCCGTAGGCGGCGAGGGCGGCACCTATCAGCACGGCGGTGCAGATGATCTTTTCGACGCCGGTGAAGATGGGTTGTCCCAGCTCATGCTTGGCCTTGGCGAACAGCAGGGCACCAGGGGCATAGAGCAGGGCGGATAGCAGCAGGTACTGCACGCCAGCGGCGTACACCAGCCAGACCGCATAGAGGGTCGAGATCAGCGCGATCAACAGGTCCTTGTTGCGCTCACCGCGGGCGTTCTCGTAGGTTTCGCCGCGCACTGCCAGTAGTACCGCGTAAGCGCTGGACCAGAAGTAAGGCACCAGAATCATGGAAGTGGCGAGGTACAGCAGCTTCAGGTAGGTGGCATCGTTGAACAGGGTAATGATCAGGAACAGTTGGATCAGTCCGTTGGACAGCCACAGTGCATTGACCGGTACATGGTTGACGTTCTCCTTGCGCAGGAACTCGGGCATGGTGTGGTCCTTGGCCGAAGAGAAGATGATCTCCGCGCACAGTAAGGTCCACGACAGCAGCGCCCCGGCCAGCGAGACAATCAGACCGATGCTGATCAGCATCGCCCCCCACGGACCGACCACCTGCTCTAGCACGGCCGCCATTGATGGGTTTTTCAAGCCTGCCAGAGCAGCCTGGGTCATGATGCCCTGAGACAGCAGGTTGACCAGTACCAGCAGCAACAGCACACCGATGAAGCCAATCACCGTGGCCTTGCCGACATCGCTGCGTTTCTCGGCGCGGGCAGAGAAGATGCTCGCGCCTTCGATCCCGATGAAGACCCAGACGGTGACTAGCATCATGTTGCGCACCTGATCCATCACGCTGCCTAGTTCGCTGTTGCCCGCGCCCCAGAAGTCGCTGGTGAATACGTCCATCTTGAAGGCGATGGCGGCGATCACAATGAACAGCGCCAGCGGCACTATCTTGGCAATGGTGGTGACGGTGTTGATAAAGGCTGCTTCCTTGATGCCACGCAGCACCAGGAAGTGCAGCAGCCACAGCAGTACCGAGGCGCAGATGATGGCCGGCAGGGTGTTGCCTTCACCGAATACCGGGAAGAAGTAACCAAGAGTGGAGAACAGCAGCACCATGTAGCTGACGTTGCCGATCCAGGCACTGATCCAGTAGCCCCAGGCCGAGGAGAAACCCATATAGTCGCCAAAACCGGCCTTGGCGTAGGCATACACGCCACCGTCGAGTTGTGGCTTGCGGTTGGCCAGGGTCTGGAAGACGAAGGCCAGGGTCAGCATACCCACACCGGTGATCAGCCAGCCGATCAGGGTGGCGCCGGCGCTGGCGCTAGCGGCGATGTTCTGTGGCAGTGAGAAGATCCCGCCGCCCACCATGGAGCCGACTACCAAGGCGACTAATGCGCCTAGGCGCAGTTTTTGTGTCGAATCAGGCATGCCACATACCTCCATGTTCAGGGGTTAGCAAGGGTAGTGAGCGCGTCTGCGAGGGCGACCGTATTGATTTGAATCAACAGGCTGCGATTAATTGCGCAAAGGAGTTTTCATGACAGGCTGCTGGCCGATCATTTAGCTGAAGCCCTTAGGTTTAAGGGGTTCCTGACCTCACCCGGCAAATCTGCGACAATCGCCACCCTCCTGCTCTTCCCCTTGACCCCACCCCGCGATTACCCGATGACCGAAGCCACGCCCGCCGTTGACCAACTGCTGAAAAACCTCGACCAGACGCTGCTCGGCGACCGTCATCGCCTGCGTCGCCAGTTGCATGAACTGCGCAAGCAGAGCCCGGTGGACGAGGCCAAGCTGGCGCAGTGGCTGGAGCGCTTCGAGGCGTCCCGCGCCAAGGTCGAGGCGCGTCGGCTGAGCGTGCCGCCGATGCGTTACGACGATGCGTTGCCGATTGCCGCCAAGCGCGATGAGATCAAGGCCGCCATCAGCAAACATCAGGTGGTGGTGATTGCCGGGGAAACCGGTTCGGGCAAGACCACCCAGCTGCCGAAGATCTGCCTGGAGCTGGGCCGCGGCGTACATGGTTTGATCGGCCACACCCAGCCACGGCGCCTGGCCGCGCGCAGCGTGGCCACCCGGGTGGCGGAAGAAATCGGCACGCCGCTGGGCGAGCTGGTCGGCTATCAGGTGCGTTTCGAGGATCAGAGCAACGAGCGCAGCCTGATCAAGCTGATGACCGACGGCATCCTGCTGGCCGAGACTCAGCACGACCGCTACCTGGAAAAGTACGACACGATCATCGTCGACGAAGCCCACGAACGCAGCCTGAATATCGACTTCCTGCTGGGCTTTCTGAAAACCCTGCTGGTGCGCCGCCCCGACCTCAAGCTGATCATCACCTCGGCGACCATCGATTTGCAGCGCTTCTCCGAGCACTTTGGCGGTGCACCTATTGTCGAAGTGTCCGGCCGTACCTTCCCGGTGGACACCTGGTACCGGCCGCTGACGGCCGAGCAGGACGAAGACGGCAACCGCGTTGAGGAAGACCTGTCCGTCGATCAGGCGCTGCTCGCCACGCTGGATGAGATCAGCGCCTTCGAGAAAGCTGAGGGCAAGCGCCCTGGCGATGTGCTGGTATTTCTGCCCGGCGAGCGCGAAATTCGCGACGCAGCCGAGGTGCTGCGCAAGGCCAACCTGCGCCTGACCGAAGTGCTTCCGCTGTATGCGCGGCTGACCCCGGCCGAGCAGCAGAAGATTTTCGCGCCCATGGGCGCACGCAAGATCGTCCTCGCCACCAACGTTGCCGAGACCTCGCTGACCGTGCCGGGCATCCGTTATGTGATTGACTCCGGCACCGCGCGGATCAGCCGCTACAGCTACCGCGCCAAGGTGCAGCGTCTGCCCATCGAGGCCGTGTCCCAGGCCAGCGCCAACCAGCGCAAGGGCCGTTGCGGGCGGGTCGAGCCGGGCATCTGCATTCGCCTGTACAGCGAGGAAGATTTCAACGGTCGTCCGGCCTTTACCGACCCGGAAATTCTGCGTACCAACCTGGCGGCGGTGATCCTGCAGATGCTGCATCTGCGCCTCGGCGAGATCGAGGCCTTCCCGTTTATCGAGCCGCCGGATGGCAAGGCCATCAGCGATGGCTTCAATCTGTTGCAGGAGCTCTCGGCGGTTAACCGCGAGGGCCAGCTGACGCCGCTGGGGCGCCAGTTGGCACGCCTGCCGGTGGACCCACGCCTGGGTCGTATGGTGCTGGAAGGGGCCAAGCAGGGCAGTCTGGAAGAAGTCCTGATTATCGCCAGCGCCTTGTCGGTGCAGGATGTGCGCGAGCGTCCGTCTGACCGCCAGCAGGCCGCCGACCAGGCCCATGCGCAGTGGAAGGATGTGGATTCCGACTTCGCCGCGCTGATCAACCTCTGGCGCGGTTTCGAGGAACAGCGCCAGGCCCTGGGCTCCAGCGCGCTGCGTAGCTGGTGCCGGAAGAACTTCCTTAACTACCTCAGGCTGCGCGAGTGGCGCGATGCGCATCGTCAGCTGGTGTTGATTACCCGTGATCTACAGCTGTCTGAAGGTGGTCGCGGTCAGGGTAGGAGCGGCCTTGGCCGCGATCAGCAATCTGCAGGTCAAGCCGCGATAGCCGGGGATCGCCAGCTATCGGCGGCCCAGAAAGAAAAAGAGCTGGCCGAGAAAGACCAGGCCGCCCAGCGCGCCAAAGGCTACGCCGCCGTGCATAAGGCGATTCTCGCCGGCCTGCTCAGCCAGATCGGCCAGAAAACCGAAGACGGTGACTATCTCGGTGCGCGTCAGCGGCGCTTCTGGGTGCACCCGTCCTCGGTGATCGGTCGTAAGAAACCCAGCTGGCTGATGGCCGCCGAGCTGGTGGAAACCACCAAGCTGTTTGCGCGCATGGTGGCCAAGATCGAGCCGGACTGGATCGAGCCGCTGGCCGGCCACCTGATCAAGAAAAACCACCTGGAGCCGCACTGGGAGAAGAAACGCGGCCAGGTTGTAGCCTTCGAGCAGATCAGCCTCTACGGCCTGATCGTGGTCGGCCGCCGCCCGGTGCATTTCGGCCCCATCGAACCGGTGGTCTGCCGCGAGCTGTTTATCCGCGAGGGCCTGGTCGGTGGCGAGATCAACTCGCGCGCCAAGTGCCTGACCGCCAACCGCCAGCTGCTGGAAAAGCTCGACGAGCTGGAAGCCAAGGCGCGCCGCCGCGACATTCTGGCCGACGATGAAACCCTGTTCGCTTACTACGAGGCGCGCCTGCCGGCGGATATTTACCAGAGCGCGACCTTCGACAGTTGGTACAAGACCGAAAGCGCGAAGAACCCACAGCTGCTGATCATGCGCGAAGAGGACGTGCTCGCTCGCGATGCCAAGGAAGTTACCGCCGCGCAGTACCCGGACAGCCTGCGCCTGGACGAACTGACCCTGCCGCTGAGCTATCACTTTGAGCCCAATCACCCGCGTGACGGCGTGACCCTGCGCGTACCCGCGCCGTTGTTGCCGCAACTGCCGCCCGAGCGCCTGGAGTGGCTGGTGCCGGGCCTGCTGGAGGCCAAATGCATGGCCCTGGTGCGCGGCCTACCCAAGGCGCTGCGCAAGAACTTTGTGCCGGTGCCGGACTTTGTTGGCGCAGCCCTGGGCAAGATCAGCTTTGCCGACGGCAGCCTGCCCGAAGCCCTGGGCCGTGAGCTAACGCGCATGACCGGTACGCGGGTCAGCGAGGAAGCTTGGACCGAGTCTGCGTCCCAGATTGAACGCCATCTGCGCATGAATATCGAAGTGGTCGACAACCAGGGCAAACCCTTGGGCGAAGGCCGCGATCTGGCCGAGTTGACCGCGCGCTTTAGCGAAGCCACCCAGGCCGGCCTGGCCCTGCCGAAAACCGCCAAGAGCCAGCGGCCGGTGGAGGCCAAGGCCTTTAGCGAAGTGGCGGCCAAAACTCAGCAGCAGGTCGCTGGATTATCCATGACCGTCTACCCGGCGCTGGTGGAAGAGGCGGGCGTGGTAAAGGAAGGGCGCTTCCCGACCCTGGCCGAAGCCGAATTTCAGCATCGCCGTGCTTTGCAGCGTTTGCTGCTGCAACAGTTGGCTGAGCAGGCCAAGTTTCTGCGCAGCAAGCTGCCGGGGCTGACCGAGCTGGCGCTGCTGTATCGCGAGCTGGGCCGGGTCGATGCGCTGGTCGAAGATATTCTGCTGGCCAGCCTCGACAGTTGCATCCTTGAAGGCAGTGAGCCGCTACCGCGTGACGGTGCCGGTCTGGCTGCCCTGGCCGAGCGCAAGCGTGGCGACTGGACCGGCGAAGCCGAACGCCTGGCCAAGCTGACCTTGGAAATTCTCAAGCTGTGGCACGGTCTGCAGAAACGCTTCAAAGGCAAAATCGACCTAGCCCAGGCCATGGCGCTCAACGATATCAAGCTGCAGCTGAGCAATCTGGTGTATCCCGGTTTCGTCCGTGAAACTCCGACGCAGTGGCTTAAAGAAGTGCCGCGCTACCTCAAGGCCATTGAGCAGCGCCTGGACAAGATCGCCGGTCAGGTTCAGCGCGACCGAGTGTGGAGCGGCGAGCTGGCCGGTTACTGGGAGCAGTACCAGGCGCGCCTGGGAAAACACAGCCAGGAAGGCAAACGCGACCCGCAGCTCGTGCTGTATCGCTGGCTGCTGGAGGAGTACCGCGTCTCGCTGTTCGCCCAGCAGCTGGGCACCAAATTGCCGGTCTCCGACAAGCGCCTGAGTAAACAGTGGAGCAGCGTCGAAGGCTGAGGAAGCAGTGCATCCATACAACAGCTAACTGGGACCTAGCCTTAAATAGCGACTGCCTACAAAAACCAAACGGGATTGGCGCTTTGCACGCCCATCCCGTTTTTGCTTTAAGCCATGCAGCAAAGACCCAGCCGGATAGGGACTAAGCCACCACCGGGATCAATGGGTCGGCCGCCGCCAGGGCGATCGCCCGATCCGCTGCCGGTGGGTAGATCCACTGGGTGTTGATCTGGGTTTTCAGCACCTTGCCTTCCTGGCCGGTCAGCAGCACCTTGCGCTCCCAGCCTTCGGTAAATACCGCGCCCCATGCACCCAGATCCAGGCAGGTGACGTACTTGTGCTGGCTATAGGCAATCGGCGCGACACCGAGCAGATCAGCGGCGGCGTTGTTGCCGGCCGAGCGGCCCAGGGCAATGGCGTGTTGGCAGGTCATCAGGGCGTGATTGCCCTGGTCATCCACGGCGGCGTAGGCGGTGTCGCCGCTGGCGTAGATGGCATCCTGGCCGAGCACCTTGAGGTTGCGGTCCACGTGAAGGCGGCCATGCGCGTCGCGTTCGCCGTTAATCTGTTGGGTCAGTGGCGAGGCTTTCACACCCACGGCAAAGATCACCGTGCTGGCGGCAATGCGTTCGCCGTTACCCAGCTGCACGCCGTGCTCATCGACCTTGGACACCGGGCTGCCGAGCCGCCAGGTGACGCCCAGGCTATCGCTGGCTTCGGCGACGATCCCGGCGATTGCCTCGCCCATGGCACCGCCAACCTGCTTGGCCATATCCACCACGATCACGCGGATGTCGGTCTGCTCACCGAGGATGGCACGCAGGCGTGCCGGCATTTCGGTGGCGGTTTCGATACCGGTAAAGCCGCCGCCGACCACCACCACGGTGTTGCGTGCTGCGCTCTCTGGCTGCTGCGCCAGGCTTTGCAGATGGGCTTCGAGTCGCTGCGCCGACTCCAGGCTGTCGACATCGAAGGTAAAGCGTTCGATACCTTCCAGTGGCGGGCGTGCCACCTGGCTGCCGGACGCGAGGATCAGGCGGTCATAGTTCAGCTCGGCCTCGGCACCCGAGGCGTCGCGATAGCTGACGCGTTGGCTCGCGGCATTAATCTGCGTGGCACTGCCCTGGACGAAGCGCACGCCCACGGCCTCGAACAGCGGGCCGAGCGGGGCGACAGTGCTGGCCAGGTCGGTTTCATAAAAGCGTGGGCGTACACGCAGTTCCGCCTGGGGCGCGAGCAGGGTGACGTTGACGTCCAGGCGCTGCTGTTGATCGAGCAAGCGCACGGCGCTGAGTGCACTCCACATGCCGGCAAAGCCGGCACCGATGATCAGGATTTGCTGTTTCATATGGGTAGGTTCCCGTAGTGAAGAGAAAGGCTGCTGGCTAACGACGGGAGTGATTCTGCCTCTGGCTTGGATCAAGGTATTGATCCATTATTGCCTGAACTCATTGGTCCACTTTGGAGCGGCCATGCCCCCCGAGAAATCGCCACCGCAGGTAGTCTTCCTGCCATTGGGCACGCCCGAGCCTGGCGTCAGCCTGCAGCGCTGGCTGTATGAGGCGCTGCGCGGCGCCATTCTCGGTGGCCGCCTGCCGGCTGGCAGCAAGTTGCCCAGCACGCGCGCCCTGGCCGAGCACTACAAGCTGGCGCGGGGCACTGCCCAGGCGGCCTATCAGCAGTTGTTGTCCGAGGGCTACCTGGAGGCGCAGACCGGCAGCGGTACGCGGGTTTGCCAGGTGTTGCCGGATGCCACGCTGAACGCCGGCTATGTGCGACGCAAGGTTGTGGCGACTGTGGATGTACCGCGTAAGCCGCCGACAACACCCTGGATCGAGCGGTTGGAGGCGATTAACCCGGTGTTTGCGCGTCGCCCGGTAATGCCAGGGTTGCGGCCGTTTTTCCCGCATCGGGGCGACACTCAGGCCTTCCCGGTTGACCTGTGGCGCAAGCTGCATATCCAGCAGCTGCGTGCGTCGCGCCTGTCCATCCTGCTCGATTCAGACCCTGGCGGCTTGCCGGCCCTGCGTGAAGCCATCGCCGGCTACCTGGCCATCGCTCGCGGTGTGCAGGTGCCCGCTGAGCGCATTCTGGTCCTCAATAGCGTGCAGCAAGGCCTTGATCTGTGCCTGCGGCTGTTAGCACCGGGCAATTCCCAGGTATGGATGGAGGACCCCGGCTATCCGGGGGCGCGCCAGCTGATCGATGTGTCCGGTGTGCGGCGGGTGGATGTGCCGGTGGACGCCTTCGGTATTCAAGTGGAGGAGGGCGTGCGTCTGGCCCCCGATGCCCGGCTGGCCTACGTCACCCCTTCACGGCAGGCGCCGCTGGGCGGTGAGTTGTCCCCTGCGCGGCGTCTGGCACTGTTGCAGTGGGCGGCGCAGCACGGCAGCTATATCTTCGAGGACGACTACGACAGCGAATACCGCTTTATCGCCAAGCCGATTCCGGCGCTGCGCTCGATGCCGGCAGCGGAGCAGTCGGTGATCCTCGCCGGCACCTTCAGCAAGCTGCTGTTCCCCTCCATCCGCCTGGCCTACCTGGTGTTGCCGGCGCACCTGCTTGAGAGTTTCACCCGCGCCGCCGCGCTGATGTCACGCCACGCCAACAGCCTGTCCCAGGCGGTGCTGGCCGACTTTATCCATGAAGGGCATTTCGACCGCCACGTGCGGCGCATGCGCAAGATATACGCCTCACGCGCCGAGGCCTTCGCCGAGTCGGCTCAGCGGCATTGGCGAGGGTTGATCGACGTACCGGAGATTCGTGCAGGGCTGGATATCACCTGCAACCTGCAGGTGGACAACGAGCAGGCTGCCTTCGCCCGTCTGCAGGCCGCCGGTATCGACACCATGCCGCTGGCGCGCTACTGCGTGCAGCCCCGAAAACCGGGGCTGGTGCTGGGCTTTGCGCCTTACGATGAGCGCGCTATTGAGGATGCTGCCAAGGCTGTTGCGCTGGCCTTGAAGCAATAAGGCCGCGCGTTCTGACGCAGCCCTGGGTTGTAACCGAGCAGTTGGGCTGCCGGTTGGCCACAGAAATCGGCCAGCAGCGCTTAAACAAATACCTGCCGAGCCATCCCGCGCGGGATGCGATTTTTACCCGGCAGTTGTTCCAGGCGTTGCTGCCATTCGGCTCGGGGTTTCAGGGTAGTGCTTGGCTTTACCATCGCAGCCGCTGCGGCAGCGGCCTTTGCAGCTTTGGCAGCGGCTCTGAGTTCAGCAAGACTTGGGGTTTTACGGACAGGTTCGGCAGTGCCTTTTTCAACGCTGCGCAGGCACAGCTTGCATGAAACCTGAGTGACATCCTGGGTGCTGCTCAGGTTCG
Source organism: Pseudomonas sp. (assembly GCA_035655415.1). Taxonomy (GTDB): domain Bacteria; phylum Pseudomonadota; class Gammaproteobacteria; order Pseudomonadales; family Pseudomonadaceae; genus Aquipseudomonas. The sequence continues at coordinate 12,924 of DASRUM010000039.1, forward strand.
AGCCGGTGCGTCCACATGCGACATTTTCCGCGGACGCGGTGTAGTGAATAGCCAACGTGTTGTCTCCTGCATTTTCGGGGCGCGGGATTCTACACGGTTCGTTTAGCACGCCAACTGCTTATCGTTGCTTCCACCAAGCACGTCGCCAGGCGTCGCTGGCGCATCGGTCGTGCGACGCGCAAAGAGTCTGAACTCATTATTGCGCCGGCCAGTCAGACACGAACATGGGCGGGACCACCTCCCACGCTCGTGAACGTAAAAAGTCTCAAGGAGAATAACCATGGCTCGCAAGACGATTGACGACCTGTTCGTCCATGAACTTTCCGATATGTACAGCGCCGAGAAGCAGATCAGCAAAGCGCTGCCACGCATGGCTCGCGCCGCCAGCAACCCGTTGCTGGCCGAGGCATTCACCGCGCACCTGGAAGAGACGCAAGGGCAGATCGAGCGAATCGATCAGCTGGTCGAACTGGCCGGGCTGAAGCTCAAACGCATGAAGTGTGTGGCGATGGAGGGGCTCGTTGAAGAGTCCAAGGAACTGATTGAAGAGATCGATAAAGGTCCGGTGCTCGATGCGGGTCTGATCGGCGCCGCGCAGAAGGTCGAGCACTATGAAATCGCCAGCTATGGCACGCTGATCGCCATGGCCAAGCACATCGGCATAAAAGCAGCCGCCATTCAGTTGCTCAAGGACACCCTGGCTGAGGAAAAAGCCACCGATGAGAAACTAACCAAGATCGCCGAACAAGGCGGTAACCAGGCAGCCACCATGAACTCCTGACGCCGTGTGCCGTTGCCGACAGGTGCTCTTGTTGGCAGCGGCTCACCCAGCTTGCCGCGCAGCGCTGCTTCTGGCACCGAGCGCTGCTGTAGCCCTGTATCGCGGTCGTTGAACGTGTCCAGAATCATCTCCCCCGAAAGCGCCATCGTCGAGGCAAGCGAAGCATCCGATCCGCTGATGTTCGGTACGCCGAGAGAGCGGCTGGATTTCTACCGACGGGAAATCCAGTACGAAACCAGCCTGTTGGCCAATCGAACCAATGCCTACCTGTCGGCGCAATCGTTCCTGGTGATCGCCTACGCCTCTTCCATGGCCAACGCCAATACGCAGTGGGGCGACCTGTTTACCCTGGTGGTGCCGGCGCTGTTGGCGTTGTTGGGTATCGTCAGTTCACTGCACGCCTGGCCTGGTATCAAGGCTTCGGCAGATATCATCGGCCACTGGCATTTCAAGCAGGACCACCTGCTGCGCAGTGAACCAAAATTCGGCCACGCCTACGACGACTCCCCCCTGTTCTGTGAGCAGGAGTCGAACAAGGACAGCTATTACAAGTCCCTGTTGTTCTCGCTGCGCTCACCCTGGCTGTTCGCCGTCTTCTGGGGAGTGCTGGGGGCGTTTTCGCTGTGGTTGCAGCTGAGCGCGGTGAAGCTCTGACGGCCTGCGATCAGGCGGCGGGCAGCTGTCAGTGCAACCGCGAATGCCGCAGCGCGGGCGACCAGCTGCCGTGCTCACAGCGAGCGCAGAGGCTGTGCTGCTGGCCTTCCATCCACTGCGTGTTCCCGCAACGGATACAGGCATAGAGATCACTTACAGGCACGCGCTCATACACCGCCCGGTGTTCGGGCGGCAGTACCGACAGCCCAGGTCTGGTTTCCTCGGTGGCGTAGAAATAGAGGCTGATATCGCCATCGGTTTCAAGGATACCGAGGCGGACTTGGCCGAGGTGGTCGACGCTCTGCTGGCGCAGCTCCATGAAAAATTCATCGGAAGAAATATGCAGACGGTCCAGGCTGTTCAGCTCGTACAGCCCATCCTTGATGATCGTGACTGGCTCGCCTTCCATCCACTTCGAAAGCCGTGGGCTACGGCTCATCGATAGAACAGTGATGCGGTAAAGCAGCAGCAACGTTGCGAATACCACCAGCACTGGCAGCAGCGGTACATCGTCGTAAAACGACACATCACCCGCCGCCGAGCCCAGCGTCAGAATCATCACCAGCTCGAACAGCGACAACTGGCGGATGCCACGGCGACCGCTGACCTTGAGAAACAGAAACACGACAACGAACGCGAAGAGGGCGCGAAGCGCGACCTCGCCCAAGAACAGCACGGGAAAATCATCCATCAGCATGCGTTGCCAATCGAAAGCGGTCATCCACGGCTCCCCTGAGCGATTCACTTACCGTTGAGACCCTGGCATCAGCGAATGGATCAGTTTTTAAGCAGGCGCCAGTCTCCGCCAGGCAGTCGCCATATTGCCCCCGCACACAAACCGTCCATCAAACTCCCTGAACTTGCACCGGCTCTTGCGCTTCTGAACCTGTGTTATCCACCCGCAAAGGAGAAACAGTCATGGCTACCCCTACCGAGACCCGCTCGGCAGCGCCCGGCGTAGAAGCCAAACGCTGAGCGAGGAGAGCACCGGAGCTATTCGGCGCTAATGCGGATGCTAAAGACCCTGACCTTTGCCGTTCTGCATTTCTCGATTGCCTTCACAGTGGCCTATATGCTCACCGGGGACTTGCTCACCGGTGGGCTGATAGCCCTGATAGAACCCGCCTGTAACACAGTGGCTTATTACTTCCATGAAAAAGCCTGGCTGCGCTTCGGCAGCAGCTCGTCGGCCGAGCATGACGGCTGCGGTCACGGCGGCCTTCTACGCTTTTTCAAACGGGACTGAGTCGCCAGCGGCGGATCAACTAATCGGTTTGGGAATCAGACAAAAAAGCCCCGCGTTAATAGGCGGGGCTTTTACTTGAAGCAGTGCTCAGAGCTGTGGGGAAGGCCGGGTAGTGGCGCCATATCCAAGCCTTGCATGGTTGTACGTTACGACCCTATTGCCCTGGGCTTTCACTTCGCCGCGACAGTTGTTGGGCGGAAGGTGTCGGTTGTCGGTAATCGGCAATATGTCCGGATTCGCTCCAAGCATTAGGGATAGAACTGGCTTGGAGACGGCAGGGGGGCTGGATAAAGCTATTTGACCAGGGCGGGTTGGTAGCTGAATGCGCAATAGAGGGCTGTTGGTCAGTGGGGCATTACAATTTTATCTTCGGATAGTCTCGTATTGCGAGATTTATTGATTTCAGTATGTGTGAGAAACGCGAGAAATTAATAATTTTCTGATTAGGTTTAACCACGTGTTGAGAGAATTGATGTTTGCTATATGTGGTGCCTTTAGGTCCAGGGCTTACCGCTTCAAAGCTCTTTCCGTTATAAGTTGCTCGTAAAACTGCTGGTGGGAAAAAGTCTTCCATCATGGAGTCTTTTCCGTTTAATAGAGGGGTCAATACTACATATAAATTTTGCGCCACCTTGTAGAGTGTTTGGCTTTTATCGAAAATCTTCCCTTTGCCACTTGGAATGGAGTATCGGTCACCAGTCACATCCTTTATAGCCTGGAATATTGGCTGAGATCCACTGTCGTTATCAACCACTATAATAGTCGGGTTGAGTGGTGGATGTGCTTTGTAACTGCCGCACTGTTTAGCATACCTCCGTATGAGATGACCAAGATCAGAGCTGCCTCCATTCAGCCCCATTACTCGATGCGTCAGTTCGGAGTAGTTAATAAATCGAACCTTCAACTTAACTTTTCCAGACGCGTCAGGCTTGGCTAATCTAGGAAATTTTTCGTGCAGAGATTTTATTGCGCAGGTCAAATAGATATTATCAGTTTTTCCTTCGCAGATAATTGTCGGGGCTGGAGATGCATAGAAGTTTTTGTAAAACAAAAAGTCCCCGTGCAATTTTTCAAGAGAGGACAGTGGGAAGTCTTCATGCCTGCGATTGCTATTTTCAATGATTTTTTTCCGATTAAAGCAGTCGGTCATATATATGTAGCTATACATGCCTTCAAGTTTGTTTAGTTTGCTATGGTTTAATTCGGTTTTTTTGGGGCTTCTTGGTCCGTTTTCTTCATGGACATAGTACTCCCCGTCCATAAAAAGCTTGTGAGTCATAGCTCTGACTTTTCGCCTAAATTCTGCCGGTGTATTTGTGCTCTGATTGACGACGAGGCCCGTAACCGTTTGTTGCGCCCGGGCGTACTGCATTCGAGTCTTTTCATGGTTCAACCCAAAGCCGCTTTTATAGATTACTTTCAGGAGTGCGCCGCCTGGTATCCAGTCATGGCTATTTTCAAGGCGATAAGCAATTTCGGGTGGGAATTCAGACTTGTTTGTTGAGAATGTTATGTCGTCCGCGTAACGTGAGTAGGTGCAGCCTAGCCTCTTAGCGAGCTGCACCATACGAATATCAATCAAGTGCCCAATCAAATTTGATGCTACAGGCGATGCGGGACTGCCTTGAGGGAGTTTGTCGTCGTGACAAATGATCTGCGCCAAGATTGTTGCAGTCTTGGTGTTTAAATTAAAGTCTTTATTACTAATAAAAAATCCGCGAATTCTCCCCATGTGTATTGAGTCGAAAAAGCCTTTGATATCGACATTAAATACATATAGCCGCTTTCTGTGGGGTTCTGCATTCGTTATGATTGAGTGGTTGGCCTTAAATCCATGAGAAAGTGAGCCTAAAGGAGATCGCTTCTTCTCGATGCTTTCCAAACATTCATCTAAAAGTTTTTTTAGCTTCCGTTGCAATGACTTGAGCTCATCGCATGGCGCTAATATTTCTCGGGGAGTTCCGTTTTTCTTGGGGATTTGGAAGCGGCTATATTTGCCGGTTTTTTTATATAATAAATATGCAAGAGCAGTAGGTGAGTAGTTAAGAATTACTGCGAGATCATGAAGCGTCGTGGCTTTTTGGAGTGCGCGTAATCGAGGCATAACCTATCCCTGGTAAAAGAGAGACTTACAGGCACTCATATGCGTCCGTCAGGATATTCATATCGGTCCATTGTGAGTCGCGAAGGAGCAATATCCAGCACGATTATTTCAAATACCACGAACCGTGGTAAAAAATCTGCCTGTAAGTCTCTACTCGAACTTACCATAAATATCTTGATCTGCACTACCCCTGTATGCCTACCCCCTCATGATTTTAAGCTCTGACGAGCCTCAGAAATAAATCGCGAAGCTCTGCATTAAGCGTTCGTTGTCGGACGATTCCCGCAGGTTCGCACCGCAGTTTTGGGGCGATGTAGTTGAAAAAAATACCTTCAATTCCTGTCTACAAAAAGAGCGTGCCTACGTTGAAATCTGAGCAGGGGGAGAGATGAACTGCCTTGAGTTTCACGGTGCAATGTCAAATATGCTGCGGTTTTGAACTCTGGAAAGGCAGGTTCGGGCAGACCTACTTTTCAACAGAGTCGACCGAAAGCTGCCCATTAGTAAAGCTCGCAGGCAGAGCTCCCCCTAAACCCCAGGCCCGAGTCGGGCACACATCGCTGGTCGCCGCGATTTGCCATGCACGGCGTAGCTCGACAGAATCGCGCCCCGATTCGGCCCAACGGCCGGACGTCGATGCTGAGAAGGGGCTGGAGTTGAACGAGCAGACATTGTCTATGCGCCTGGAACGTGTGGCGGTGCATGTGCCGGCAGGGGCGCGGCTGGCTGATATTGGCTCGGATCACGCCTATCTGCCGGTGGCATTGCTGCGTCGTGGTGCCATTGAGGCGGCAGTGGCGGGGGAGGTGGCTTTGACGCCGTTCCACGCGGCCGAACGTAGCGTGCGTGAAAGCGACCTGGGCCAACGCATCAATGTGCGCCTGGCAGATGGTTTGGCGGCGATTGAAGCGGGCGATGCAATCACGGCAATCAGTATCTGCGGGATGGGCGGCGAGCGGATTCGCGACATCCTCGACAGCGGTAAGGCCCGCCTGAGTGGTCAGGAGCGTTTGATCCTGCAGCCCAACGGCGGCGAGCAGCCATTGCGGCAATGGCTGATGGAAAATGGCTACCGCATCCTCTGCGAGGAGGTGCTGCGGGAGAATCGCTTTGTCTACGAAATCATCGTCGCCGAGCGCTCTGGTCCGGTGACCTACAGCGCCGAAGAACTGTACTTTGGCCCGCTGCAGATGCAAACACGCAGCCCGGCGTTCCTGGCCAAGTGGCAGCGAATGCTGCGTCTGAAGCAGCAGACCCTGGCCGACTTCGCTCATGCGCGGCAGGCGGTGTGTGAGGAGAAGGTGCAGAAGGTCGCCCAACAGATGCAGTGGATTACTGAACTGTTGGCTTGAGCCTGGTTCGGCAGGCGAGGGCGCTAAAGGAGGGGCTCGATCTCGGAGCGCACGGTGTAGGTTGAGACGTTATTGCCTTGGCTCATGAGTGGTTACTTCTGGACGATTGCAGTATGTCGTTAAGGGCGGCTGTCGACCCAAAGCGGGCAGTTGCGAAGCGCGGGAGTCGGGCAGAAGCGGTCATCGAGTGCCTACAAGACCAGCGGCGATTCACTGGCCGCAAACAAGTCTTGGCTTTCCTTTCCATGAGAAAGATTACGGCGTTGTGTTTTTTTGCTTGACCTTGCCACGATGGCAAGGAGGAAAGTCGAATCATCAAACACTACCCCCAGTAGGAGCGAGCGATGACTACCTTCGAAGTAAAAGACATGACCTGCGGACACTGCATAAAAGCCATTACCCAGGCTGTACTGACTGTGGACCCGACCGCCAAGGTGCAAATAGACCTATCTTCTCACCGAGTCCAGATTGAGTCGGCAAGCGCAGAAGCCGAACTCAGCCATGCAATTGTGAAAGCGGGATACTCCCCAATCACGAAAACGGCCGAGCAAGCTTCTTTCGCGCCGATCAAGACGACAGCCCGCGTTTGCTGCTGCCATTGAATGCCACGCAAGCTCAAGACAAGGTGCCCCCGCAGCCTTAATGCGGCGAAGGCAACAAAAAACCCGCGAAAGCGGGTTTTTCAAGACCATTCCGACATCCTGTCTGTAGCCATCCAAGCCATGGTTGATCATCCGTAACTCTGAGCGCGTTCTGCACTCGGTTGATGTAACTCGATTAGGTTGAACAGCAAGTTCCTCACAGACGCGACCGGCGGCGTTTGGCCGATTTCAGCCTGTCGCGATAGGCCAGAGTCGGCCAGAAGCTGCCCTTCATAGCGAGCAGCCTATACATGTTTAAAAAAATCATGACCCTGCTCGGGAACCACCGTGTAAGTTCCTGTTGCCCCAGCTTTGCAGTGCATGCTGCGTAATACTCGATATTCTCCAGCAGTCATCTGCTCTGCTGAGCAAAAAATCATAGTTGCCGCAGGAATGGAAGAAGTTTTCACCGCCAATATCGGTCGATTGAGAATCACCGAATCGTAGGATCAAGTAATTGCAGCGCGCGCTCACCGAGTCTTCATTCTGTTCATACGCCAGGAGAAGATTCGAAAAGCTATGGTGTTTGGCCAAGTTGTCGACAGCATTCTCTCGGCGCTTAACGAAGTCCTTGCCGCTCATAGAGGATGGTTTTTCTCTGCCGGACGAAGAGTAATCAATGAACACGAGCGAGGATAGGCAGTTGGTCATCGAGGCCCAGTCCCGACGGTCGAAGGAAAGGAAAAATCGACACAGGACGTCGTTAATCGCTACAAAATCGTTTGGGCTGACTGCTTTCATAGTTTCTCCGGGTATCACATAGCCGTATGTGCTAGGGCATTTTCAGTGCTAATCCAAGCGGCTACTGTGAGAGCTATGCAAGCGGCCCACAGTGATCCGTTGAAGTTTTGATTCATCGTGTAGAAAACGTCCGCTACACAGGGGCCAGCAATTTGGCCGACGCTGTAGATAAGCGGCCAGACAGTGGGCGTGGTGACAGCGGCTCAGCCGCTTCATGCGAAGCATCAGGCTATGCGCCAGCGAGGACAAGCACGACGGAATCAGACAAAGCCGAAAGCGCTTATACAGGACAAGGCCGTCGATACCGCTGCGGACCAGATTGTGGATTAAAATCACTCGCGCTCGGCACCGAGCCGCTCAATTACTGACAAGTTGCGCGAGGTGATGATGAGGCGGCTCGGAGAGCTGCCGGTACCACCTTTCAGATATGTCCGCTATGGCCGAAATCGGACATCTAGAACAGAAAAAATCTGCCACCTTTGTCCGACGCAGTCAGCCAGACTGAATACACTATGCGCCCGACTACCCTGGGCCATAAATATGGCTGCCTCGAACAAGGAACTCGCCTCCATGGCCTCCCCAGATAAACAGCAAAAACGCGCCCAGCGGGCCAAAGCCAAGGCCAAGCAAAACCGTTCGGGCAAGTCCAAGGCCAATGTCGTCCATCCGCTGTTGGCCAATCCGCTGATCAATGAGCCGTTCGATGATGTTGAAATTGATCTGAGCACCTTCGACTTCAAAGACATCGAAGAGAACGGATTCGACCCCGCGCACTTCGATGACCTGTTCCAGGCGATGAAGGTGGGTGAAGGCATCAGCCTGCTGGCGATGTGCTTGGTGTTTCTGCAATACCCGGTGTTGGAGCTGGTGGTCGCAGAAGAGGCGGAAGAGGCCGCGACCGACTTTATGATGGGCCTGCTGATCGTCTATCGCGGGGTTTTCCACGATGAAGACGAGGACGCTGCGGTGACCTGGATCGGCAGCGACGCCTTCCAGCATGCTTACAACGAAGCGTCGATGATCCTGCAGAAGAAGAACGCTCGCAGCAGCGCCCGCGCGTAGAAAGCGCGATCTCCCCAGCGGCTTTGGTTTCGATCCTTGATAACCATCAGCCGCTGTCACAGGTTGGTCGCGTCTGGCGAAGTGTTCGGGTTTTGTGTCGGGCTAGGCACCTGGCGCTAGGCGGTCGGTACCGTTCCGCCATCAATCACAAATTCACTGCCGGTGATGGAGGCCGCACGTGGCGAGGCCAGGAAGGCAATCAGGTCAGCGACCTCTGCCGGCTTGGCAGGCCGGCCCAGCGGAATCCCGCCGAGGGCATCCATGATGATGCGTTGGCCGCCTGCGTAGTCCGTACCGGCTTCCTGCGCCAGCCGCTCGGCCAAGGCGACCGACGCTTCGGTTTCGATCCAACCCGGCGATACCCGTACAACACGCACGCCTTGTGGCGAGACTTCTTTCGACAGGCTTTTGCTGTAGGTCGACAGCGCCGCCTTGGCTGCTGCGTAAGCCGTAGTGGCTTCGGGCAAGGGCAGACGGTTTTGAATGGAGGTCACATGGATGATCACGCCGCTCTTGCGCTCCAGCATCTGCGGGAGCAGGGCGCGATCCAGGCGCACGGCCGGCAGCAGGTTGAGGTCGAGTTCGCGTTGCCACTGCGCGTCGTCCAATACCGCAAAGCCGCCGCTGGGTGCCGACGAACCACCCAGGACGTGGACGATGATGTCCACATCGCCCAGCCGTTGCTTGGCTGCGGCTACCAGTGTTTCGCAGCCTTCCGGGGTCGAGAGGTCGGCCTGCACGAACAGCTCAGCCGGCAGATCGCTGCTGGCCTGCCGGGCGGAAGTCAGCACTTGTGCGCCCTCGGCGAGGAATAGCTCGACCACCGCGCGGCCAACGCCTTTGGTGCCGCCGGTGACCAGCACTCGCTTACCGCTCAGATCGAGGTTCATGGCGCAATCTCCAGTGAGCGGATCTGGCCGTCCTGCAGCAGGAACAGATGATTCAGCTGCAGCGGGCTGCCAGGGAAGTTACCGACCAGGCGCGCCGTGACGCTCAGCGTGTCGTCTTTCTGTGTCGCCGCCAGCGGCTCTAGGCTGTAGGTGAATGCCTGGCGGGCCTCCTGTTGCCAGGCTTTGATGGCTGCAATGCCCTGGTGCGTGCGGTTTTCGTCGGTCACCTTGGCGTCCGCGTAGAAGCAGGCGGCAAGGCGCGAGATGTCGCCACCATTGCTGACATCGAAGTAGGTTTGTACGGCGTCAGGCAGTTGCAGGTTCATGGCCTGATCTCCTCTCACAGTGGGTTGGGTTTACGACTGTGATCTTGCCGCTTGGTTGATAGTTTGCTCAACTGGGATAGAGGTTAACGACCTATCCCGAATATCAGGACAATTGCATGGCAGATTCGCGCCTTGGTCTCAATGAGCTGGAAGCTGTACTGGCCGTGGCGCGGCGGGCGTCGTTCCGGCAGGCAGCCATCGATCTGGATGTTTCGACCACGGCACTGAGCAACACCATTGCCAAGCTGGAGGCGAGCCTCGAAACGCGGCTGTTCAATCGCACCACCCGCAGCGTGTCGCTGACCGAGGCGGGCGCGATGTACCTGGAGCAGGTCGGCCCGGCGTTGCAGGATGTACGGGCGGCGCTTGAAGCGGTGCGCTCGCATAATGTCGGACCGTCGGGTGTGTTGCGCATCAATGCATTCGCCAGTGCCGCCCGCGCTGCGCTGGTGCCGTTGGTGCTGGAGTTTCTGCAGCGTTACCCGAAGGTGCATATCGATCTGGTGACCGAAGGCCGCCTGGTGGACATAGTCGCGGATGGTTTCGACCTGGGCGTACGCGCTGAGAATCTTGTGCCCAGCGACATGATCGTGATCCCGCTCGGCCAGCCGCAACGCTACGCTGTGGTCGGCTCGCCCGCGTACTTCGCCCAGCACGGTCGGCCGCGTAGCCCAGCGGACCTGCTCCAGCATCAGTGCATGCGCATCCGTCTGCCCAATGGGGCGATCTACCCCTGGCATTTCGAGCGCGCGGGCGAGGTGACTCGGCTTGATGTGACTGGCCAGCTCACCCTGGACGAGCCGAGTGTCGCCAAGGCGGTGGTGCAGGCAGGCGTGGGGTTGGGCTTTTTTATGCAGCAGGACGTTCAGGCTGAGCTCGACGCCGGACAGTTCGAGCGGGTGCTGGAAGAGTGGACGCCGCCCAGAGACAACCTGTGCCTGTACTATCCGAACCGACGTAACCCGTCCGCTGCGCTCAAGGCATTCACTGCCCTGGCACGCGGCAATCTGCCGAGTAAAGGTCTGCCGGGTTAATTCCCCCCGGCTGTCCACAAACGCGTGGTATCAGGCGATCAAGCCCAGGGTCAGCCCCTTCAAGGTGGCGGCCGCGCGGGTGGAGCAACCCAGTTTGCGGAAAATGCTTTCCATATGGGTGCGCACGGTACTCGGGCTGATTTCCAAACGGCGCGCCACGTCCTTGTTACTGGCGCCGCGGCTGATTTCCAGGAGGATGGAGCACTCGCGGGTTGTGAGCAGCGCGCTTTTCGGCTGAGGCAACCGGCGTTCGCCGCGCGCGGCTGCGATCACCGCCTCGCAGATGTCGCCGTCAAACAGACCGCGGCTGGCGTCCTGTTTGAGCAGCCGCGCCGCCTCCGATTCGCTATGGGCGGGCCGCCAGGGCCTGGCACTCGTTAACGCCACCCAGGCGACAGCGCTGGCGAGCAAGCGATACGCGGCGCACTGGGCATCGGCCGACGTGCCGCGAAAGTAGCCGCTGCCGTCGAGCCGTTCGTAGGCATGGGCGGCAATCTCGCCAGGGATGATCAGCTCACTGATCTGTCGTGATGCCTTATGCGTCCAGTAGGGGACGAGGTGGATGCGCTCTGTGGCGCCGTAGGGGAGCGGCCCCGCGGTGTTCCACAGCTGATTGGAGACGGTTGCCCGGCCCAGGCCATGGATCAGGGCCGCCTTGCCAATCTCCATCTGGGCTGGCTCGGGCAGCCCCCACAAGCGGGCGGCCTCGACGGCAATCTGCGCCACCTGCCGGGAATAACCTGCGAGCCAGGGCAGCTTCAGATCGATCACATCGCCCACCAGTGTCAGTGACACGGGGCGTTCTAGCCGGGTGTCGTCCTGCACGTCGGGCGTTTTTTCCAGTTCCGCCAACCACTCCTTGGCATTGCGCACCAACATTGAGGCAAGAACAGCGGGGTAGCGGCGGTTGGCCTGTTCGCTGATCCAGCTCAGCGCCGCATCCAGGCCATGGGCGCGACAGAGGATGTCCAGGTCCCCGGCCAGCACCACCTGGTAGGTCACGTCCGGGATGTACTCATGGCTTACGCCTAAAGGGCGGCCGGTGCCGTCATAGGTTTCGAATATCCGGCACAAGCCGGCTTCGACCGCCGCGCCTAGTTCGAGGGTTTTAGCGATCTGGCCAGACACCTCGCAATGCACCACGGCGAGTGGAGCCGCCTGGTGCACGGCATTCATCTGTTCAGCGCCCAGGGTCTGGTCGAGCATCGCGCGGCGGCCATCGACATCATTGCCCAGCAGGTGGGCGAAGCCATCGGCATTGGCGGTGCAGCCGGACCAGCGCAGCAAGGCGACTTGCTGCGCCGTCGTCAGATGGTCGCCGTCGCCGTGCGTGGCGCGGGCCAGCATTTGCGCCAGGCGGGCAACGCGCTGGGAGTGGCCAAGGGGCTGGCCCATGCTGAGGTCGCCGACCTGGGAGATAGCCGCCAGTGCCCCGCTCAATGAGATGTCGAATCGCAACGCGCTATCCATAAGAAAAAGCCCCTGGGTCGGATAAATGACCGATACCCGCCAAGCATGTGGGTCCGCAGAATTTGAACTCCCAACACAGGAGTTCACCCCATGAAAACATTCAAGTCGCAACTCGTCACCACCGCCTTCGCCCTGGCGAGCACCTTCGTGGTGAGTGTCAGCCAGGCTGCCGAGGCAACGCCTTCGGTGGTCATCGTACACGGCGCCTTCGCCGACGGCTCTGACTGGGCCAAGGTGGTGCCGTATCTGCAGGCCGAAGGGGTTGCCGTGACAGTCGTACAAAACCCGCTCACTTCGCTTGCTGATGACGTTGCCGCAACGCAACGCGTGCTGAACAATCAGTCGGGCAACGTGGTGCTGGTCGGGCATTCATGGGGCGGCACGGTGATCAGTGAAGCCGGCGCCCATGAGAAAGTCAGCGCTCTGGTGTACATCGCAGCTTTCGCACCCGACGCCGGGCAATTCACTGGCGAGCAGGGCAAGGGCGCGCCTACGCCGCCCGGCATCAGCCAGATCAAGGCAGACAGCAACGGTTTCCTCTACCTGACCCCGGAGGGCATGGCCAAGGACTTCGCCCAGGATCTCCCGGCGGCACAAACCGCGGTGATGAGCGCAACGCAAGGCCCGATCAAGGCATCGGCCTTCGATGAGCGGACCACGGTCGCTGCCTGGAAGACCAAGCCGTCCTGGTACCTGCTCGCCTCTGAGGACCGCATGATCCACCCCGACGTTCAGCGCTCCAGTGCCAAGCGTATCGGCGCCACCCTGACCGAACTGGGCACCAGCCATGTGCCGCAGCAGTCACAGCCGGCTGAGGTGGCCAAGGTGATTCTTGAGGCGGTACGCAGTGTTGATGCGCAGTGATTGCTGCCTACTGATACGCCGGGGTTTGTGATGCCTGCACGACGGGTTGCGTGGTTGCAGCCCGTCTGGTCGACCCGCCAAGTATGAGTAACGGCGCGTACTGATCTGCCTTGTAAACCGACACTAACTTTAACGACATCAAGGCAGGGATGCTTCGAGACCCCTCTACCGTTCATTGCCTGACGGCACAGGCAATGCTGCGGTCATCTGAGCGTGGCAGGCCTTGAGTATTTCATCGGCGAGCGGCGAGTCATCCGGGCATGCACGTGACAACATGATCGCGCCGACAGCCTGCGCCAGCATGTCGATCACCTTCACCCGCGCGTCCCCCGGTGCTGAATCTGGGGCTGTTGGGTACTTTTCCCCGAGCAGCTGCAGGGTGCGCTCTATCCCTTCGGCAAACGCCACCTTCAATTCGTCCGGCTGTCGCGCAGCGTCGCCACACAACGCCGCCATGGTGCAACCGCTGCCGCGCCCGTCGCGGTGATCCCGAGTCACGTACAGATCGATAAAGCCCTGAACATCGAGCGCTTCGGCACTGGCCAGCGAGCGGGAAAGGCTGCAGGCAGAGGCCTCAGCCATCAGATCAGCCTTTGAGCCGAAATGCTTGTAGAAGCCGCCGTGGGTAAATCCGGCTGCTGCCATCAGGTCGGCCACGCCGACACCGTCAAAGCCTCGCTCGCGAAATACCGCAGACGCGGTTTCGACAATGTGCTCCCGATTTGCCTGGGCCTGAGCCTTGCTCACTCTCACGTGTGACACCTCGTGTGCGTTCAAAAAACATGCGCCGATAATACATAGATGTCGATCATAATCAAAATCGTTGACAGCTTAGATTTCGATCATCATCCTAAGCGCAGGCCAAAACGCCACTCATCAATCGACGCGGAAAAGACGATATGACCGACCAGCAGCTGTTTACCCCTTACACCCTTGGCGCCCTGACGTTAGCGAACCGAGTTGTGCTCGCGCCGCTGACACGCAACCGTGCGGGCATAGGTCTGGTGCCGAGCGAGTTCGCGGCGGCCTATTACAGCCAGCGCGCTAGCGCAGGCTTGCTGATTGCCGAAGCCTCGCAGATCTCCCAGCAGGGACAGGGTTATCAGAACACCCCAGGGATCTACACCCAGGCGCAGATCGATGGCTGGCGCAAGGTGACCGATGCCGTCCACGCCCAAGGCGGGAAGATTTTTCTGCAGCTGTGGCATGTGGGCCGCGTTTCCCACGTAGACCTGCAAGCAAACGGCGCCGCGCCGGTTGGACCTTCCGCGCTGCGTGCCGCCACCAAAGTGTTCGTCAACAACAGCTTTGCGGATGTCTCCGAGCCGCGCGCGCTGGAGATTGGCGAGCTGCCGGGCATCGTCAATGATTTCCGCCAAGCGGCGGCAAACGCGATTGCCGCAGGCTTTGATGGCGTGGAAATCCATGGCGCGAACGGCTATTTGCTCGATCAGTTCATCAAGGACGGCGCCAACGTGCGCACCGATGCCTACGGCGGCTCAATCGAAAATCGCGCGCGCCTGTTGCTGGAGGTGACGGCTGCGGTGGTTGACGAGATCGGCGCTGATCGCACCGGTATTCGCCTGTCGCCGGTGTCGCCCGCCAACGGGGTTTCGAGCAGTGATCCGCAGGCGCAGTTCGACTATATCGTCGATCAACTCAACGCCCTGGACATCGTATACCTGCACGTGGTCGAAGGCGCGACCGGCGGGCCGCGCGACGTGGCGCCCTTCGATTTCGCCGCCATGCGCCAGCGCTTCAAGAACACCTACATCGCCAACAACGGCTATGACCTGGACCTGGCCACCTCGCAACTCGCTGAAGACAAGGCCGACCTGATCGCCTTCGGTCGCCCCTTTATCGGCAACCCGGATCTGGTGGAGCGCCTTAAGGCCGGCGCGCCGTTGTCCGCGTTCAACCCAGCCACCCTCTATGGCGGCGGTGCGGTGGGCTATACCGACTACCCAACGATGACTGAATCGAACACTGCCGCGAACCCGGCATAAGTTGATCACGCCTGATGGCTTCACCCATCAATCCCTATCGATGTCCTGAAAAAGAGATAACCGCATGAGCACTCGTCCTACCGTTCTTATCACTGGCGCTTCCACCGGCATTGGCGCTGTTTACGCCGAGCGTTTTGCCCAGCGTGGGCATGATCTGGTCCTGGTCGCTCGCGACCAGGCGCGCCTGCACACGCTGGCAACCCGCTTACACAGCGAACACGGCGTCGCTGTAGATGTGCTGCAAGCAGACCTGACCCAACTCAGCGACCTGACGGCGATCGAAGCGCGCCTGCGTGATGACGCCAGCATCGGCATCCTGGTCAACAACGCCGGTGCCGCGCAGTCCGGCAGCTTTATCGAGCAGAGCACAGACAGCGTCGCGCATCTGGTCGCCCTGAACACCACTGCATTGGTGCGCCTAGCCAGTGCCATCGCTCCACGCCTGGCCAAAGCCGGTAATGGCGCGATCATCAACATCGGCTCGGTGGTCGGTCTGGCGCCGGAGTTCGGCATGTCGGTCTATGGGGCGACCAAGGCATTTGTGTTGTTCCTGTCCCAAGGCCTGAGCCTGGAGCTTTCGCCTCAAGGTGTTTATGTGCAGGCCGTGCTGCCTGCCGCCACCCGCACTGAGATCTGGGATCGCGCCGGCATCGACATCAACACCTTGAGCGACATCATGGAGGTGGGTGATCTGGTCGATGCCGCGCTGGTCGGTTTCGACCGCCGCGAGCCGGTGACCATTCCGCCACTGCAAGAAGGCGAGCGTTGGGACGTTTTGCAAACAGCGCGTCAGGGGCTGCTGTCGCAGATCCGCCAGTCTGCTGTCGCACAACGCTATCTGACCCAAGCCTGAGTTTGCAGAACACGTCGGCCCCGGCCCAGGACGCACTAACAATGACCTTAATGAATGCACAACATCTGTTTGGTTCGCGGGCGTCATTCGTCGCGGCCGCGAACCAATCGATCAGGGTTGACGGCACAGCCTTCGCCTACCGCGACCTCGGCCCCAGGACTGAGGTGCCGCTGGTTGTGTTCAATCATTGGGGTGCGGTGCTGGACAACTTCGACCCCAGGATCATCGATGGGCTGGCACAAACCCGGCGGGTGATCGCCATCAACTACCGCGGCATTGGTGGATCGGGTGGAGCCGCGCCACTGACCGTCGCTGAGATGGCGGACGATGCAATCGGCCTGATAGCTGCGCTGGGGTTTGCCAAGGTCGATCTGCTCGGTTTCTCGCTCGGCGGATTTGTCGCGCAAGACATCGCCCTGAAGGCGCCAGGGTTGCTGCGGAAAATGATCCTCACCGGGACCGGTCCTGCCGGTGGCGCAGGCATCGACAGAGTCGGTGCGATGACCTGGCCTTTGATGCTCAAAGGCCTGCTGACGCTGCGAGACCCCAAGTTCTACCTGTTCTTCACCGCGTCGGCCACCAGCCGCAGCGCTGCCCGCGCGTTTTTGCAGCGACTCAAGGAGCGCAAGCTTGATCGGGACAAACCGGCCACGCCTCGGGCCATGCTGCGCCAGCTCAAGGCAATCAAGGCCTGGGGCCGGCAGGCGCCGCAAGACCTCGGCAGCCTGCGACTCCCTGTTCTAATCGCCAATGGCGATCAGGATGCCATGGTGCCTACTGCTCTCAGTCGGGATATGGCACACCGTATACCCGGCGCTCAACTGATCATTTACGACGACGCGGGTCACGGTGGCATCTTCCAGTACCACGCCGATTTCATCTCCGATGCACTGGCTTTTCTAGCCGAGTGACTGCGTCCTTTACCCCGAAATCCATTGCTCACGGAGCACCGAACCATGCACGCGTTCATCATTGATCGTTACGGTAAGAAAGCAGTTGGCCGCATCGGCGAAGTGCCGGCTCCCGACGTGCGGGGCGATGACGTGCTGATTCAAATTCACGCGGCGAGCGTCAACCCTCTGGATAGCAAGATCAAGAGCGGCGAATTCAAACTGATTCTGCCCTACCGGCTCCCGCTTATTCTGGGCAACGACCTGGCCGGCACGGTTGTGCGGGTTGGCGCTCGCGTGCGCGGCTTCAAGCCAGGCGACGAGGTCTACGCGCGCCCTGACGATGACCGTATTGGCACCTTCGCCGAGTTTATTGCCGTCAAGGCATCGTCAGTGGCGTTGAAGCCCAAGAACCTCAGCATGGTCGAGGCCGCCGCTGTTCCGCTGGTGGCGTTAACCGCCTGGCAGGTGCTGGTCGAAACCGCCAAGCTGAAGAAGGGGCAAAAAGTCTTTATTCAAGCCGGCTCTGGCGGCGTGGGCAGCGTCGCCATCCAGTTAGCCAAGCATCTGGGCGCCTTCGTGGCCACGACCACCAGTACGGCCAATATCGACTGGGCGAAGGCCTTGGGCGCGGACGTGGTCATCGATTACAAAAAGCAGGACTTCGCCAGCGTGCTGCGTGACTACGACGTGGTGCTGAACAGCCTCGGCAACGACGAGCTGAAGAAATCCCTGCAAATTCTCAAGCCGGGCGGGCACCTTATCTCCATCTCCGGGTCGCCCACCCCGACGTTCGCCGAGGCGCGTGGGTTGGCCTGGCCGCTCAAACAGGTGCTACGTCTGCTGAGTTTCGGCATTCGGCAGAAGGCCAAGCAGTCGAATGTCGAATACACCTTCGTGTTTATGCGCGCCGATGGGGTGCAGTTACGCGAGATCACTTCGCTTATCGAATCAGGCGCGATCCGCCCAGTCGTCGACAAAATATTTCCGTTTGCGGACACCCACAAGGCGTTGGCCTACGTAGACAGTGGGCGCGCCAAGGGTAAGGTCGTGGTGCAAGTGATTTAACTGGCGCGCCTGTTTGCGCAAGCCTCTTTGATCAGGTTCATGAACTGTAGATTTCAGTAGTAGGCTGCGTATAGGAGCTACGCGAGTAGCGCTTTATGCAACTCTAACTAAGTCAGTTTCGAAGCTGGGCGGTGAGTGTGGACAGGTTTCAGGAGATGAAGGTACTGCTGGCCGTTGCTGAGGCGCAAAGCTTTGCCGGTGGCGCCAAGCTGGTGGGCATGTCGCCACCCAGCGTGACCCGGGTGATTGCCGGGCTGGAGAAGCGTTTGGGTACACTGTTGCTGGCGCGCAGCACGCGTAGCCTGCGCCTGACCGAGGCGGGGCGGCGTTATGTGGAGGACTGCAAACGCATCCTGCTGGAGCTGGAAGAGGCCGAAGAGCTTGCCACCGGCAGCAGCATTCGGGCACGGGGCAACCTGACCGTGACGGCGCCAGTGATGTTCGGCGAGCTGTACCTGATCCCGTTGATTACCGAGTACCTGTCGGCGCATCCACAGGTGACGATCAATGCGCTATTGGTGGATCGCCTGGTGAACATGGTGGAGGAGGGCGTGGACGTCGCCATCCGCATCGGTCAGTTGCCGGAAACCGGCCTGCAGGCCATCAAGGTCGGGCACATCCGCCCGGTTATCTGCGCCGCGCCGGCCTTTCTTGAGCGCTTTGGTCGGCCGCAGGAACCCAATGAGGTGATGGCCGCGCCCATCGTGATGTCCTCTGCCAGCAGCCTGCTCACCGACTGGCAGTTCAGCCTGGGCACCAGCTCCCTCACTCTGCATCCCAAACCGCGCCTGATGGTGAGTTCCAATCAGGCGGCGATCAATGCTGCGTGCCTGGGTTGGGGGCTGACGCGGGTGCTGTCGTATCAGGTGGCCGAGCGGGTGGCGAAGGGGGAGTTGGAGATCATCCTCGAGACCTTTGAAGCCGCAGCAATACCGGTGCATGTGCTCTATCAAGGCAGCGGTCGGGTACCGGCCAAGGTGCGCACCTTTGTCGACTTTTGTGCCAGCCGCTTCCTGTACGACCCTGCGCTGCAAAAGGCCGGGAGCGCCTAGCGCATGAGCCGCTATCGGCAGATGCAGGTGTTCGCCGCCGTGGCGCAAGCCGGCAGTCTGGCCGCGGCCGCGCGGCAGCTGGAGCTTTCCCCCGCGACCATCATGCGCAGCATTGCCGCACTGGAAGCGCGCCTGAATAACACCCTGCTGCTGCGTGGACCGCGTGGCGTCGAACTGAGTCCGGCGGGTGAGCAGTTTGCTGTGAGTTGCCGGCACCTTCTTGAGCAAGCCACGATTGCTGAACGCTCCGCTGCCGGTATGCATGCGAGCCCTGCTGGGCGGTTGACCCTGTCGTTACCGCTGCTGATGGATCAGCAGGTATTGATGCCAATCGCCCTCGACTATTTGGCGGCATTCCCCGACGTGCAGCTGGTCACCCGGGCCAGCGAAGGCGTGCCGAAACTGCTTGAAGAGGGCATTGATATCGCCCTGGTGGTGGGCCATTTGCCGAACTCTTCCGGCTTTGCCATGCCGGTGGGCAGGGTTCAGCCAATTGTCTGCGCATCTCCTGTATACCTGGCCAAGTGGGGGCGCCCGCAGATACCCGATGACCTCAAAACGCACCGTGCGGTGTTGACCACGGCAGACGGCTCGCAAAACGAATGGCGCTTTCGCGATGAGCGCACCACACGCCTGATGAAGCCCGCGCCCGTGCTGACCTGCACCACCCAGCGCGGCGCCATCCATGCTGCGACTCTGGGGCTGGGCCTGATTCGCTGCATGAGTTTTGAGGCGCACCATGAATTGCAGAGCGGCTTGCTTGAGCCCGTGTTGAGCGACTTTGCCAGCCAGGACCTGCCCGCGCAGTTGATCTACCGCGATGGTCGCCGGGCCGAGGCACGGGTGCGTACCTTTATCGACTTCGCCACGCCCAGGTTGCGCGCTCATCCGGCATTTCTTGGCTAACAGCCGCATTCTTTTACAAAACGAAATTATGCATTGCCCTGCATGGTGATTCTGCTTGGCCGTGAGTGGGTGCAGCATGGACCTACCAGCGCAAGAGCCGCCGATTCGGTTTGACGCCGCTGATTACCCTGACCTCACACGGAGCCGCACCATGTCTCAGCCAGCCATCAAACTTTATCGTGTCCCTCTTTCAGGCCATGCCCATCGCGTCGAACTGATGCTCTCACTGCTGCAGCTGCCCACCGAACTGGTGTTTGTCGACATGGCCAACGGGGCGCACAAAAAACCTGAGTTCCTCGCCATCAACGCTTTCGGGCAAGTGCCGGTTATCGATGACAACGGCACCATCCTCAGTGACTCCAACGCCATCCTGGTTTATCTGGCGAAGAAATATGGCGACGGTAAGTGGCTGGCTGAAGAGCCTCTTGCTGCCGCGCGCATTCAGCGCTGGCTGTCGGTGGCGGCCGGCCAACTGGCTTACGGCCCGGCATCTGCTCGGCTGATCACGGTGTTCGGTGCGCCATTGAATGCCGAAGAAGTGATCGCCCGTTCCCACGCCCTGCTCAAGGTGATGGACGGCGAACTGGCCAGCACGCCTTTCCTGGCGGGCGACAGCGCCACCCTCGCCGATATCGCCAACTACAGCTATATCGCCCATGCACCGGAAGGCAATGTCTCGCTGCAGGCCTACCCGAATGTGCGCGCCTGGCTGGAGCGGGTCGAAGCTCTGCCAGGTTTTGTTCCCATGCAGCGCACTGCAGCAGGCCTGCAAGCCGCCTGAGTCGCCACAGGCTGCCGGGCTTCCCGGCAGCCTTCTTGAGGAGCGCATTGCATGGATCATCTGCCTAAACACCGCCGCTCACCCTGGCATGCCGGGGAAAAAACGCTTCAGGAAACCTACGGCGTCTCCGAACGCATGGAGGTGATCGGGCAGAAGGTTATCCGCGATTACATGCCCGACCAGCACCGCGAGTTCTACCAGCAACTGCCCTTTATGGTCATTGGTGCGGTCGATGCACAGCAGCGGCCCTGGGCGACTTTGCTTGAGGGGCCGGAAGGTTTCGTGACCTCGCCCGACCCGCAGCAGTTGCTAGTGGCCGTACAACCCGACGCGCAGGACCCAGCCGCTGCCGGCCTGCAACCCGGTCAGGCCATTGGCTTGCTTGGCATCGAGTTGCATACGCGTCGGCGCAATCGCATCAACGGGGTGATCCAGCAGGTGTCTGCCGCTGGCCTGGCCGTGGCGGTCGAGCACTCCTATGGCAACTGCCCCAAATATATCCAGGCGCGCGGTTATAGCCGCACGCCGGAGCCGCTGAAGAGCCGTGCATCGCGCGAGGATTTCACCGCGCTAAATGCCCGCACCACCGAGATGATCCGCGCGGCGGATACCTTCTTTATCGCCAGCTACTTCGACCATGACGCCCACAGCCGCTCGGTGGACGTATCGCATCGCGGCGGCCGCGCCGGCTTTGTCAAAGTCGAAGGCAACCGGCTGACCATCCCCGATTACGCCGGCAATCTGTTCTTCAACACTTTGGGCAACCTACAGGCCAATCCTGTCGCCGGCTTGCTGTTTGTCGATTTCGCCACGGGCGACATGCTGCAACTCACCGGCCGCACCGAGCTGATTCTCGATAGCCCAATGATCAAAGCGTTTGAAAACGCCGAGCGCCTCTGGACTTTCGATGTCGAGCAGGTGGTGCTGCGCCCGGCTGCCGTATCGCTGCGCTGGGAATTTCACGACTACGCCCCCACCAGCCTGGCCACCGGCACCTGGGCAGAGGCGGACGAGAAGCTGCGGCAGAACGAGCAACGCCGGCAGTGGCAACAATGGCGTGTGACTGAGGTGCGGCAGGAGAGTCAGGACATTCGCTCGTTTTATATCCAGCCGCTGGATAAAGCAGCGGTGGCGTTTACCCCTGGGCAGCATATGCCGCTACGCCTGCAAACACTTGGTGCTGAAGCGCCGTTGATCCGCACCTACAGCGTCTCCAGCGCGCCGTCTGACGGGCATATTCGCATCAGCGTCAAAGCCCAGGGGCCAGCCTCGTATCATCTGCATAAGCAGGTGCAGGTGGGCGATGTGTTGGAGGTTCGTCCACCCATGGGCAGCTTCACCCTGATCGAAGATACCGAGCGCCCGGTGGTGTTGATCGCTGCCGGGGTGGGCATTACACCTTTGCTCTCGATGTTCCGCGAGCTGGCTGCGCAGAATATTCAGCAGCGGCAACGCCCTGTGCATCTGTTTCAAAGCGCCCGAACCCTGGAAGACCTGCCGTTTCAGGCCGAACTCAAGGCGCTGCAGCAACGCGATACCGAGCACCTGCATATCCATCGGGCATTAAGCCGTCCGGGCACTGAGGCGGTTGTGGGGCGCGACTTTGAGATAACCGGTCGTCTCGATTTTGCCCAGGTCAAGGCGCGACTGCCGCTGGATGACTACGACTTTTACCTGTGCGGCCCCGGCGGTTTTCTGCAGGCTATGTACGACGGATTGCGTGGGCTGAACATTGTCGATGAACGCATCCACGCTGAAGCCTTCGGCCCCTCGACATTGCAGCGCTTAGCGGTTGAAGCGCTTGCTGCACCGGCACAGTTACTCGCCGCCAGCGCCCCGGTGCCGGTCTATTTCTCCTCGTCGGCGAAAGAGGCGCGCTGGACACCGGGCAGTGGCAGCTTGCTGGAGCTGGCGGAAAGCCGCGGTCTGAGCCCCGACTTCAGCTGCCGTGGCGGCTCGTGCGGCACCTGCAAAACGCGCCTGATCAGCGGCAACGTGCATTACCCCAACCCGCCCGCGCAACTGCCGGAGGGTGACAGCGTATTGATCTGCTGCGCCGTACCGGCGGAGCTGGACGGTGCTATCCAACCCCTGGTACTCGATCTCTAGTGAGGTGCTGCGACATGAACCGCGAAATAGTTGACCGTTACGACGTGCTCGACGCCTCGAGTGAAACGCCAGGGCACTGGGAAGTGAATTATTTACTGCCGCAGTTGCTGTCTGGTCCTGAGTACCCAGGCCGCGACGTAAATGCTGCGCTGATGCGTGTGTTGAAGCGGCTGTTTGCCGACTTACGGGCACCCCGCGTCGTGCCACCCGTTGCGCCATCCCTCACCCCATACAGGAGCCACCGCCATGTCTACCGCTGAAATCCGCCAACCTATTCCACCCTTTACCCGCGAGTCGGCGCTGTTAAAAGTCCGCCTCGCCGAAGACGGCTGGAACAGCCGCGATGCGGTCAAAGTGGCCTTGGCTTATACCCCGGATACCCAATGGCGCAACCGCGCCGAATTCGTCGCTAGCCGTGCCGAAGCTCAAGCGTTTTTAGAACGTAAATGGTGCAAGGAGCTGGAGTACCGGTTGATCAAGGAGTTGTGGGCGTTTACCGATAACCGCATCGCCGTGCGTTATGCCTACGAATGGCACGACGACTCGGGCAACTGGTTTCGCTCCTACGGCAACGAGAACTGGGAGTTCGCTGAGAACGGCCTGATGGCCCACCGCTTTGCCTGTATCAATGATCTGCCAATCCAGGAGTCCGAGCGCAAATTCCGCTGGCCACTGGGCCGTCGTCCTGACGACCATCCGGGGCTTTCGCAGTTGGGGTTGTAGGTTCAGTCGACTTCGGATTGTTAGTGTTGCGCGGAAGCTGGAGGTAGCCCACCTGCCGATCAGTGGCGTCTATCAATCTAGTGACGGTTCAGAGGAACAATACATTCATTCCACTGTTGGATTGGCGGGCTCTAGCTCCAAGCGGACATAACTAGCCTCGCGTCGAAGCCCGTCCGCTGTATAGGTCTTCACCAGTTGAAGGTTCTCAGCGTCATAAGTGATGCCGTCGACAAGGCAGGCTTCAGCGACTCGGGGGGTGTTAATTTGCAGCCAGGCGTAATGTTTCTTCGTCCATTCAAGAATCGCCTTGTGCAAGGGTCGATTTTCCTTGTCGTAATCACCCTTGCGCACTTCCAAGCCCATAACATTCAGACAGAACCCGAGAATTTTTGCCCCTTTAAAATTAGGGAAGCGATTCATTTCGATGATCTCGTCATACAAAAGCCGGCGCAGCTTAAATTTTATTACTAGACCCCCAGGCCCATTGAGCTCGCGGGTAATCGGCCCCCAAATCGAGTTGTGCTGGATAGACCAGCATTCCCACTGTGGCGAAATTACAGACGACGCGTGAAAGATGACCTCGAAAATCATGCTCGCTATGTCATCGTAGAGCGACTCACGTGGGTGGCCATACTCCACTCTCACGCGAAGGCGGACTTGGTTGGGCTTTCCCTTTTTATCGAGAATTTTGACCGCGTCGGTAATGAAACCCATGACTACCTGGAGACACTTGGCGGCATCGCTTTCCCACGTATTGGCTACCGCATTCAGCTTATACAAGCCGGAAACAGCGTTTTCGATGTAGTCCTTTGCGCGGTAAAGGGCGGTAGAGTGATTCCAGTGCGGTTTATCCACATAGTCGCGGAGAGTAATCAAAACCAGTCTGCAGTAGGCCTCCCACTGTACGGCGTTCCATTTCAATTTGCCGACGGTATCAGGATCAAGCAGTGTCCTAATGGTGTCGACCATTTTGTGGTTTCCGAACATCGCTTGGCTTAGGGGTTTGTGGTATCCAATCAATCCTGATTCATATCCCATTGCTTCGTGATAGAGAAACGAGTTCGTGTTCAGCAGAGCTTCTCTCACGATATTTTTAGCGAAAATTTCGACTTGGATGTCGTATTTTTTCGTCTCGCCCATCTCCTCAAAGATCGCCAATGCGGTACCCGATGAAGATTCTACGATTACACGGCAGAGGCGCTTATCGGCTATTAGAAGCAGGATATCGTTCGCATAGGCTTCCACTTTCGGTAAGTCCGGATGCAATTCGTCTTCATCCTGTAAGCGACGATGATTTCGAAGCATCCTTCGGTCGGTCGCGTAGTGCACTAGTGCTCTGGCCGAGTACGTGAGCTCGTCAGCGACCACGGCCAACTCTGTCGGATCACCTTTAAGAATGTGTCGATACAAAGCCTGCGCATAGCGTTCGGCGTTCCGTTTCCCAAATGTTGGTCGTCTAATAAAGGCGAACCATGTCCAGGTTAGGAATGTGAGGAGGAATATCCCTGCGAGGAAGGCCTGCCATAGAGGTGGTGTGAGAAAACTACCTTGAGGCACGAGCCATCCTTGAGCGCGCCATAGGTCGGTCAACAAGGTGAGTACACCCACGATAGCAACGACGGAGAAAGTTACGCGTTGGAGCGGAATCGGGGCGGTTTGCACGCGAAAGTGGTAGCGCACGTCGCCGATTGTCCAGGCGAGAACCATGAGAGCAAGACCGGCGAGAAATTCCGAGAAGCCGAAAAATTTAGATCCATTCGGATCAAGCGAAATGAAGCAAACAGCTGCAAAGCACTTCTCCATTACCATGATTATCCTTTTAGAGTTTATTTCTCGGGCATGTACTCAGGGGCTTCCCTGTGAGCAAAAAATTCTCTTGTAGGATAATTTTTAAGGTCGAGAGTGAGAGCAACTGTCTCACGAATCGAAGTAATCCACTTCTTTGGTTCTAAACCTTTAAACAGCGTGCCTGCCGATAACACACCGGCTAGCGTTTCACTCAGTTTGTGTGGCCTAAGCCATCTCGGTTCGCCCAGCGAGTCGCTGCTCTAAGTCCACACAATAAAGCCGCTCATATGAGCAACTTTATTGTGTGCGGCGTTAACCGCGCGATAGCGGCGGCGTACGCGGCGGCACCCGTCGCTTCGAGCCGGTGGACTCGAACGCGGCAGCAAAGCGCAGCAGGGCGGAGTCGTCGTAGGCGCGGCCGGCGAAGGTCAGGCCGGCTGGCATGCCGATATCGGCCATCACACCCATCGGCACGGTGACGGTGGGCACGCCCAGGTGACGGATGGCGAGGTTGCCGTTGGCCACCCAGACGCCATTGCTCCAGGCGATATCCGCAGACTCTGGATTGACGTCCGCATCCGCCGGGCCGACATCGGCGACGGTGGGGAACAGCACGGCGTCGAGGCCGAGGTTATCCATCCAGTCTTCCAGGTCGAGCTTGCGGGTGTGTTCCAGGCCGCGTAGGCCATCGGACAGGGTTTCGATCTGATCCCAGTTCTTCAGGCCGCGTTTGGCCATGTTGACGTATTCATCCATGCCAGCGGCCAGGTCGCCTTCGCGGTTGGGCAGGGTGCCGGGGTCGTGGGGGAAAATCTGCGGGCCGTCGACGTCGGCCAGTTTGTTCAGCTTGGGATCGCCGTTGGCGCGCAGAAAGTCGTCAAAGGCCCAGCCGCTCAGTTCCCACAATTCGTCGTGGAGGAACTCCGGAGTGACGATGCCACGGTTGTAAACGGTCGGCGCGCCGGGACGGTCGCCTTCGCAGTTGGACACCAGCGGAAAGTCCACTTCGATCACTTCGGCGCCAGCAGCTTCCAGCGCCTTGCGCGCGGCTTCCCACAGGTCGATCACCGAGGCGCGGGTGTGGATGCGCTGGCCGGTTGGGCCGCCGATGCCGGGGCTCTCGCTGGTGCCGGCGGCGTCATCCTTGTTGATAAACATGCGCGGCACGCCAAAGCGTTTGCCGGCCAGGGCATCGGCTTTGGCGGCGAGATCGGCATAGGCGGCTGGGCGCACCTCGGAGGCTTTGGGGATCGGCACCCAGGGCTGCAGGCGCCACAGATCGCCACGGTTGTCCGGGTCGTCGGCGACCACGATATCGAGTATTTCGAGCAAGTCGGCCATGGTTCGTGCATAGGGCACCACCACGTCCATGGTCGGTGTCAGCGGCCAGTTGCCGCGCACCGAAATCACCCCGCGCGATGGCGTGTAGGCACACAGGCCGTTGTTCGAGGCTGGGCCGCGACCGCTCGACCAGGTTTCCTCGGCCAGACCAAAAGCGGCAAAGCTGGCCGCAGTGGCCGTGCCGGCACCGTTGGATGAGCCCGAGGCGAAGGGCGCGGTGAGGTAATCGGCGTTGTACGGGCTTTCCGCCCGGCCATAGACGCCGCGCTGCATGCCGCCGTTGGCCATGGGCGGCATATTGGTTTTGCCCAGGCAGATGGCCCCGGCGCCGCGCAGACGCTCGACGGTAAAGGCATCGCGATAGGCGACCAGGTCTTTGAACGCTGGGCTGCCGGAGGCGGCGGTGAGGCCCTTGACCAGGTAGCTGTCCTTGGCGGTGTAGGGGATGCCGTCGAGCGGGCTGAGGGCTGCGCCACGGGTGCGGCGCTCATCGGATGCTTGGGCTTCCTTGAGTGCATCGGGGTTGCGTACCACCACGGCGTTGAGCTGTGTCGGCGTGCCGGCAGCGTCATAGGCATCGATGCGGGCGAGATAGGCCTGCACCAGTTCGACCGCCGTGGTCTGGCCGGCTTCGAGCGCGGCGCGCAGTGCGGCAATGGGAAGCTCGGTTACCTCGATCATGCTGTCACCGCTGGCTGTTGAAGAGAGTTGTTCATATCAGTTCTCGTGGCGCTGTTCTTATGCGTTGAATAGGTTGCAGGCGCTTATTTTAGCCACGCGCCGGGGTGACCAGGCCCTTGATTACTGCGGGGCGGGCGACAAAGGTTTGCAACACTCGCTGAACATTGGCGAAGCGCTCGAACTCCACCAGCTCGCCAGCCTCGTAGAAGCCAACCAGGTTTCTAACCCAGGGGAATACGGCGATATCGGCGATGCTGTAGTCCTCGCCCATGATCCAACTGCGGCCTTGCAGGCGCTGGTCGAGTACGCCGAGCAGGCGCTGGGATTCGGCGACGTAGCGGTCGCGCGGGCGTTTGTCCGGGTAATCCTTGCCGGCGAATTTATGGAAGAAACCCAGCTGGCCGAACATCGGGCCGATGCCGCCCATCTGCCACATCAGCCACTGCAGTGTTTCGTAGCGCGTGGTTGGGTCCTGGGCCAATAGCTGGCCGGTTTTCTCTGCCAGGTAGATCAGAATCGCCCCGGACTCGAACAGCGCCAGCGGTTTGCCGCCTGGGCCGTTGGGGTCGAGGATCGCCGGGATCTTGTTGTTGGGGTTGAGCGAGAGAAATTCTTCGCTGAGCTGATCGTTAGTGTCGAAGCTGACCAGGTGCGCTTCGTAGGGCAGGCCGATCTCTTCGAGCATGATCGAGGCCTTTACGCCGTTGGGCGTGGGCAGCGAATACAGCTGCAGGCGCTCGGGGTGCTGGGCCGGCCATTTGTGGGTAATTGGGTAAGCGGCAAGGGCTGACATGGGCGCTCCGGATTAAGGTGACGAAAGGCGCAGGATAGCGGTGATTGGCCATTTGGTCAGGTTGCAGGTTTTTCCCCGCGCGCAGAAGTCGGTATGGTTGGGGCCATTTCAACCCCCGCGTATTGGAGAAACCTGATGAGCCTGCACGGCGAATACGACAACCAGAATATCTTTGCCCAGATCATTCGCGGCGAAGCCCCTTGCTATAAGTTGTACGAGGATGAGGATGTGCTGGCTTTCCTCGATGTGTTTCCGCAGTCCTTTGGCCATACCCTGGTGATCCCCAAGCGTGCGGCGGCGCGCAATATTCTGGAAATCGATAGCGACAGCCTGAACAAGGTGATGGCTGTGGTGCAGAAGCTGACTGGGGTGATCATCGCCGAACTGGAACCTGCCGGGGTGCAGGTGGCGCAGTTCAATGGCGCGCCGGCCGGGCAGACGGTGTTCCACATTCATATGCATATCGTGCCGCGCTATACCGGCGAGACGCTCAGCGTGCATGCCGGCGGCAAGGCGACTCCGGAAGAGCTGGCGGCATTGCAGGCGCGTCTGATCAAGCGTATCGCGGGTTGATATAACCCTGGTTGCGGCAGCGTACTTGAGAGCGGCCGCGTCAGGGGCAATACTCAAGCCGTTTTGCGGTTTTCCCTTTGCTGTTTTCTGCGCCCATGGAGGGCTCCCATGCGATTGATTTGTGCCGTTTTACCGCTGTTGCTGTTGGCCGGCTGTTCGTCCTGGAAGCCCGCGCCAGAGGATGTCAAACCCGTGCCAGCGGACCGCTTGCTGGGCTATCAGGCGCCGCTGGTGCAGGGTGGAGAGTTGCAGGTCAATCGCGACTTCGGCGGCATGGGCGGCGGTTGCTATGTGGCGGTTCTGGTTGAT
Source organism: Pseudomonas sp. (assembly GCA_035655415.1). Lineage (GTDB taxonomy): Bacteria > Pseudomonadota > Gammaproteobacteria > Pseudomonadales > Pseudomonadaceae > Aquipseudomonas. The sequence continues at coordinate 41,962 of DASRUM010000039.1, forward strand.
CGCAAGGTGGCTGCGCGCATCGGCGTGGGTGAGCAGGTGCGTTTCCAGGTGCCGGTCGGCACACGGGTGCTGAGCATTGGTATCGACGAGATGGACGACACCCTGTGCGGCATGGGCCGCCTGCGCCGCGAGCTGGCCGTGAAAGTCGAGCCGGGCTCACAGCAGAATTTCCGCATCGTCAGCGATAACCGCAAAGGTTTCGACATCCTGCCGATTACCCAGTAACGCGCAACGTACCGGTGCCTGCTTGTCAGGCGCCGGTTTCCTTTCTCAGCCAGGTTTTGCGGTTTGCTGTGCCGTGGCGCACAGCGGTGCAGCCGCTGTGGTGATGCCTGCAAGTCGCACGGGTAGAATCCGCTCGGTTTAATAACGGAGACGGGTCGTGAAGGGATTGCCGATTGCTATTGTCGGGGCAGGTACGGCGGGGTTGGCCACGGCGCTGTTCCTCACCCGTCAGGGTTTCAGCGTGCGCTTGCTGGAGCGTGTAGCGGAGCTGCAGCCGGTCGGTGCCGGGGTGTTGTTGCAGCCCTCGGGGCTGGCGGTGTTGCAGCAGCTGGGGCTGTTTGCCGAGTGCAGCGGCCTGGGGGCTGCGGTCAGCCGCTTGTACGGCACCTCGGCTAATGGCCGGGTGATTCTCGATACCCGTTATGCGCACTGGCAGCCCGGCAGTTTTGGTATGGGCATTCACCGCAGCGTATTGCTCACGGCTTTGCTCAACGCGGCGCGGCAAGCCGGTGTGCAGATTGAAACCGGTGTGCATATCAGCCGCTTTACCCAGCATGGCAGCCATGTGCAGTTGTATCGCCAGGACGAGCAGGGCGTGGAGCAGCCATTCGGCGAATTCGCCGCGCTGGTGCTGGCCGATGGTGTGCGCTCGGTTCTGCGCGGGCAGATGCAGGTCAAGCAGTGGCTGCAGCCTTACCCCTGGGGCGCGCTGTGGAGCATTGTGCCGACCCCGGCTTCGTCGCCAACCGCACAGGATGCCACGGACCTGCGCCAGTGGTACCGGGATTGCGCGCAGATGTTCGGCATCATGCCCACTGGGCGTACCCACCTGAACCGCGAACAGGCGCTGAGCAGCCTGTTCTGGAGCCTGCCGGTGGCGCAGTTCGGCGCCTGGCGCGAAGCCGGCTTGGCCGCCTGGAAAGCCCAGGTGCTGCAGCTGGCCGGCAGTGCTGCCGAACCCTTTGTTGAGCTGATCGAGCGTCCCGAACAACTGAGCCAGGCGGTGTATGCCGATGTACGCATGCAGCAGTGGCACGACGGGCGGGTGATCGCCATCGGCGACTGTGCCCACGCCATGAGCCCGCAACTGGGCCAGGGCGCCAATATGGCGCTGGTGGATGCGGCAGCCTTGTCCGCCGCAGTCATCACACACAGCACGCAGGCCAACTGCGACTGGTCAGCAGTATTCGCCGCCTATGCCAGCAGCCGGCGTGACCATCTGCGCTACTACCGCCAGGCCAGTCGCCTACTCACGCCACTGTTCCAATCCCACAGCCGCAGCCTTGCCTGGCTACGCGATGGCGTGCTGCTGCTGGCGCGGCACAATCCATTTGGCCGTGCGCATGCGGTCAGCACCCTGGTGGGTGGGCGCAGTGGTTGGCTGCTGGCCGGTGCCGAGCGACCGTTGCAGATATGGAATGGGCAGGCCAATGACGGCGGCTGATTTTGGTCGATTACAGCCTCTTGCAACTGGCAGCAGTCGGCCAGAAGCGGTCGCTCTGCCATCGATCTCACATGGTCTCTAACGCGGAGTTAAGAGCTGCCAGCTTGGGCGCTGTGTTAAGTTTGGATGGCTAGATGAGGATTATTTTTAAGTATTGCAGTCAGTATAATCTCTAATCTAGTGCCGATAAAATAACCGCCATTTTTCAGATATGTATGTCCGATGCCAATAAGCTTGCGATCATCTGGGATCAAGTCTTTAAGTACGGGTGGCCATATAAAAATTCCTCCCCCGCTTATTCCGTGTGGCAGAGGTGCATATTGTATCTTGCCAATTGATGGGTCGACGGTTTTGTTTCTGTTGTATTTTGCAACTATGTTGAGTCTAGGTTTGCACCTAAGCGTGGCATAGTCCGAAGCGGCTGCGTGATACGCTCCATAAGCGTACTCTTTTGTAGTTGCCACGCTGCCAGCTACATTATGCTTTCGGATAGGAAAGCCGCCGAATGTCATTAGCTCCTTGTCGCTATAGTCGCCCTTTATTCCGAACTCGCTTTCAGGTATGGCATAAAATAATTTCTTCATTCCTTCAGCGAATGATTTTTCAAGCTTGAAATATCCGAAGTCCAAGTTATCGGAATTTCTGCCGTCACTTGGATCGATATAAGAATAGCTTCCATCAATCTCAACAATTTTATTGTCATAGTGAGGCACCATTAAAGCGCCGCGCTCAAATCCGTCAATAACATGCCCTGCGGTTAATAGAAAAGCTTCCCCTCTAAACTCAATCAACACCCCAGACCCGAAAAGACTGAAGCGCTCACCTTCTATGTCAATAAAGATCGGAACTAATGCCTCAAGATGATTGCGCATATTGCTAGAATTTCTTTCTGGTTAAGTGCGGATTGCGGCTACTATTCAGCGGGCGAAGCTAAATACTTTAACCGCTCAGGTACGTCTTGTTTAATGCTCGCAATAGTGTTTCGCTTGCTGAACGTGTTGCACATAATAGTGTACAATTAGCTTTTGCCGACCAAGCGATAAATATCAACCACATCAAACAGTGTTATCAAATAAAGTCCAGATTTCCGCTTGCGGTCAGAGCAAAAGAAGAAGCCTATTAAATTTTTCCCACCAGGAATGAAAGGCACAAAATGGTGGCTGTGAATAAACTGATTGCAGAGATCGTATATTGATATTTCGGTGTTTTTCAGCGCCCTGAAGTCGTACTGAGCTTCTTTTGTATTTGTAGCTAGCGATGTGGGTTTTTCGCAGTAAGGGACTTCATGGATATTGTATTTCTTTCCCGATATATGGTCGGGCACTCTCTTTGACTCAATTAATTTTCTAACTGAATAAAAGCCGATGAATATTTCTTTCTCTACTGTGTAGAAGTTTTTCTCGCCCCAACGTTCTTGAATCAGCCTGCGCTCAAGCCTACATGCAAGCTTGAGCAAGTCATTTTTCCAATAGCTAGATTCCTGGATCATAAGTATCTACTCAAGTAGAAGCGCGCTGGCGGGGCTGCGGTATTTAGTAAATGCTCTAAGTAAAGAATGGCTATATTTACTCTTTACTCTAGCCCCCCCGTTCAACCTGGATATGCACTCCAGCACTGGCCGGTCCCGGCCAAGAGCAGACTGAGTCGTACTAAGCCGAGCGAATTCAATAGAGGTGTAGACACACTGTAAGCGCGCCTACTCACTCCTTCCGCAAACCTCCAGAATCAGATTTCGAAGCCATCGGTGAGCCGGATCAGCGCTGAATCGTGGGTGCCAAAGCAATGAAACGGTGAACTCTGCAGTACGGAAAGGAAGCGGAAAACTATACATACCCTCGCGCAAGCTCGCGGTATGGCGCTCGGGAACGCTGGCGATCATGTCTGACCCCCGCGCCAACCCCAGCGCGATTGAAAAGCCACCAACGATTGTGGCTATCTTTCGCTCCAATCCGAGTGGCAGCAGCGCGTCATCTATGGGACCTTTTTCTAAACCTTCCCGCGACACGGAGATATGCATGCTCGCAGCATACTTTTCCGGCGTGATAGTGCTGCAACTTAATGGATGACTGGCTCGTACAACGCCAACGTAATTATCCCTGAACAAAGACTGGCCCTTCAGCTCGGGGGCAGAGGCCAGTTCTATAACACCGGTTTCAAGATCGACGACTCCATCGCGTAATGGCTTACTGTCTTTGTCTGGCTTTTGCATAAAGAACAGCCGTACTCCAGGGGCCTGCTCTCCAATACGCGCGATAAGTGCCGGACCAAAGTTCTCGGCAAAACCCTCACTGGTCCTGATCGCGAATGTCCGATCAAGTTTTTTTAGGTCAAGAAGCTCTACTGGGCGCAAAACCTCCTGCGCATCACGAACAAGCTGACTGACGCGATCACGAAGTTCAATCGCCCTGGGAGTAGGAACGAGCCCACGCCCCGCCCTAACCAAAAGCGGATCTCCCGTGGTTTCTCTGAGCCGCGCAAGTGCCCGGCTCATCGCCGATGGACTGAGCCGCAGGCGTTTAGCTGCACGCGCGACACTTCCCTCAGCGAGCACTGCGTCGAGGGTGATGAGCAGATTAAGGTCTGGATTCGACATAGTCCGATGTTAGCCCAACTCGCCTAATACATGGCGTCAGACGCAACAATAAAGTGCGAACAGTGCGTCTTCCGCCATGTTTATACGCTGCATACAGTTCTCTCCATCGGCACATTCGTACCGAAGTGGATGAGGAGATGATGTATGAACTCGTTGAGCAGATTTGTTGAGGGTGTCCAATCAATCTGGGGCCCGCTCAGTTCTGAAGTGGTTGCAGGCTGCCAGCAGCAACTGGATGAACTCCTGAAGACGCCTGTCACCGAGCCGTGGCTGGCTGACCTACGCGTGCAGGCACTGGCTCAACAGGAGATGTACCGAGATCCGGTAAACGGATTTGTGCTGCTGGCACACACCGAGCCTGAAGGGCTCTACCGACCGCCTCATGATCACGGTCGTGGCTGGGTCATTTACGCGGTGCAGCACGGTGAAATAGAGATGGGCACCTATGCCAAGGTGCAGGCTCCGGATGGCCAGGTGAAACTGGTAAAACGCGGTTCCACACGGGTAAGCGCCGGTCAAACGCAGGTCTATCTACCGGGTGATATTCACGATACGCACTGCGTTTCCGGGCCGGCTTTGCTCTTTCGCTTCACCGAGCGGGACTTGAAGAAGGAGGACAAAGAGGCCCGCAAGCTGACACGGTACATCGAACAGGATGGTGATTGGGTTCCGGCGAGCCAGTGCGCTCCCGAGCGGTTGAAATCATGAGGCTCGGCCCAGCTACCAAGCAGCATGCTGTTGACGCGCGATCAGACCGCACAAAACCGAGGCACCTGGCAGCCATCAGCTCAGTGCTGGCCGCCATGGTGCTGGTGGTGCTCAACACGGCGATAGCCAACATGGCGTTGCCAACGATCGCCCAGTCGCTGCAAGTGACACCAGCGCTGTCAATCTGGATCATCACGGCCAATCAGGCGGCGCTCCTGATGGCTTTGCTACCCTGCGCGGCGCTGGGTGAAAGCCTTGGCTACCGTCGGGTATTCCGGTGGGGAGTGGTGCTTTTTCTGTTCGCCACTCTGATGTGCGCGCTGGCGCCGACGCTGTCTTGGCTTATCGCGGCGCGGTTGCTGCAGGGGCTTGGAGGCGCGGCAGTCATGGCGCTCGCAGTTGCATTGCTTCGGCAAGTGCTGCCGAGCCAGCAACTGGGCGCCGCTATCGGCTGGAATGCACTTGCGGTTGCCCTGTCATCAGCAGCCGGCCCCGCATTGGGGGCAGCAATTCTCAGCGTGGCAGACTGGCCATGGCTGTTTGCTGTGCTGCTCCCATTCGGGTTCTGGGTGATGCTAGCGGCCCGCGCTCTACCTGCTGTGGACGGCACCACGCGTAAGGCTGATCTGTTGAGCATTGCATTGAATGCCGGGACCTTTGCATCGCTGGTCATAGCCGCTGGAGTCATCACGGAGCACCCAGCACTGGCTGCAGCGTTGCTGGCCATCTCTGCCATCCAACTGACGCTATTGGTTAAGCGGGAAAGGCAGAAGGAGTCGCCACTGATTCCGCTTGATCTGCTCAGATCCAACTCATTCCGTATTTCAGTTATTGCCTCGGTACTCTGCTTTGCTGGGCAGACAGCAGGCCTCGTGGCGCTGCCCTTTTACCTTCAGCACAGCCTTGGACAAGAGGTGCTGATGACAGGCCTCTACATGATCCCCTGGCCTTTAACCGTCGCGCTTGTAGCTCCGCTAGCTGGCCGTCTTTCAAACAGATGGTCGCCTGCCTGGTTTTGTTCGGTAGGTGGCATTTGTCTTTCGACAGGACTAGCTGGAGCTGCGCTCTGGCCTCTGCAGGAAAACCTCATGATGCTTGTGCCACTGACCATGCTCTGCGGTCTCGGCTTCGGCCTATTTAACGTGGCCAATAACCGCAACATGTTCCTCACAGCGCCGATGAGTAGGAGTGGTGCTGCCGGGGGGATGCAGGGTACAGCTCGCTTGCTCGGGCAAACTGCTGGCGCTGTCATCATGACGCTGCTCTTTAACCTGTTTCCCGCCCACTCAGCGCCTCAACTTGCCCTTGGCGCGGGAGCTTTATTGAACTTGCTCGCAGCCCTGATAAGCACACTGCAAAGCAGAGAGACATACAACTAAAAATCTTGAATTTGAATCGCACCTGACGCTCTTGACGAATATTACTAGCAGCTTCTGGCCGACTCTGGCCTATCGCGACAGGCTGAAATCGGCCACAAGCAGTCATTCCGGAAGAAAAACAAATCTGTTCCCTCTCCCCTTTTTAGCCCTTTTCACCGTTGCGCTTGACCCTATTCCCTCCTCCCGGCCACATGCGCGTACTGATCAAAAAATTAACAAAGGAAGAACCCCTCATGCCCCGCCTGGTTTGGCTACGCGACCATATGCAACACAGCGACACCCTGGCGCAATGGCTGCACCAGCAGTTCGCATACGAGTTTATCGAGCAGCCATTGGCTGACTGGCAGCGCGAATTCGCGGAAGGCCAGGGCAACGGCGACTGGCAATGCCTGATCGCCCTGGAGAATGACCAGCTACTTGGCGGTGCTGCACTCGCCGCCAGCGACTTGTCCGAACGCCCGGAGCTGGGTCCCTGGCTCGCCTGCGTCTTTATCGCCCCGCAGGCAAGGAAGCGAGGCCTGGCGGAGCAGTTGATAGAAGGCATCTGCGCCGCAGCAAAGGCCAACGGCACCACACGGCTGTACCTGCACACCCAGGATCGCAACGACTACTACGCCAAACGTGGATGGCAGGTACAGGAGTGTTTTGAGGCCTGGGGCAAGGAGCAGTGGTTGATGCTGCGGGATCTTTGAACTCGCCTAGGTTTGAAGCCGAAGGCGGAGAGCAAACATCTGGGAACGCGGATGCTCGCAACAGGGGGAACCGGCCAGAAACTTATGATGCAGGCGCATCAATATCGTGGTCTGTCCCCAATTGTTCGCACGTGAGACGGTCGACACCATGCGCAGTGGTGTCGAGGAAGTGAATCAAGGCGTGGCCATGGCTGGCTCTGCCGGCCAGGCGATCGTGGGCATTCGTGATAGCGCCAATAAAGTGCTGTACGTAGTCGATCAGATTTCCTTTGCCTTGCGAGAGCAGACAGCAGCCAGCCAGGACGTTGCTCGAAGCGGGGAGCGGTCGGCACAGATGGCCGAGCAGAACAACCAGTCTGTGCAGGAGTTGCTTAAAACCAGCGCAAGCCTGAGCAGCCATGCGGCAGCGTTGCAGCGGGAAGTGTCCGCCTTCCATATCTGAGATTCGAGACGCTTTGGCACTCCACATGCTGTGTTGTCCTAACGCCTGCACCGGCCTATCAAGGTTCAGTTGGAGCAATGACTGGATGTCATTACGCAAGTGGCTCATGATATTTTCCAGTTAGGCTCACGCCTCTTCTGCCATTTGGGGCTCTACGCATCGTGTCGAGCATTGCCATCTCCGATCTGACGGTATCTCCAAACGTCGACAGCGTCTCGCGGCCCGTTTTGGCCCTGAGCGCCACTTTGCTCGCCAAAGACTGGGAAAACTCCAGGCATCAGCACCGCAAGGCGCAGCTGATCTACTCCGTTCGCGGCATCCTCAACTGCGAAATCGAAGACGGCGTCTGGATCGTGCCGCCGCAGTGCGCTTTGTGGATCCCGGGAGACCTGCCCCACTCGGCATGGGGCTCGGGTGAAGTGGAGTGCTACTGCCTATTCGTCGAGCCGGATACCGCGCTGGATCTGCCGAAAACCTGCTGCACAATTTCGGTATCACCCCTGCTGCGTGAGTTGCTGTTCAAGGCGACCGCTGTTCCTGAGCTGTACGCGCTAGGTGGACGGGAGGAACGGCTGCTTGCCGTGTTGCTCGATGAGCTGGTGGCGGCGCCAGTGGAAGATTTGCACCTGCCGATGCCCCGCGACGCGCGTTTGCGTCGCCTCGCAGAAATGATCCTGGCTGCCCCTGCTGACAAAACTTCGAAGACCACCTGGGCTACGCGCATTGGCATGAGCGAGCGAAGTATGAGCCGTCTGCTGCTACATGAAATTGGCATGAGCTTCGGGCGCTGGCGTCGGCAGCTGCATGTGATCCTGGCGCTTCAACGGCTGACCAAGGGTGAAAGTGTGCAAACGGTGGCGTTGGAACTGGGTTACGAAAACGCTAGTGGATTCGTCACCATGTTCCGCAAGGCGGTGGGCAAACCGCCGGCCCGATACCTCTCGGACCGCACCAGTGGCGCTGTGACTACTCCGGTTCCCGGGATAATGCTCCGCGACCAAGTCGCCCTCTGATCGAAACCGGCTGTTCTGGTGTAAGCCCACTCTGCTTCATCGAAAAAATTGCAGGCATGTGAGCACCTTGTGGCGACGACTTCTCTTCAGCAAAGCCCCCGCGAACCCGGCAACTCCACCTCTCCCTCGCGCCAGAAGATCTCTCACTCAAACAGCCAAGCGCCGCGACGACATCGCCGCGGTGAGCTCGACCATATTGGCCGAATCGAATAACAATCTGGCCTGATTTCGCCATCATGACCGATTGCCTCTGTTGTTAAATGCATCATTCAAATACAAATGAGTATTGTTAATGAGCGATTTAGCAACTGTAGGTAAGTCCCACTGGCCTATCGATATACGTGCAGAAGCCGACTCCTATCCTCTGCTGGAGTGGACGTACAAAGACGGCATCAGAGGTGCGCCCCTTAGCCTGCTGGGCTCGGCTGTGGCGGCAGCAATTCTCATTGGTGCGCAGGGTGCATTCGCTGCCGAACCTGCGCCGACTCATAACAAGGCAGTAGGAACGTCTCAGGGGGAGATCGTCTTACCAGCAATGAGTGTGACAGGCCAAATGAACACGGCGATCACCGAGGGAACCGGCTCCTATACCACCGGCGAGACGGCAGCGGCGACACGTCTGCCGATGACGCTGAAGGAAACTCCCCAGGCAGTGACCGTGATCACGCGCCAGCGCATGGACGACCAGCAGCTCAATACGGTGAAAAGCGTGCTCGAGAACACCACGGGCGTCACCGCGCGCCAAGCCGACAGCGAGCGCACCAGCTTTTATTCTCGGGGTTTGCTGATCAACAACGTGCAGTACGACGGTATCCCCACCGTGGTCGGCAACACCGTCAACGGCAGCGGTATTAGCGCGCTGGATACCGCATTCTATGACCGGGTTGAGGTCGTGCGCGGCGGCTCTGCCTTGCTGACCGGCATCGGTAATCCCTCGGCCGCCATCAACCTGGTGCGCAAACGGCCGACGCCTGAATTCGCGGCGTCCGCCTCGCTCGGGGCCGGAAGCTGGGATACTCACCGGGTCATGGGCGACGTATCGACGCCGTTGACCGAGGACGGGCGTATCCGCGCGCGTCTGGTGGGCACCTATCAGGACGGAAACTCCTATCTGGATGGCTACAAGCCCGAGCGTAAGGCGTTCTACGGAATCATAGAGGCGGATCTGACCACCGATACCACCGTGAGCCTGGGCTATGATTACCAGGACATCACGCCGAAGGGCGCGACCTGGGGCGGCTTGCCGCTGTGGTTCAGCGACGGGACGCAGGCCGAGTACTCTCGTTCCAAGAGCTACGCGCAGGACTGGAGTTATTCGGATAACACCCTGAAGACGGCGTTTTCCGAGGTCGAACACCGCTTCGACAACGGCTGGAAACTCCGTGCTGTGGCCAACCAGTACCGATCCGAAAGCGAAGCAGAATTGGGCTCCCTGAGCGGTAGCCCGGATCGCGCCACGGGACTGGGCACCTTTCCCAGCGGCGCCTTTCCGGTGGCACTGGCGGCCGAGGGGCGCAGCCGTCAAAACACCTTTGACGTGATGGCCAGCGGCCCCTTTGAACTGCTAGGCCGTCAGCACGACCTGGTGGTAGGTGCGACAAATTCACGCCGCAAGGCCGGCCAGGACGATGTGGCGCCTTTCTTCGCAGGCTTTACGCCAGTCAATATCTATACCTTAAGCCCAGGCTTTGCCCGCCCCGACTTCGATGCCCTGCCTCACGTCCCGACCCGCACCCGGATCAAGCAGAGTGGCGTCTACAGTGCTGCTCGCTTCTCGCTGACTGAACCGCTGAAGTTCATCATTGGCGGGCGCTTCAATAATTACGAAGTCGATGACAACGTCAATGGCACTTCGCTGCACTATAAGAAGAACAACGAATTCACTCCCTATGCTGGCCTGGTCTACGACATTGACACGACCTACTCGGCCTACGTCAGCTACACGGGCATCTTCAACCCGCAAACCGAGTACCGGGACAGAGCTGGCAACGTGCTCACGCCGTCCAAGGGCAAAACCAAGGAAGTTGGCCTCAAGGCCGCTTATCTGGACGGGCGCCTGAATGCTGCGGTGGCGGTGTTCGAGACCGAGCTGGACAACGCCGCGCAGCAGATCCCTGGTGCGTTCACCCCAAGCGGCGCCCGCGCCTATACCGGCACCGATGGCACCAAGTCGCGCGGTATCGAGTTCGACCTGCAGGGCGAGCTGGCCAGTGGCTGGAATATCTACGCCGGTATCGCCCACTTCACAGCTGAAGATGGAGATGGCGTGCGCCTTAATTCCCAGTTACCGCGCACCACAGCCCAGTTCTTCACCACCTACCGGCTGCCCGGTGCGTGGAACAAGCTGACCCTGGGCTCCGGCGTGAAGTGGCAGAGCCGCTTCTACCAGGCGCCTGGCGCCGGCACCAGCACGCTGGGCGGCGAACAGAGCGCCTATGCCCTGACCTCGGTGATGGGGCGTTACGCCCTCAGCAAGAACATCGACCTGGGCCTCAACGTGAACAACCTGTTCGACAAGAAGTACGCCCTGCAGAAAGGTGACTTCGACACCGTGACTTATGGCGCCCCGCGCAACCTGATGGCCACGCTGGACTACCGGTACTAATTGCCCGCAGGGCGGCGAATCGCCGCCGGCGATTCGCGTCCCACCACCTTGAACATCGAGAACATGCTCATGCCTACCCCAAACCCGGCTCAAGTATTGGCGATACACAACGCAAATAAGGTCACCTTATTCTGGTTGACGACTACTGTTGGCGCGGTGCTCTTCGTGACCTTCCAGCTGTTTTTCTACGTAAATAACTTTGTGAGGGCCCAGGACACGGCTCCGGCGATCACCTTCGAGCCCAGCGTGCTGTGGGTGTTTCCCGCCTTCTATGGCTTCTGGATCGTCATGGTGCTCCTCGCCCTGATCGAAGCCCGCAAGGCCCAGTGGGCTGTCCTGATACTCGGCAGCCTGCTTGTCATCCTCAATACGCTTGGAGGAATCAGCGACGGGTTGCGCGACGGCTGGTACGTCGCCTTCTCGGCGGTTTTCTTCATCACGCTACCCGGCGTGTTCGCCATCGCCGCCAGTTGGCGTCATCTCAACAGCAAAGGAACCCACCATGTCGATGAATAGCGCTGACTTCCCCCTAGTCTGGACGAGTCTCGCCCAAGAGCCCGGACATGATCACCAGAAAGACTTCGACGAGTTCGCGGCCAACCTGCAGCGCGGCGAGCCGTTCGTGCTGCTGAGCGATACGCTACCAAGCGAAGATCATGAGCACTCGCCGGAAGAAAAGAAACGCACCGCGCTCTGGATGAAGAAGCACAAAGCGCAGTTACGCAGCCTGGTTCTGGCCCTGATCATGGTCGAACCCAGCTCGGCAAAGCGCCTGGGCTTCAAGGCGTTTGCAGGCCTTTTCGCCAAGGTCTGGGGCTACCCTCTGCTGTTTGCCGCTTCACGTGAGCAGGCCATAGAGATGGCAAATGAACTACTCCGAAAGGATAAAGATCAGTTCCACTGAACCGCTCCAGTTTTTAAATCAATGGGGGGTAGAGTCATAGATCCACTCGGGTATGCGGGAGACAGAAAGTCAAAATCAATGACACTGAGCCTATTGATTACGCCAGTATTTTCCCAAGGGCAGCGACTTCAGCAAGCTGATCGTGGAGGCGGTTAATCGAGTGGTCGCGAAGATCAATTTACGCCAACTCCCCGCAAACGCCTGGGTTGGAAGACGCCGTATGAGGTATATGCTGGGGTGAGCGTTGCACTTATGGGTTGAATTCAAGCTTGATAAAACTGCATGGCCAGCCATGGCGCATCCCTTTACGATCAGGCAACTACGGGGCCGGAAGTATCTCCATGGACTGTCAGATTAGATACGCAACACGCGATGATGTTGCTGCCATCAGCCGGGTCGTCGTGAGTGCCTTGAGGGCATCTAATGCGCAAGACTACCCGCCAGATGTCATCGAGCGGGTGGAGCAAGGATTTTCCCCCGAGGCGATCCTTCACCTGCTGACCCAGCGGCAAATATATGTGGCGACAGTCGATGCCCATGTCGTGGCAACGGCCAGCCTTGAGCGGGACATGGTGCGAAGCGTATTCGTTGCGCCGGCCTATCAGGGTGCAGGCATAGGCAGGCAGTTGATGGCGGTGATCCAGTTAGTCGCTGCCAGCGAAGGCATCAGTCTGTTGCGTGTGCCGTCATCAATTACTGCAGAAGACTTTTACGCATCGCTTGGTTTTAAACAGCTTCGCGACGAGTTTCACGGCGCAGAGCGCACGATCATTATGGAAAAGCGCCTGGATCAATAACGTCTCTCGGCGCATTCAAAACGTCTCGCTTGTTTGGTACACACACCTGCCAATTGCGAACCGACCCAGGCAGTTGTTCCGCTATATCCGTCGTTCTCGGCGGTACGTCCGCCACCCTCGCTCCCGGTGTTCAATACGCCACGGGCGTTCGATAAGCAGTAGTTTCACTTCGGAAGCAATCGGTATAGCAATCGGGGACAGACCACGATATTGATGCTGCCGACCGTCATCATGTGGACGACTCTGCCTGTCGTGACTGACCGCTTTTGGCCGCTTTCTGCCAGTCAAGCGATAAAGCCTGCTGGTCAGGTCAAACGCAATCGTTGGTCAGCACAAACGCAACTGACTGATCAGTTGCGTGCAATTACGCAGGCAGGCCGCGCACTGGTGAGTCCAGCCTTATAACGCTCGGTTGAGTTGTATCTCAGCGGTAGCGAGCCAGTATGCCGTCGAATTCACCAGCCTGCTTCATCTGCACCATGGCGCGCAGCAGGGCCATGGTGGGCACATCCGGCGCGTCGCGGACGATGCAGGCAATCGGGTCTGAGGCCACTTCGCTAAGGAGGTGCAGTTTCTGCCCGGGCGGCTGGTGGCGGTTGAACCAGTGCAGCGAGAGTTCGTTGCTGATGGCGTAGCTGTAGCGCCGGGCGCTGAGTTTGAGCAGCACCTGATCCTGGGTGCGGGCGTCTTCGCGTTGGATCTGCCCGCTGGCGAACAGAGGCTCAAGGCGCGGGTAAGTGAAGCCGAGCACCGTGCCTAGGCGTTCATTGAGCAGTTGTTCGGGTTCCAGCTTCTCGGGAGTAATGCCTGCCAGCACATCGCGCTGGGTCATAAAGGGCAGGCTCCAGATATAGCGATAGTGGCCGCTGTTGATCCAATTCGGGCTGACGTAGCAGCGCACATCGATCTCGCCGGTATCCAGCGCTTGTTGCACGCGTAAGCGCGGCATCACTACCAGCTCAGCCTTGCGCCCGACCTTGGCGGCCATGCGCAGTTGCAAGTCGACCAGAATGCCTTCCACGGCCTTGCCGTCTTCGATACGCACCATGGGCATGGCCCAGCTGTCGTTGATCGAGAAGCGCAGCGCCCGTTCGCTGGCGAATGATGCGCAGCTCAGGGTAAGCAATAGCAGGGCAGGCAACAGCTTGTGCACCAGGGCAGATCCTTTGCGCTGTAGGCGCTTCAGCGGGTCATCGGCAGGGCCGCGCCCATCAGTGCAAACATTCCGCCGCAGCAACGGTTGAAGCCTTTGCCAGTGCGTTGCAGCCAGGGCCGCACGCGATGAGCCATACGCGCCAGCAGGTATTCGACGCCGCCTTCGACCACTGCAAAGGTCAGCGCCATGATCGCGAACTGCAGCCAGAGGTCACCGCGCGGGTCGAGAAACTGCGGCAGAAAGGCGCCGAAAAACAGGATCACCTTGGGATTGGACAGCGCCGACAGCAGGCCCTGGCGAAATAGCTTGAAGCCGTTGCTCTCGGTGGCTTTCTCGGCCATCGCGAGGTGCAGCGGCGGCGCTCGCCAGAGTTGAATACCCAGCCAGATCAGGTAGGCGCCGCCGAGCCATTTAAGGATGGTCAAAGCCTGCGCCGAGGCTTGCAGCAGGGTGCCGATACCGAGCATCGACAAGGCCATCAGCAGGGTAAAACCCAGCACGCCGCCGCTGACGGTAAACAGGGTTTTGCGATGGCCGTACAAGGCGCCATGGCTGAGTGCGAGCAGTCCGTTGGGGCCAGGCGTCAGCGACAGGCCAAATACTGCGGTAAGAAAGATCAGCCAGGTATGCAGAGCCATAAAGCAGGTATCCAGAAGCGGGAGAGTGCAGGGCAGAGCCTGCGTGCCTCTGTTTTTTCATGCGCTGACTGGATAGTCAAGCGGCCATAAGTCGCGGTGGCGGATATGCAGATGCAGCGGTCCTGCCCGCGAAGACAGGACCGGCGCTATCAGCGGTGGGTTGCTGCTGAATGACCACAGGTAGTGCCACACGGCTGCGTTGTGCTTCTCGGTCAATTGCGTGGCGCCGAAGTACCAAGGCTTGAGCTAGCTGAAAGCGGTCATGTTCATCAGAAGCCGCTTGCGCATGGCAAAAACCTTTCTTGTTATTAGGGAAAGGCGAGCATATAGATTGTCCGACAATCAGCTATCACCCGGACGGGTGAGGCTGCTGCATCGGCGCTCAAGCGCCGGCTCGCGGGGCCTGCGGGATGTGTCTTGCTCCACGTTGTGAGCACTTTCCCTCAATAGCCGACAGCTTGTTGCAGTTGTCCTGACGTGCTGAGCGGACGAAGACCCTCTGGCTGTGGCAAACTCCGTAGCTCGTAACAGGACGTTTCATGGATCGAGTTTGCTGAGCCTGTCAGCGGTTTTTTTGCCCATGGCCTAGCCTGCCCTGGGCGTATTGCATAACTGGCCGCTGCCTGCGGCGAAGAACAGAGGAATGACTGTGCATAACGTCGTGATCAGTGGTACCGGCCTCTATACCCCGGCAAACAGTATTTCCAACGATGAGTTGGTCGAGTCGTTTAACGCCTTCGTCCAGCAATTCAATGCCGACAACGCCGCGGCCATTGCCAGCGGTGAAGTCGAAGCGCTGAGCGAATCGAGCAGCGGCTTTATCGAAAAAGCCTCGGGCATCAAGAGTCGCTTTGTCATGGACAAGGCCGGCATCCTCGACCCCAAGCGCATGGCGCCGCGCATCCCGGAGCGCAGCAATGACGACTGGGGCATCCTCTGCGAGATGGCCGTAGGCGCCGCCAAGGACGCCATGGCCCGCGCCGGCAAGACAGCCGCCGATATCGATGGAGTGATCGTTGCCTGCTCCAACCTGCAGCGCGCCTACCCGGCCGTGGCGATTGAAGTGCAGGCCGCGCTGGGCATCCAGGGTTTTGGCTACGACATGAACGTCGCTTGCTCCTCGGCCACCTTCGGTATCCAAGCTGCGGCCAACAGCGTGCAACTGGGCCAGGCCCGCGCGATCCTGATGGTCAATCCGGAAATCTGTACCGGCCACCTGAACTTCCGTGACCGCGACAGCCACTTTATCTTCGGTGACGCCGCCACGGCGGTGATTATCGAGCGAGCCGACCAGGCTACCTCGAACTACCAGTTCGATATCGTCGGCACCAAGTTGATCACCCAGTTCAGCAACAACATCCGCAACAACTTCGGCTTTCTCAACCGCTGTGCGGAAGAGGGCGTTGGCGCGCGTGACAAGCTGTTCGTCCAGGAAGGCCGCAAGGTGTTCAAGGACGTCTGCCCGATGGTTGCCGAGCTGATTGCCGCGCACCTGGCCGAGAACAAGCTGAACGTCGGCGACGTGAAGCGTTTCTGGCTGCACCAGGCCAACCTCAATATGAACCTGCTGATCGCGCGCAAGCTGCTCGGCCGCGATGCCGAGCCAGGCGAAGCGCCGGTGATTCTCGACACCTACGGCAACACCAGTTCGGCCGGTTCGGTAATCGCCCTGCACAAATACCAGGCAGACCTGCCAAGCGGCGCACTGGGCGTGCTCAGCTCGTTCGGCGCGGGCTATTCGATTGGTAGCGTGATCCTCCGTAAGCACTGATGGATTACCCCGCTGATCAGGCGCTGCTCACTCGCCTGCGTGCAGGCGAGCAGAAGGCCTACCGCGAGCTGGTCGCCACCTATCAAGGGGCGATGCGTGCGGTGGCCTTTGCCATTGTTGGCAGCCGTAATGCCGATGAAGTGGTGCAGGACGCCTGGTTGGCCGTAGTGCGCAGCCTCGATGGTTTTCAGGCGCGTTCCAGCCTGAAGACTTGGCTGCTGACCATCACCGCCAATACCGCGAAAACCCGCCTCAAGGGCAATCGCCGTGAAGTGCTACTCGACGATATTCCCTCGCCTCACGGCAGCATTGGTGATGAACGCTTCGCTTCAGATGGCCATTGGCTGCTGGCGCCGCATGCCTGGCATCACGACTCCCCGGAAGCGCTGCTGACCGAGGACGAATTGCGTGAATGTCTGGAGAAAACCCTCGCCAGCCTGTCTGAGCTGCAGGGCAGCGTGTTGCACCTGCGTGAGCGCGAAGGGCTGGAGTTGGAGGAGATCTGTAATCTTTTGCAGGTCTCGCTCTCCAATGTGCGGGTGCTGCTGCACCGCGCGCGTCTCAAGGTATTCGCCACCCTGGAGCATTTTGAGGAGACCGGCCAATGTTGAGTTGTAAGGAGTTGGTGGCCCACTCCAGCGAATTTCTTGATGGTCAGCTGGGCCTACGCAAGCGCATGTCGGTGCGTTTGCACCTGGCCATGTGTCAGCACTGCCGGCGCTTTATCCGGCAGATGCGCCTGAGCCAGGCGGTGCTACGCCAATTGCCGCCCGGGAAGAGCGCCGAGCTGGATGCCTTGGCTGCCAAGCTGGCCGAATTGCGCCGCAGCAACTCCTGATCGCCAGGCCATTGGCCTGGCTCACTTCCCGCTTTATTCGGCTTCTTGCGCGGCCTTTAGCGCTTCATAGGCCGGAGCGGCGTAAATGCCGACTTCGACTGCCAGCTCCATCACCCGCGCCAGGTCAGTGCTGTACACCAGCACGGCTTGCAGCTCGTCATCCAGCGGTTCGCTGAAATCCAGTAACACATAACCCTTGGTTTCCGGCGACAGGCTGGACAGTTGCACCTGGATGCGGTTTAGCGCTTTCAGCGGCTCGACTTTCAGCAACTGCTTGGGCTTGAGCACAAAGCTTACTTCCGGGCCGAACGACTCGGTGATCTGCTGGAACAGCGCGTCATAACTGTCGGCCTGGAACAGCACGGTTTCCGGCAGGCTGCCGACCACCACCCATTCGCCCAGCGGAATCGGGAAGCTGTCGTCGAAGTTGATATCCGGGTTGGCGGCGAGAAACGCCTGCGGGTCGGTATAGGCCTGGGCCGCCTCGGTGGCGATGCGCGCGACTTCTTCCGGCAGCATGCAGCCCGAGCTTATTTTGCTGATCAGTTCTTCGAGCTGGGCTTTCATTCGGGTCATCCTGCGGCAGAAAAGAGGCCGGCAAGGATAGCCGCAAATGGCTGCAGAAGCTGCATGTCGGCCTATTTATGGCCTGCACGAAGGCCAGTGTATCGCTGCTTGTAACGGCTCGGCATAGAGGCTGTCTGTACGCTACCGTACAGATATAAAAACAGATTGGATTATGCTGGCGTGTGCAGTTAAGGCTCTGTAGCGAGCGCATATCAATCGCCAACAGGCCTTAGAAGACCGGAGACAGTGATGTCCGCAGCCCCCCATCCGCAGCAAAACCACCTGCTTGCCGCCTTACCTAACGAAGTGCTGGAGCGCCTGTTGCCGCACCTTGAGCTGGTGGATATGCCGCTCGGTATGGTGCTCTACGAATCGGGCGACACCCTGCGGCATGTGTATTTCCCCACCGACTCGATTGTGTCCCTGCTGTATGTGATGGAAAGCGGCGCCTCGGCGGAAATTTCTGTGGTGGGTAATGATGGGGTGATTGGCGTAGCGCTGTTTATGGGCGGCGAAAGCACCACCAGTCGCGCCTTGGTGCAAAGTGCCGGCAGCGCCTATCGGGTGCTCGGCAAACGCTTCAAGGAAGAGTTCAACCGCCATGGCGACATGCTGCAGCTGATGCTGCGTTACAGCCAGGCGCTGATTACCCAGATGGCACAGACGGCGGTGTGCAACCGCCATCATTCGATTGACCAGCAGCTGTGTCGCTGGTTGCTGCTGTCGCTGGACCGACTGACCGGCAGCAAGCTGGCCATGACCCAGGAGCTGATCGCCAATATGCTTGGCGTGCGCCGCGAGGGCGTCACCGAAGCGGCTGGCAAACTGCATCGTCTGGGTGTGATCGATTACAGCCGTGGGCTGATCACCGTGTTGGATCGGGACAAGCTCGAACGCCTGAGCTGCGAGTGCTATGCCGTGGTCAAGCGCGAAACCGACCGCCTATTGCCTTATAAAGTGGCGCTTTCGGCGCACTAATCTGTTACGCGCGCGGTTAGCAATTTAGTGGCTTGGCTTGAGTGCCGTAGCGCACAGAGCTTTGCCAGATGCTCAGGCAGACTGCAGCGGCGATGACGTCAGGCACAGTTGTCGTGCCTTTTTTTGGCAAGCGTCGTGCTCGAGACAAGTAAATGTCTGTTAAAGCACCGCTGCATATTCTCAGCCGTCTGATCGAAGGGCTGCCGGTCAAACAACGCAAACAACTCCTCGATGGCTGCGAGCCGGTGGACCTGGTTTTCGGCAATGTGCTGCATGAGGCCAACCAGCCGATTCGCCATGTGTACTTTCCCCTGAGCGGCTTTATCTCACTGGTCACCACCCTGGATGGCCATCAACCTCTGGAAATGGGCCTGATCGGCAATGAAGGCATGCTCGGCGCAACGCTCGCCCTGGGCATAGGCCAGGCACCCATGCGTGCGGTGGTGCAAGGTTCGGGCACTGCCTTGCGCATCAGCAGTCAGTTGTTCAAGCAGGAGTTGCTCAGCAGCCCGGCGCTGTTGCGTGTGCTCAAACGCTACCTGTATGTGGTGATGGCGCAGTTGTCACAGAGCGCGGCCTGCACGCGCTTCCATGCGATTGAGCCGCGCCTGGCACGCTGGTTGTTGATGACCCACGACCGTGCCCACGCCGATCATTTCCACCTGACCCACGAGTTTCTTGCCGACATGCTCGGGGTACGGCGCAGTGGCGTATCGATTGCCGCCGCGGCCATGCAGGCGCGCGGTTTGATCAGCTATAGCCGCGGTGAGATCAAAATCCTTGATCGCGCCGGGCTGGAGCAGGCCGCCTGCGAGTGTTATGCCGCGCTGCAGGCTGACTACCACGCGCAGTTCTAGCGCCAAGGTTGTTCCTTGCGCTTAGCAACTTAGCGGAATAGGCCTCAGGCGCTGGTTGCCTCATAAAGCGTATGGATTGGCGAGCTGAGGCCGATGCGCAGCAGGTCGCCGAAGCTTTCTGCGCTGACCGGGTGGCTGAACAGAAAGCCCTGGCCTTCGGCGCAGTGGTGATGGCGGAGAAACTCCAGCTGCGCGGTTTCTTCGATGCCTTCGGCGATCACCCGTTGTTTCAGGCTGTTGCCCATGGCGATCACCGCGCTAACGATGATGCCGTTGCTGTTGTGAATGTCCTGAACAAAGGAGCGATCAATTTTCAGCACATCGATGGGAAACTGGTTGAGGTAACTGAGGCTGGAGTAACCGGTGCCGAAGTCATCCACCGCCAGCTGCACGCCGAGGATCTTCAGTTGATGGAGAATCGTCGCGCTGGCCTGGGCGTCGCGCATCAGCACGCTTTCGGTGATTTCCAGTTGCAGCCTGTCGGGCGCAAGGCCGCTGGCGGTCAGGGCATTGGCTACGCTGCCGACAAAATCCTTGCGGCGAAACTCCATGGACGAGATGTTGACCGCCACCGAATCCAGGTTGTAGCCGCAGTTCTCCCAGCGCTTGGCCTGGGCGCACGCTTGCAGCATCACCCAGCGGCCCAGCGGCAGGATCAGACCGCAGGCCTCGGCCACCGGAATAAAGCGCGCTGGTAGGACCATGCCCCAGACCGGGTGCTGCCAGCGAATCAGCGCTTCGGCGCTGGTGATTCTGCCGCTTTGCAGGTCGATCTTCGGCTGGTAATGCAGGACGAATTCGTTGTTCTCCAGGGCCGTGCGCAGGTGTGCTTCGATCAGTTGGCGTTCGACCGCGTGAATATTCATCTCATGACGGAAGAACTGGTAGTTGTTGCGACCTTCTTCCTTGGCCTGGTACATCGCCGTGTCGGCATTTTTGATCAGGCTTTCGGCATCCTTGGCATCGTTGGGGTAGGTGCTGATACCGATGCTGGAGGTGACATGCAGCTGCTGGCCAATGTTGTGGGGCATGGCCAGGGTATTGAGAATTTTCTCGGCGGTGAGGGTGGCATCTTCGTCCGTCTGGTTTTCGCTGAGCAGCACGACAAATTCGTCACCGCCCAGGCGGCTGACCGTGTCGGCGCTGCGCACGCAGTCGCTCAGGCGCAGCGCCACCGCTTGCAGCAGCTGGTCGCCGACGCCGTGGCCGAGCGAGTCGTTGATGTGCTTGAAGTTATCCAGATCGAGAAACAGCAATGCCAGGCTGCTGCCACTGCGTTCGGCCAGGGCAATGGCCTGGTTGATCCGATCATTAAGCAGGGCGCGGTTAGGCAGGTTGGTCAGGGCGTCGTGCTGCGCCAGGTGAGCCATCTTCTCGGTCATCGCCTGGGCGGCGGTCATGTCATGGAAGACCATCACGGCACCTTTGATGCGCTCGGCGGAATCGTGAATCGGTGCGGCGGAGTCCTCAATGGCGGCCTCGCTGCCATCGCGGCGAATCAGGATAGTGCCGGCGGCCAGCAGTTTGGCTTCATCCTGTTGCAGCACCTTGAAGATCGGGTTGGGCACTGTTTCGCGGGTTTTGTCGTTGACCAGGCGCATCACTTCGTCGATAGGCCGACCCTGAGCTTCCTCAAGTAACCAGCCGGTCATCTGCTCGGCAGCGTTATTCAGGTAGTCGACGTTGCCCTGCAGATCGGTGCTGATCACCGCGTCACTGATCGAGTTGAGCGTCAGCAGCGCGCGGGCTTTTTCGACGAACAGCGCTTCTTCCACGGCCTTGCGCTGGATGATATTGCGCAGCGATTGTGGCACCAGGTAACTGCTGAAGTGACCCTTGGACAGGCAGCCCTGAGCGCCGCGCTGGATGGCGTCCCAGGTTTGCTGGTCATCCTCCAGGGCACTTAGGGTCAGGATTGGAATGCTCGAAGCCAGGGCAAACAGCTGATCGAAGGTGTCCATGCCTTGGCTGTCCGGTAGGTCGAGGTCGACCATGATCGCGTCAATGGGCTCTTTGCGATGGGTTTCCAAGCGCTCTAGGGCGCGCGCCAGGCTGGTGACCCACTCGATCAGGAAAGGGCCGTCCTGGGCCCTGTTTAGTACGTCTTCCAGGGTGGCTGCGTCGTCGGTATTGCCGGTAATAATCAGGACGCGATTAGCCATGATGCCTGTTCTTCCTTGCGCAACATTACGCAGGGCAGGTAAGGCACTGCGTTGCCGATACGGCATTTATCATCGTTGGAGGTGCGGTGTTGCTGGGCACTCAGAAACGCAGCCCCGACGGCGGCGATTGGTCGTGCTGAGGTGCTTTAACGGGCAGGCTGATCCAGCGGCTGTTTAGACGCACGGTGCTCCTGGCAAGTTCAGTGTGGTCTTTTTCAGGTTGCAGCCTGGCGTTGTGTAGATTGCTGCTGCGCGCCGCCTCGGCGGTTGTCGCGGGCTGCGGCGCGCGGCTGAATACTTCCGGCGCAAATAGCTCGGCTGATGCGTTGCCGGCCAGCAAAGCCAGCAGTATCAGCGCGATGCTGCTGGGCAGCGCGTGAGTGTGTCCAAGCGTGTGCATGTCATCTATCCCTGTTTGTGGACGTGTTTCACGTGCCTTTCCAGCACACAACGTTCGGCCGCAGGCTTTGGCCCGCGCTCACGTCGACAACATGCGTGTATGGGTGTTGTTTGTTATGTGCGGTTGTTGCTCAGGGAGGCGCCGTGCGGTCTGTGGCTGAGGCTGAGGCTGAGGCTGGCCGTGTGGGCGTAGAGGCAAGGTGGCGCTGGGTGGCTATGTCCATAATGACCTCTGAGCAAATCCCACGCGGGCGCAAATACCGGGGGCGAAGCTTTTAGATACATGGCTTGCCAGGGTGTTGTCGGTGCGCTAGCGCACCTAGCGTGCATACGGGCTAAAGCCTGCGCGGTTTGGCCGGTTGGGCTGCTAAACTGGCGCACTTTGCACCGCCCGATCACTTTTTGGAGGCTGTCGTGAGCCCGCGTATTCACCCTTTGGCCGGTCAGCCGGCACCTGCTTCCCTGTTGACCGATATCTCTGCGCTGCTGGCGGCTTATTACGATCTGCAGCCTGATCTGAGCGTGGCCAGCCAGCGCGTGGCATTCGGCACCTCCGGGCATCGCGGCAGCTCCCTGACCCACAGTTTCAACCAGGCGCATGTGTTGGCGATCAGTCAGGCGATCTGTGATTACCGGGTGGCCCAGGGCATCAGCGGCCCGCTGTTTATCGGCGCCGATACCCATGCGCTGTCGGCGCCTGCGCTTGACAGCGCGATTGAAGTGCTGGCGGCCAATGGCGTGCAGACCATGATCTCCACTGGCGGTGAGTTCACCCCGACGCCAGCGATCAGTCAGGCCATCCTGGTGCACAACCAGGGCCGCAGTTCGGGCCTGGCCGATGGCATCGTCATCACCCCCTCGCACAACCCGCCGGACAGCGGCGGCTTCAAGTACAACCCTACCAACGGCGGCCCGGCTGACAGCGATATCACCACCTGGGTGCAGAACCGCGCCAATGCGTTGCTTGAAGGCGGCCTGCGTGAGGTCAAGCGCATGCCCCTGGCGCAGGCGCGGCAGGCGGCCAATGTACAGGAATACGATTACCTCGGCAGCTATGTGAGTGACTTGGGCAATGTCATCGATTTCGCCCCGATCCGTGCCGCTGGCCTGCGCCTGGGTGTCGACCCGCTGGGCGGCGCCGGGGTGCATTACTGGGCGCGCATCGCCGAGCAGTACGGTCTCAATCTGGATGTGGTGAGCGAGATTATCGATCCGCAGTTCGCCTTTATGAGCCTGGACTGGGACGGGCAAATCCGCATGGATCCATCCTCCAGCCATGCCATGCAGCGCCTGATCGGCCTGAAAAACGGTTACGACATCGCCTTTGCCTGCGACACCGACTACGACCGTCACGGAATCGTTGCGCCGAGCGTTGGCCTGTTGCCGGCCAACCACTTCCTCAGCGTGGCCATCGATTACCTGTTCCAGCATCGCCCGCAGTGGAGCGCCACGGCGGCGGTAGGCAAAACCCTGGTCAGCAGCGCGATGATTGATCGTGTCGCTGCACGTCTGGGCCGGCCGTTGCAGGAAGTGCCAGTGGGTTTCAAATGGTTTGCCGGCGGCCTGTTCGACGGCTCCCTGGGCTTTGGCGGCGAGGAGAGCGCCGGGGCGACCTTCTTGCGCCGCGATGGCCGGGTCTGGACCACCGACAAGGACGGTATCGCGTTGGCCCTGCTGGCTGCCGAGATGACCGCAGTGACTGGGCGTGATCCTGGCGAGCTGTATCAGGGCCTGAGCGATGAGTTCGGCGCGATTTATGCCGACCGCGTCGATGCACCGGCCACACCTGCGCAGAAAAAAGCGCTGGGCAAACTCTCGCCCGCGCAAATCAGCAGCCGCGAGCTGGCCGGTGATGCCATTACCCAGGTGCTCGACAAGGCACCGGGTAATGGCGCGGCGATTGGCGGCATCAAGGTAATCAGCGAGGGCGGCTGGTTTGCCGCGCGGCCGTCTGGCACTGAGGACATCTACAAAATCTACGCCGAGAGCTTTCGCGATGCGGCGCACCTGCAGCGCATCTTTAGCGAGGCGCAGCAGATCGTTGATGGGGCACTGGTCGCCGAATAGGCCGCAGCGTTTCGGTTCGCTAGCGCACCGACTGCAACTGGCGTGGCGTGCAGGATGATGGAGCGCTTGGGTGCTATTCCGGTACCTGCTGTTCCGGCGCACTGCAGTGACTCATCAAGGAGAACGCCATGAGCCTGGGTACCATTCTATTGATCGTGCTGGTGCTGTTATTGATCGGCGCCATACCGGCCTGGCCACACAGCAGAAGCTGGGGTTACGGGCCTACGGGCGGTTTGGGCGTAGTGGTGGTGGTGCTATTGGTGCTGCTATTAATGGGCCGAATATAACCGCTACCTGACATGTCCCACGGCCGCTGCGCAGCAAGTGGTTTGCCGCTTTCGCCTGAGTGAATCAGGCGTTAGTCTGCGCAGCGTATCCCCGCTGTGGTCGCCGCATGTACCGTCTTGATCTGAAAATCCGCCTACATAACGGTGCTGATATTGCCATCGGGCCCGGCAAGGCCGAGCTGTTGTCGGCCATCGCCCAGCACGGTTCGATCAGCGCCGCCGCGCGCGCCATGGGCATGTCCTATCGGCGTGCCTGGCTGTTGGTGGAAACCATGAACCGCAGCTTCAAACAGCCGCTGGTCAGCACCCTGGTCGGCGGCAAGCAGGGCGGTGGCACTCAGCTCACCGCCACCGGTGAGCTGGTTCTGCAGCGCTACCGCGCTATCTGCGCCGCCGCCATGGCAGCGGTGCAAAGTGGTTGTGACGAGCTGGCCGAGCTGCTGGCCGAGCCACCCGCCAACAACGTCCTATAACTCGATCCGCAAGCGATGCGCCGCGCCATCCAGGGCCACTTTCAATGACCCTTGCGAGCAGTCGATGGGCTGGTCGTCCAGCCAGGCCTGGCGAATGCCCTGGCTGCGTTGCGCCGGGTTGCTCAGCTCGATCTGGTAGTGGCTGCCGGCCAGGGCGATGCGTGCGCTAAAGCCTGGCCAGTCGGCCGGGATGCAGGGGTTGAGCAGCAGCCAGTCCCCCTCGCGGCGAATACCGAGAATCCCTTCGACGCCGGCGCGGTACATCCAGCCGGCCGCCCCGGTGTACCAGGTCCAGCCGCCCCGACCGTTGTGCGGCGCCACCGCGTAAACATCGGCGGCCAGCACATAGGGCTCGACCTTGTAGCGCTGGCAGGCCTCAGGGCTGTTGCCGTGGTTGATCGGGTTGACCAGGTCAAACAGGGCAAAGGCCTGCTGCGCGGAACCGAGCTGGCAATACGCCAGAATCGCCCACATCGCCGCGTGGCTGTATTGCCCGCCGTTTTCGCGCAGGCCCGGTGGGTAACCCTTGATATAGCCGGGGTCCAGGTGCGTTTTGTCGAACGGCGGGGTGAACAGCAGGGCGATGCCGTCGTCCTCGCGGATCAACTGGCGTTGCATGGAGGCCATCGCCATGTTCACCCGCAGCGGATCGGCGCTGGCCGACAGCACTGCCCAGGACTGGGCAATTGAGTCGATCCGGCACTCGCTGCTTTGCACCGAGCCGAGCCAGGTGCCGTCATCGAAGGTCGCGCGGCGGTACCACTTGCCATCCCAGGCATAGGTCTCCAGCGCCAAGCGCAGCTGCTCGGCATGCGCTCGCCAGCGTGCTGCGCGGGCGCTGTCATACACCTCGGCATAGGGCGCGAACAGCGCGATGGTGCGCAGCAGCAACCAGCCCAGCCACACGCTTTCGCCTTTGCCGTGCTCGCCCACGCGGTTCATGCCGTCGTTCCAGTCGCCGCCGCCAATCAGCGGCAGGCCCAGCTCGCCGGTCAGTTGCAGGCATTGGTCGAGCCCACGGGCGCAGTGCTCGAACAGCGAAGCCGGCGCATCGGCCTGCATCGGCTGGAAGAACGCATCGTGCTCGCCGGTTGCCAGCAGCGGGCCTTCGAGAAAGTCCAACTGCTCATTGAGAATCGCCGCATCGCCGCTGCACTGGATGTACTGCGCGGTGGCGTAGGCCAGCCACACCCGGTCATCGGAGATGCGCGTGCGCACGCCCTGGCCGGAATGCGGCAGCCACCAGTGCTGCACATCGCCTTCGACAAACTGGCGGCTGGCCGCGCGCAGGATATGCCCGCGGGTTATCGACGGGCTGGCGAAGGTCAGCGCCATGCCGTCCTGCAGCTGATCGCGGAAGCCGTAGGCGCCACTGGCCTGATAGAACGCCGAGCGCGCCCAGACGCGGCAGGCCAGGGTCTGATAGAGCAGCCAGCCGTTGAGCATGATGTCCATGGCGCGGCTTGGCGTCTGCACTTGCACCGCGCCGAGTACGCGCTGCCAGTACGCTTGCACCTTGAGTAGCACGGCGTCCAGATCGGCCTCGCGGTACTGCGTAATCAAGGCGCTGGCCTTCTGTTCGCTGGCGCATTGGCCGAGGAGCCAGAGTACCTCCACGCTTTCCCCTGGTTGCAGTTCCAGCTGGCATTGCAGCGCGGTGCAGGGGTCGAGGCCCGCACCGAGGCTGCCGCTCAGTGGTGCCAGGCGGGCGAGGGCGGCGGGCTGTGTGAGGTTGCCGTTACGCCCGATAAACTCGCTGCGATCGGCCGTCCAGCTATTTTGCTGGCCGCCCAGGTCGCTGAACGCGTTGCGCCCGGTAAAGGCGATGCTCCACGGGTTGCGAACCAGGATGGCGCCGGTGGTGCTGTCCTGCTGGCTGACGATAAATGGCGCGCTGGCCGCCCGCGTGCTACCCAGCACCCATTCGGCATAGGCAGTAACGCTTAGGCGGCGTGGCCGGCCGGAGAGGTTGCGCAGGGTCAGCCGAGAAATCTTGATCGGGTCTTCCAGCGGCACGTATTGCAATAATTCCATGGCTATGCCGCCGGCCTGGTGGCTGAAGCGGCTGTAGCCAAAGCCATGGCGGGCTTCGTAGTAACCGCTGTCGCGCAGCGGTTGGGCAGTGGGGCTGAACAGCGCCAGGCTGTCTTCGTCGCGCACATACAGGGCTTCGCCCGGTGGGTCGCTGACCGGGTCGTTGGACCAGGGCGTGAGCTGGTTTTCCCGGCTGTTGTCGGCCCAGGTGTAGCCGCTGCCTTCGGCCGAGGCCTGAAAGCCGAACTGCGGATTGGCGATCACGTTGATCCACGGCGCCGGGGTGTTGCTCCAGGCATCCAGGCGCACCACGTATTCGCGGCCATCCAGGTCGAAACCGCCCAGGCCGTTGGCAAACTCCAGCGGACTGGGCGGCGGCGCGTGGAATACCGGGATGGGCTGCGCACTGTGGTTGCTGGCGCTTGGCGGGACGGGGCTGGGGCAGGGCGGAATACGCGCCAGTTGCTCGGAAATCGGCCCGCGATGGGCCACCAGCAGCACTCGGGCGACGGCCTGCAGGCGTTCGCGGTATTCACCGCTGAGCAGGTCGGCGCGCAATACGAACACCGAGCCCTGCGCCAGTTCGGCGGCAAAGCGTGGTCGCGACTGACTGCTGCGCACGGCGGTTTCGATGGCCACCTGCAGATCCTGCAGGTAGGAGGAGGCATGCTCGTTGACGATCACCAGGTCCACCGCCAGACGCTTCATCCGCCAGTATTCGTGGGCGCGCAGCAGCTGTCGGACCTGGGCGATGTCTTCGGCGTCGCTGATGCGCAGCAGGACAATCGGCAGGTCGCCGGAAATCCCCTGGGACCACAGCACCGACTGGCTACCGAGGCCGCGCAGCAGGCTGGCCGGTGGTGCGCGAAAACGCGAGTCGGCATACAGGATTGGCGCGGCCAGGCGCTGAAAATCGGCGGCTTCGGCGGCGAGCATATCGAGGTGGCGCAACTCCACCTGGGCCTGGGTCCAGGCCAGGGTTTTCGCCCGCTCGAAGGCGCTGCGGTCGTGGTGCTTGTCGATCAGATCAAGCAGCGCCTCACGGGAGGAGGCAACCACTGTCCAGAACGCCACGCGGGCGATCTTGCCCGGCTCGATCAGCAGGCGCTGGCGCAGTGAGAAGATCGGGTCGAGCACCGTGCCAACACTATTGGACAGGCGCTGGCCCTGGCGAATTACCGCAGCGGCTTGCAGCGCGCAACTGCGCCCGAGAAACTTCGCGCGGTCGGACTCGTACTGCGGCTCGGCGCTCACTTCACCTTCAACCACGGCAAAGTGCGCGGCCCACAACGATGGCTCGCTGGCACTGCGCGGACGCCGTGTGGCAATCAGTGCGGCGAAGGCGGGCAGGTATTCGGTGACCACAAACAGCTTGGAGAACGCCGGGTGGGCGTTGTCGCTGGCGGCGCTGGCGAGCACCAGTTCGGCGTAGGAGGTCAGTTCGATTTCCCGCGCCACGCGGCCGCTGTTGGTCAGCGAAACGCGGCGCACTTCACCGTCGTCTTCGCCTGAGACCAGCACTTCCAGGCTGGTGGTCAGGTTGCCGTCGTGGCGGCTGTAGCTGGCGTAGTCCTCGGCGAACACCACTTCGTCATAGGGGTTGCCGCTGCTCGGCTGCGCGCCCAGGGACCAGTGCGTACCGTTGCGGGTGTCCCAGAGAAAGATAAAGGAGCCGTGCTGGTCGCGGGTGCTGTCTTCCTGCCAGCGGGTAATGGCGATGTCGCGCCAGCGGCTGTAACCCGCGCCACTGGCGGTGAGCATCACGCTGTAACGGCCGTTGCTGAGCAGGTGGGTAACCGGTGGGTTGCCTTCTACATGGTTCAGGCGTCGTTGGTTGTGCTGCTCGTTGGTGGTTTCCACGGCGCAGGCGCTGACCTCTTCGGCGCGCGGGTGGGCGACTGCGACATTGCGCGGCATGCGTTCCTGCAACAGCAGCTCGCAGGCCTGGATCATCGGTTCACGGTGGAAACGCGCACGCATCTGGCCGTCATGCAGGGTGTTGGCAATGGCGACGATGCTCATGCCCTGGTGGTGAGCCATAAAGTTGCGCACGATGGCAAACGGCTGATCATCCGGCAGGCGGGTGCGGGTGAAGTCCAGCGCCTCATAGAAGCCATAGCGGCCCAGTGCGCCCTTAGCGGCCAGGCGGCGGTAGTTGGCCAGTGCGCCTTGCGGGTCGACCATGGTCGCCAGGCCCGTGGCGTACGGGGCAATCACCCGGTTGGCGGACAAGCCGCGCTTGAGGCCCAGGCCCGGTACGCCGAAGTTCGAATACTGGTAGGTCTGCTCCATATCGCGGGCGTTGTAGGCCGATTCTGAAATCCCCCAGGGGATGCCCAACGCTTCGCCATAGGCAGCCTGGCGCGCCACCACCAGGCGGTTGGTCTGCTCCAGCAGGCTGCCGGCCGGGGCGCGCATTACCAGTGAAGGCATCAGGTACTCGAACATCGAGCCGGACCAGGAAATCAGCGCCGAGCCGCTGCCCAGCGGGGTGGCCGTGCGGCCCAGGCGAAACCAGTGGCGGGTGCTGACATCGCCCTTGGCAATGGCAAACAGGCTGGCCAGGCGCGCTTCCGAGGCGAGCAGGTCATAGCAGCTGCTGTCGAGGCTGTTGTCGGCCAGGCAGAAGCCAATCGACAGCAGTTTGCGCTCCGGCTCCAGCAGGAAGGCAAAGTCCATGGCCAGGGCCATGCCGCGTGCCTGCTCGGCGACGCTGCGCAGCTCGTCGTGCAGGGTTGTGCGTTGGCTATCCGTCAGCTCGGCATCCTGCTGCAGATCACCAAGGGCCTGGGTGAGGGCCTGCAGCCAGAACAGCAGTTCGCCGGCCTGATTATTCGTGTCGAGTGGGGCGACGCCGCTGGACAGCTGCGTGGCTTTGTCACTCAGGCGCAGAAGGGTTGGCAAGAGGCTGTGCAGCGGCTGCGTACCATTCAGGGCTGCTTCGATCTGCTGCAGTAAGTCGTGCAGCTGTTGACTGCGTTCGCTACTGGCAGCCGGCAGGGCCGCCAGCGCGGCGCAGGCCAGTTGCAGGTTGTCGTGGATGCCCTGGCGGGCGTCCGCACTCACGGGGGCTTTCAGCCATTCCTCGCAGGCATTGGCGACCACCAGCAGGTGGCCGGCTAGGTTGCCGCTGTCCACGGATGACACATAGGCCGGCGCCAATGGACGCAGGTCCTGGGTGTCGTACCAGTTGAAGAAGTGCCCGCGATGGCGCTGCAGTTGCTCCATGACCGCCAGGGTGGCCTGCAGGCGGGTGAGGGTGCGCTGGGTGCCGGCCCAGCCGAAATCGCGTGCGGCGATGGCGGAGAGCAGGTACAGGCCCATATTGGTCGGCGAGGTGCGGTGGGCGATAACCGGCTTGGGGTCTTCCTGAAAATTATCCGGCGGCAGCTGGTTGTCGGCTTGGGTGACGAAGGTTTCGAAGAAGCGCCAGGTGCGCCGGGCAATCAGCCGTAGCTCGCTGGTTTGCTCTGGGTCGACCAGCAGGCGTTTGGCTACGCGCGGCGAACGGCTAACCCGCAGGGCAATCGCCGGCGCGCTAAGCCATAGCAGGGCGAACGGCAGCACCAGCGGCCAGACGGCCGGCGACCAGCGCACGGCCAGAGCGCACAGCAGTAGGCCGAGTACGGTGCCGCCAGCCATGCCGCAGTAAAAGCCCAGCAGCTTCAGACGCGGGCTGATCGATGCCTGGGCGGCGGTGGTCCACTCCAGCAGGTTGCGCCGGGTGATCAGCAGGCGGGTCAGGGTGCGGCTGACCGCATCGAGCATGCGCCAGCTCTGGTCGGCGAGGAACGTCAGGTTCAGCGCGCATTGCAGCAGGGCCAGTAGCAGGTCATCGCGCAGCTTGTCGAGGTGGCTGCGTAAGCGAATACCGGCGCGGGCCGGTAGCAAGCCGAAGCACAGCGGTAACAAGGCGGGGATCAGCAGGCTGGCAATCAGCAACAGGCTGGCGCTCAGCGCCGCCGGCAACGGCAGCAGCCAGCTCAGGCCCAGCGCCGCCAGGGTGGCCGGGGCCAGCAGGGAGCGGCGCAGGTTGTCGAGCATCTTCCAGCGGCCGATGCTCGGCAGCGCCTGTTTGCCGCTAAACGGCCCGAGAATCCACGGCAGCAGCTGCCAGTCGCCACGGGTCCAGCGGTGCTGGCGCTTGCCGGCTACGTCATAGCGCGAGGGGAATTCTTCGACCACTTCCACATCCGAGGCCAGGCCTGCGCGGGCGAAAACGCCTTCGAACAGGTCATGGCTGAGCATGCTGTTTTCTGTCACCCGGCCGGCTAGCGCGGCCTCGAAGGCATCGATGTCATAGATGCCCTTGCCGGTAAAGGAGCCTTCGCCGAACAGGTCCTGGTACACATCGGACACGGCCGCAGCATAGGGGTCCATGCCGCCGGGGCTGGAGAAGACCTTCTGGTACAGCGAGCCTTCGCGCTGTAAGGGCAGTGACGGGGTAACCCGCGGCTGCAGAATTGCGTAGCCGCCGACCACCCGCTGCAGCGCTGTGTCGAAGCGTGGCTGGTTCAGTGGGTGGGCCATCTTGCCGATCAGGCGCAGCGCCGCATCACGCGGCAGGCGGGTGTCGGCATCCAGGGTGATGACATAGCGCACATCGGCCGGTACGCGCTGGCTTAGCCCCGGCACCTCGGTAAAGCTGGTGTCAGTGGCGCCACGCAGCAGGCGGTTGAGTTCATGCAGCTTGCCGCGCTTGCGCTCCCAGCCCATCCAGACGTTTTCACTGGGATTGAACTGGCGGCGACGGTGCAGCAGGAGGAAACGGCTGCCGGCGATGCCGGGGCCGTAACGCCGGTTGAGCTGGTCGATGGCGGTGCTGGCCAGTTGCAGCAGGGCGTCGTCGCTGGCCAGGTGTTCCTGCTCGGCATCCAGGCCATCGGTGAGCAGGGCGAAGGTCAGATCGCCGCCATGCCCGGCCAGGTGATGCACTTCCAGGCGCTCGATCTGTTCCAGCAGATCAGCCTCGCTACCGAGCAGGGTCGGCACGGCAATCAGCGTACGCAGATTGCTGGGCACCCCTTCGCTCAGCTCCAGGCCCGGCAGGCCCATGGCGCCGAAGCTGTTACTGACCGCACGGTTGACCAGCGCGGTGGCCACTTCGGTTGCCGGTAGAAAGCCCAGCACACCCAGCGCCAGCAGCCAGCCGGCAGCCACGCCCTGGCCGGCCAGGCTGTACAGCGCCAGGCCCAGCAGCAGGCTGGCGAGGCCGACGATGGCGCTGACGTAACCGGGCATGCCGAGGCGGATATGGCCACGGCTGATGCGCAGGCGCAGCGGTGGGCGGAAGTTGATACGCTGCTCCAGCGCCAGACGGCCTTCGGCGATCAAGTGGTAGCCGGGGTCAGTGGTGCGCGGGTCGGCATGCTGGGTGTCGCGGGCCTGTTGGGTGGCCTGCAGGGCCTGTTCGGCAACTTCCAGTTCGCTGCAGGTGCTGCCACGGGCCAGTTGCTCGATGGCGCTGCGGTACTGGTTGCGGGTGGCGAAATCCATCGCGGCAAAGTCGCTGCGCGCGCCTAGGCGGGCATCCACCAGGCTGACGTTCTCGAACAGCTGCGCCCAGTCGATGGAGGAGATCAGACGCATGCTGTTGATGATATTGCGCACCGTGAGGTTGGACGCGCCCTGGCGCTGCTGCGCGTGTTGCACCACTTCATCGGTGCTGCTGCCCTGCGCGCCGAGGCGCGCTTCCAGCCAACCGAGGGCCGGGGTGGTGAGCGGGTCGTGGTCACGCAGGCGTTTGGCCAGTTGCGCGGCAAAGGGCTCGCTCAGCGCTGTGCGGGCGCGCTCGTGCAATTCCTTGTCGAGCGCCGCGTGGGGCGCGTCTGGGCCCAGCAGGCGGCTGGCCAGGGCGTCGGCGTCGGCCCGTGCGCTGCGTCCGACGGTCATCTGGTCGGCGAGGCGGCGGAGGTTCTCGATCAGCACGATGCGCAGGGTGATCGCTACCGCCCACAGTTCGCCGATGGTCAGCGGTTGGACTTGCTGATAAGCGACGATAAAGCGCTGCAGGATGTCCGGGTCGAAGTGGCTGTCGGTGTGGGCGATAAACGCCCAGGCCATGCCCAGCACCCGTGGGTAGCCGGCGAAGGGGCCGCTGGCGAGTTTCGGCAACTGGCGGTAATAGCCGGGCGGCAGGTCATCGCGGATCTCGCGAATCTGCTCTTCGACCAGGTGGTAGTTGTCCAGCAGCCACTCGGCCGCCGGCACCACGCCGCGGCCGTTGGCCAGTTCGGCGGCGCTGGCGCGATAGGCCGCGAGCAGCACCTTGGCGTTGTCGTTCAGCCGGCGATGCAGGGACAGCACGGCGGGCGGCTTGCTGCTCACCGGCTGGGCTGCGGCCAGGGTGTAGGCGTGTTGTTCGAGGCGTTCGATGCCGAACAGTTCTTCGCGTACCGGGGCGTGGTCAAACCATGGCGAGGGTGCAGCGGCACGGCTGAATAGAGCAGAGAAGACTGAGGTCATAGGGCGCGGTTCCAGCCATCATTGGCATGCGCGATAGGCGTCGAGGTGCGAGACCCATCTGAGAAACCGCGACAGCGGACCTACGAAGTCACGATTGCCGTGCCCCTGTTGCTTCGCCGTGCTGATTTTGCATATTGGCCGCAGACGCTGGTGTGACCGGTCAACACCCAAGACCCGGGTACCGCGATGGCGGGGTAAACCTGCACCATCGGGAAGAATGCTGTCGCAGCATTGTCGCCACCCTACAGCACGCTGCTGGCTGGCGTCTGTTCGCTAACGGACATAGCTGCAAATGGGCCGGCGTTTAACGCAGCTGCGCTTCGGCCAAGGTCAGGCTGCGCGGAATAAGCGATACATCCCAATGCTGGCTGGCCCAGTGCAGTAGCTCGCCGGGCTGGCCGTAGTTGGCGTCGTCCGGTAACGGCTGGCCAAGCGCACGCAGGGCGCGGATCAGCAGTGGGGTGGCCTGGTCGGCTGGCAGCGGTGGCGAACGGTAGGATTTGCCCAGCTTGTGGCCATCCGGCTGGATGATCAGCGGCACATGCAGGTAGCGCGGCTGCGGCAGGCCGAGCAGCTCCTGCAGGTACAGCTGGCGTGGGGTGGAGTCGAGCAGGTCGGCGCCGCGCACAACGTCGGTCACGCCCTGCCAGGCATCGTCGAGTACCACCGCCAGCTGGTAGGCATACAGGCCATCGCGGCGGCGAATCACGAAGTCGCCCACCTCGCGGCCCAGGTGCTGGCGGTAATCGCCCTGCACGCGGTCGACAAAGTGGTAGGTCAGCTCCGGCACGCGCAGGCGAATCGCGGCATCGGCAAAACCGTGGCCGGCGTTGCGGCAGGTGCCGGGGTAGATGCCCTGAGTGCCTTCCAGTTGCTTGCGTGAGCAGGTGCAGGCGTAGGCCAGACCCTGGCTGAGCAAGCGCTCGACCAGTGCGGCGTATTCGGCGTGGCGTTCACTTTGTCGCGCCAGCTCGCCATCCCACTCGAAACCGTAGTTTTCCAGGGTGCTGAGAATCCCGGCCTGAGCGCCTGCGACTTCGCGGGGCGGGTCGAGGTCTTCCATACGCAGCAGCCAGCGGCCATTGACCGCGCGCGCGTCAAGGTAGGACGCAAGGGCTGCGACCAGTGAGCCGAAGTGCAGATAACCGCTGGGGGTGGGGGCGAAGCGGCCGATATAGGCGGGTGTGTTCATTTGCCGTGGCACACACAGGGAGACAGAAACAACAGAGGGTGCCGAAGCACCCTCTGGGTCAGATCAGGAGCCGATCTGTTTTTCTTTGATTTCCGCCAGCGTCTTGCAATCGATGCACAGGGTGGCGGTGGGGCGGGCTTCGAGGCGGCGGATGCCGATTTCTACGCCGCAGGAATCGCACCAGCCGTAATCGTTGTCTTCGATCAGTTGCAGGGTTTCGTCGATCTTCTTGATCAGCTTGCGCTCGCGATCACGGGCACGCAGTTCCAGGCTGAATTCTTCTTCCTGGCTGGCGCGATCCGCCGGATCGGGGAAGTTGGCTGCTTCGTCCTGCATATGGTGCACAGTACGATCAACTTCCTGCATCAATTCCAGCTTCCACTTGTTGAGGATGCCGGTGAAGTGGGCGCGCATCGGCTCACCCATGTATTCCTCACCCTTTGTTTCTTTATAGGGCTCGAAACCACGAGTCAGTTGGCTGCTTTTTGCTTTTGCTTTGGTGGGCATGGATGACCGCCTCTCACTCTTCTAATCCACTGCGCAGGACGGTGTCCCTTGCCCGTTCTACGTCGAGTAGAACTGGCCCTGCGGCTGCAAGCGGGCGAACTTACCAGAACAACTCGGCCTGCGCCACTCCCGGTTGTCGTGGTTGCGCCGGGTATGCTTTAGAATCCGCGGCTTATCTCCCACGCAGACAGTCCCATGGCCCAGTCCTACAGTGCGCGCAGCCGCGCCATAGAACCTTTTTACGTGATGGCGCTGTTGGCCCGTGCCAATCAGCTGCAGGCCGACGGCCATGATGTGATTCACCTGGAAATCGGCGAGCCGGACTTCACCACCGCCGCGCCGATTGTCGCTGCCGGGCAGGCGGCTCTGGCCAATGGGCATACCCGCTACACCGCCGCGCGCGGCCTGCCGGCTCTGCGTGAAGCGATTGCCGGCTTCTACGCGCAACGTCATCGACTAAGCATAGACCCAGAGCGCATCCTGATTACGCCCGGCGGTTCGGGCGCCTTGCTGCTGGCCACCAGCCTGCTGGTCGACCCCGGCAAGCACTGGCTGCTGGCCGATCCCGGTTACCCCTGCAACCGCCACTTTCTACGCCTGGTCGAAGGCGCGGCGCAGCTGGTGCCGGTTGGCCCGGATGTGCGTTATCAGCTGACGCCCGACCTTATCGAGCGCTATTGGGATCAGGACAGCGTCGGCGCGCTGGTGGCATCGCCGGCCAACCCGACCGGAACCTTGCTTAGCCGTGATGAGCTGGGCGGGCTGTCGCAGGCACTGAAGGAGCGTGGCGGCCATCTGGTGGTGGATGAGATCTACCACGGCCTGACCTACGGCGTGGACGCGGCCAGCGTGCTGGAAGTGGACGACGACGCCTTTGTACTCAATAGTTTTTCCAAGTATTTCGGCATGACCGGCTGGCGCCTGGGCTGGTTGGTGGCACCGCCAGCCGCCGTGCCGGAACTGGAGAAACTGGCGCAGAACCTCTATATCAGCGCGCCGAGCATGGCTCAGCATGCCGCGCTGGCGTGCTTCCAGCCGCAGACCCTGGACATCCTCGAACAGCGCCGCCACGAGTTCCAGCGCCGCCGCGATTTCCTGCTGCCGGCGTTGCGTGAGCTGGGCTTCAAGATCGCCGTGGAGCCAGAAGGCGCCTTCTATCTATATGCCGATATCAGCGCCTTTGGTGGTGATGCCTTTGCCTTTTGCCAGCACTTTCTGGAAACCGAGCATGTGGCCTTTACCCCCGGTCTGGATTTCGGTCGCTATCAGGCCGCGCAGCATGTGCGCTTTGCCTACACCCAGGACCTGCCGCGCCTGCAGCAGGCGGTGGAGCGGATCAAGCGTGGCCTGATCAGCTGGCAGTCCCATGCAGTTTGATCCGCCGCTGGAGGAAGGGCGGCTTCTGCGCCGCTATAAGCGCTTTCTCGCCGATATCGAGACCACCAGCGGCGAGCTGCTGTGTATTCACTGCCCCAATACCGGTTCGATGCTCAACTGCATGGCCGAAAACTCAAAAGTCTGGTTTAGCCGCAGCAATGACCCCAAACGCAAGCTGCCGGGCACCTGGGAAATCGGCGAAACGCCCCACGGCCGTCTGGCGGTGATCAACACCGGGCGCGCCAATGCCCTGGTGGAGGAGGCGTTGCGCGCCGGGCTGATCGCTGAGCTGAACGGTTTTACCAGTCTCAAACGTGAAGTGGCCTACGGGCAGGAGCGCAGCCGTATCGACTTTCGTCTGGACTACCCAACAGGCGCGGCGTTTGTCGAAGTTAAGAGCGTTACCCTGGGGTTCGAAGGCATTCGCGTAGCCGCCTTTCCCGACGCGCGCACCGAGCGCGGCAGCAAACACCTGCGCGAACTGGCTGTATTGGCCCGTGAAGGGATACGCGCGGTGCAGTTGTATTGCGTGAACCTGACGGACATTGATGCCGTGCGCCCGGCCGAGGAAATCGACCCGGCCTACGCCGCTGCTTTGCGTGAAGCGGTGAGCGCCGGTGTGGAAGTGCTGGCTTACGGCGCGGCGATCAGCGCTCAGGGTGTGCAGCTGATCAGGCGTCTGGATGTGCTGTTGTAGGAACGGAGCTTTCCGTTCCTCTTCAATGCTGCGTTCTGCCGGCAGGCAACGCTTGCGCAGGCTGCATGGCACTGCGCAGATGCTGCTCGAACAGCTCGACAATCGCCGGCCAGCCCTGACGCGAGGCATGTAGGCGGGCATTCAGGCGCACCCGGCGCAGGCCCTCGTGGTCGGTCAGCAGCCAGCTGGCGGCGTCGATAAAGCCTTGCTCATCTTCGGCCACCGCCAGCGCGCCGTTATGCCCGTGGCGGATATGTTGCGCGGCCGCCGCCTGATCAAACGCCACCACACCAAGCCCGGAGGCCAGGGCTTCGAGCACCACATTGCCGAAGGTTTCCGACAGGCTGTGAAACACAAACAGATCGCCCGAGGCGTAATGCGCCGCCAGCTCTTCGCCGCGTTGCAGGCCGCAGAACATCGCATCAGGCAGTTGCTGCTGCAGGCTGGCGCGCTGCGGACCGTCGCCGACCAGAATCAGTTTCAGCCGCCGTTGCGGGTGCGCCTGTTGCAGCGCCTGAAAGCTCTTGCTGAGCAGGGCCAGGTTCTTTTCTGCGGCCAGGCGCCCGACATGCAGGATGGCGATGTCCTGTTCCGCCAGGCCCCAGCGCTCGCGCAAAGCTGTGCAGCGTTTGGTCGGGTGGAACAGCTGGCTGTCGACGCCCCGCGAGAGCAGTTCCAGATTGTCGAAACCACGCCGCTGCAGTTCGATCTGCTGACTGACACTGGGCACCAGGGTCATCTGCGAGCGGTTATGGAACCAGCGCAGGTAATTGGTCAGGGCGCGGGTCAGCAGGCCGACACCGTAATGCCCGGTGTACTGCTGGAAGTTGGTGTGAAAACCGCTGACCACCGGGATCTGCAAGCGCCGCGCGGCGCGCAGGGCGGACAGTCCCAGCGGCCCTTCGGTGGCGATATACAGCACATCCGGGCGCTGCCGTTGCCAGTTGCGCAGCAGCTTGTGCATCGACGACTGACCCCACTGCAAACCGGGGTAGCCGGGCAGCGGCCAGCCACGGGTTAGCGATAAATCCTGATCGGCAGCGCCGCGCGGGTCGACGCTCTGTCGCGGACGCACCAGTTGCACGCGATGGCCACGGCCGCGCAGGCCATCGACCAGGCGACCGAGGGTGTTGGCCACGCCGTTGATTTCCGGCGGGAAGGTTTCGCTGATCAGCGCGATATGCAGGGAAGCTGTGCTCATGGCAGCAGTGTCCGCTGCCCTTATGTAGTGACTGTGACGCTTTGATTGCGTTTGTATTTCAGTCGAGCAGCTCAATCAGTCGCTGGCGCAGCCAGGCGTGTGCCGGGTCGAGGTGCTGCTGGTGGTGCCAGATCAGGCTGACCTGCACCGGCGGCATATCGAAGGGCAGCGGCGCGATTTCCAGCGCATGCACTGGGGCGAACGCTTGGGCCAGGCGCGCAGGCACGGTGCCGAGCAGATCGGTCTGAGCAACGATGGCTGGGATTGGCAGGTAGTTGGGCAAATGCAACGCCGCCTGTCGTCGCACCCTGGCCGAGCCGAGGACGATTTCCAGCGGCGAACCACGCCCGGCTCGCGGCGTAACCGTGATATGCCGCGCCTGTTGGTAATCCTCCAGGCTCAGCCCGTCGGAAAAGGCCGGGTGGCCGGCGCGGCCGATGGCCACCAGCGGTTCTTCGCGCAGCGGCGTGTAGTGCAGGTCGGGCGAATCGAAGTGCAGATAGTCGATGGCCAGGTCCAGCGCGCCGCTTTCCAGACGCTGTACCAGGCTGTCGGCATCATCGGCTTGCACCAGCAGCTCGACCTGCGCGGCATTGCGCGCCAAATGTGCCTGCAACATGGGCAGCAGCGCGGCTTGCGCGTAGTCGTTAAGCGACAGGCTGAAGGCATGCGGCGTTTGTGGATCAAACGGCTCGGCCGGGCCCAGGCCGGTCTGCAGCAGGCGCAGGGCCTGACGCACTGGTACATAGAGGGCCTGGGCGCGGGCGGTGGGGGTCATGCCGCGGGCGGTGCGCTGGAACAGCTCTTCACCCAGTTGCTGGCGCAGGCGGGCGAGGGCATTGCTCACCGTCGACTGGCTTAGGTGCAGGCGCTCGGCGGCGCGGGTCAGGTTGCCTTCCTGCATCAGCGCATCGAAGACCAGCAGCAGATTGAGGTCGAGCTGACACAAATTCGTTATCAAGAATAATGCTCTTTTTAAATATCCATTATTCGAATGATCTGGCCGCGCCTAGACTGCTGTCAATCCGCACAGGAGTAATGCCGTGGCCTATAACAACGACAATGCCCAGACTTTCCGCACACGTTATCGGGATGCCATCCACCCGCTGTACAACCCCTGGCTGCATGCCGTCTTTGTGCTGGCTTACGGCCTGACCTGCATTAGTCTGCTGTGGCGCACGCTGGACGCGGTGGCGCTCTGGCAATGGCTGCTGGTGCCGCTGAGCCTGGTGTTCTTCAGCTGGGGCGAGTACCAGGTGCACAAGCGCCTGGGGCACAACAAGACGCGCTTCGGTCAACTGTTCTACAAGCGCCACACGGGCGATCACCACAGCTTTTTTGTCGAAGGTCAGATGCGCTACGAGACGCCGCGTGACTGGCGGGTGATCCTCTTTCCTGCCTGGTTGATCGTGCTCTACAGCCTGCCGCTGCTGGGTATCTGGTGGCTGCTGGCGC
>DASRUM010000040.1:0-6189 GCA_035655415.1 Pseudomonas sp.
CCCTGCACCCCGGCCACAAAGCCGGCCTGATCGGCGCTAACGGCGCCGGCAAATCCAGCCTGTTTGCCCTGTTTCGTGGCGAGCTGAGTGCGGACGCGGGCGACTGCCTGATCCCAGTCGATTGGCGCGTCGCGCATATGCGCCAGGAGATCGATGCGGTCGAGCGCCAGGCGGTCGATTATGTACTCGATGGCGACCTGCAACTGCGCAAGGTGCAGGCCGAATTGGTCGTGGCCGAAGCCGCGCATGACGGCGCCGCAGTGGCGCGTTTGCACACCGAGCTCGATACCCTCGACGGCTACAGCGCCGATGCCCGTGCGCGCAAACTGCTCGCCGGCCTGGGTTTCGACAGTGCGCAGATGGACCGTCGCGTCGGCGACTTCTCCGGTGGCTGGCGTATGCGCCTGAACCTGGCGCAGGCGCTGATGTGCCCGTCCGATCTGCTGCTGCTCGACGAGCCGACCAACCACCTCGATCTCGACGCGATTCTCTGGCTGGAAAGCTGGCTGAAAGGTTACCCCGGTACCTTGCTGCTGATCTCCCATGACCGCGATTTCCTGGATGCCGTAGTGGACCACGTTGCCCACCTCGATCAGCAGAAACTGACCCTCTATCGCGGCGGCTATTCGGCCTTCGAGCGCACCCGTGCCGAGCGACTGGCGCAGCAGCAACAGGCGTACGAGAAGCAGCAGGTGCAGCGCGCGCACATGGAAAAGTACATCGCCCGCTTCAAGGCCCAGGCCACCAAGGCGCGCCAGGCGCAGAGCCGGATCAAGGCGCTTGAGCGCATGGAAGAGCTGTCGGCGGCGCATGTCGATTCGCCGTTTGACTTCAGCTTCCGTGAGGCCGACAAGATTTCTAGCCCGCTGCTCAGTCTGAGCGAAGGCCGCCTCGGTTATGGCGACAAGGTGGTGCTGGAGAAGGTCAAACTGAACCTCGCGCCCGGCGCGCGCCTGGGCCTGCTCGGGCCGAACGGTGCGGGTAAGTCGACCCTGATCAAGAACCTGTCGAACGAGCTGCAGCCCATCAGCGGCCATCTGCAGCGCGGCGAGAATCTGGTGGTCGGCTACTTTGCCCAGCATCAGCTCGATGCCCTGGATGACAAGGCCAGCCCGCTGCTGCACTTCCAGCGTCTGGCGCCGACCGAGCGCGAGCAGACCCTGCGTGACTTCCTCGGCGGCTTCGACTTCCGCGGCCCACGTTGCGACTAGCCGGTGCTGAATTTCTCCGGCGGTGAGAAAGCCCGTCTGGCCTTGGCGCTGATTGCCTGGGGCAAGCCTAACCTGCTGCTGCTGGATGAGCCGACCAACCACCTCGACCTGGAAATGCGCCTGGCGCTGACCATGGCGCTGCAGGAATTTAGCGGCGCAGTGGTGGTGGTGTCGCACGATCGCCATATGCTGAAAAGCACCACTGACGAGTTCCTGCTGGTCGCCGATGGTCAGGTGCTGCCGTTCGACGGTGATCTGGAAGACTACGCCCGCTGGCTGGTGGATTACCGCACGCGGCAGGCGCCGACGAGCGGTGGCGAGAGCAATCCGGATAAAGCCGACAAGCGCGTTCAGCGCCAGGCCGCAGCGGCCTTGCGTCAGCAGTTGGCGCCGCACAAGCGCGAAGCCGACAAGCTGGAGAAAGAGCTGGGGCAGTTGCATGAGAAGCTCGCCGCCGTTGAAGCGCGTCTGGGTGACAGCGACATCTACGAAGCCGCGCGCAAGGATGAGCTGCGCGACGCCCTGGCCGAGCGGGCCAAGCTGAAAAGCCGCGAAGCCGATCTTGAGGAGCGCTGGATGCTCGCGCTGGAAACCCTCGAATCCCTGCAAGCCGAGCTGGAGGCCGCCAGTTGAATATCGCCCTGCCGACCCTGGAATGGCTGATGACCTGGCAAGAGCCGTTGCTGCGCACCGGTCAGATCATCCTGATTGTGCTGCTGGCCTGGCTGTTCCAGCGCATCCTCACCCGCGGCATCACCCGACTCGGCAAACGCTACCCGCAGCTGCCGGCCGAATTGCTGATGCCCCTGCGCGGTCTGCTGCGTTGGTTGATTGTGGGTAGCGCATTCATGCTCGTGCTGGAACGCCTGGGGGTGTCGGCACAGGTGCTGTGGACCGCGCTTACCGGCTTTGCGGCGGTGGCTGCAGTCGCGTTCTTCGCGATCTGGAGCGTGTTGTCCAACATGTTCTGTGCGCTGCTGATCTTCGCCATGGGGCCATTTCGCATCGGCGAATGCGTCGAAGTGCTGGAAAGCGCTGACAAACCAGGAGTGCGCGGCCGGGTGGTGGCGATCAATCTGTTCTACACAACCCTGGAAGATCTCAGCGGTGATGCACCTGGCGCCTGGGTGCAGATCCCCAATAGCCTATTTTTTCAAAAAGCCTTGCGCCGCTGGCGCAGTGGCGACATCCCACCTGTACGTACTAGCGAGAGTTAATCCCTATGGAATGGCTGGCCAGCCCTGAACTCTGGGTCGCATTTCTGACCCTGACCGCCCTGGAAATTGTCCTGGGCATCGACAACATCATCTTTATCTCGATCCTGGTCAGTCGTCTGCCCAAGCATCAGCAACCCAAGGCGCGCTTCTTCGGCTTGGCCTTGGCGATGGGTACGCGGATTCTGCTGCTGCTGTCGATCAGCTGGGTGATGCGCCTGACGGCCGACCTGTTCCATGTGTTCGATCAAGGCTTCTCCGGGCGTGACCTGATCCTGCTCTTCGGTGGCCTGTTCCTGTTGTGGAAGAGCACTGCCGAGATCTTCCACAGCCTGGAAGGCGAAGAAGAAGTTCAGGCTGCCGGCGGCAAGGCCTACGGCTTTATGGGCATCATCGTGCAGATCGCGATCATCGACATCGTCTTCTCCCTCGACTCGGTAATCACTGCGGTCGGCCTGGTCGACAACGTGCCGGTCATGGTCGCGGCCATCGTCATCTCGGTGATCGTGATGATGCTGTCGGCAGGCACCATCAGCGACTTTATCGACAAGCACCCGAGCCTGAAAATCCTCGCCCTGTCGTTCCTGATCGTGGTCGGTACTGTGCTGGTTGCCGAAGCCTTCGGCGTGCATGTGCCGAAGGGGTATGTGTACTTCGCCATGGCCTTCTCTCTGGCCGTGGAAGCGGTCAATATCCGCATGCGTGTGGCCCGCGCACGGGCCCGCAAGGAAGCAGAGCCGGAGTCGGTGCAACTGCGTAAAGACTTGCCGAGCTGATCGACAGGCTGGGCGCGGTAACTGACAAGGGGTAGGCTAGATGGCCTACCCCTTTTTATTCCGCTGTCTGTTAATGGAGAAGTGCCATGGCACTGGAAACCTGGCTTGCGTTCTTTGTGGCCTGTTGGGTCATCAGCCTGTCGCCGGGCGCCGGGGCGATTGCCTCGATGTCCGCCGGCTTGCAATACGGCTTTCTGCGCGGCTACTGGAATGCCCTGGGCCTGCAGCTGGGCCTGGCTTTGCAGATTGCCATCGTGGCCGCCGGTGTCGGGGCGATTCTGGCGGCATCGGAGCTGGCCTTCAGCCTGATCAAATGGTTTGGCGTGGTCTATCTGGTGTACCTCGGCTATCGCCAGTGGCAGGCGCTGCCCAGTGATATGACGGCGCAGACCGAGCGCCCCATCGGCCGGCCGCTGACCTTGGTGTTGCGCGGTTTTCTGGTCAACTTCAGTAACCCCAAGGCGATTGTCTTTATGCTCGCGGTGCTGCCGCAGTTCCTCAATCCACAGGCGCCGCTGCTGATGCAGTACCTGGTGATGGGCGTGACCATGATCTGCGTCGACCTGATCGTTATGGCCGGCTACACCGGCCTGGCTGCACGGGTGCTGGGCGCGCTGCGTTCGCCACGTCAGCAGAAGCTGATGAACCGCACCTTCGGCGCGCTGTTTGTCGGTGCGGCGGCATTGCTGGCCAGCGTGCGCCGCGCGCCGGTCTGAACTGCGCGGGTTGAGTTACCAGGGAATCGGCTGGCCGTCCCAGCCCCAGAACGTGCCAGTCTGCGCCGGGCCATGCTGTTCGATCTGCGCCAGCAGGCACTCGGCTGAATAGCTCGGGGTAAACAGCTTGTCGGCCGGCACATTGGCCTGGAAGGGTTTCGACAGTTCGGTGTCGGTCGTACCAGGATGCAGGCTGAGCACGCAGCTGTTGGGGTTAAGGCGGCTCAACTCGATGCTTGCAGTGTGCAGCAACTGGTTCAGTGCGGCTTTGCTGGCGCGGTAGCTGTACCAGCCGCCGAGGCGATTGTCGCCAATCGAACCGACCCGCGCCGACAGCGCCGCCACCGTGCAGGCATGCTGACCGCGTAGCAGCGGCAACAGGTGCTTGAGCAGCAGGATCGGTGCAAAGCTGTTGCGCTGAAAGGTCGCCAGCAGCCCCACAAGATTGATCTGCGCCAAACCCTTCTCGGCCTTTGCCGCGCCGTCCTGCAGCACGCCAACCGTGCACAGCAGCAGATGTAGACGCGGGATGGCAGCGCGCAATTGCGCGGCCAGCTCGCTCAGCGCTTGTTCATCGCATACATCCACATCCAGGTAGTGCAGGCGTTGGCCATATTGCGCTGTCATCTCCATCAGG
Organism: Pseudomonas sp.; assembly: GCA_035655415.1. Taxonomy (GTDB): domain Bacteria; phylum Pseudomonadota; class Gammaproteobacteria; order Pseudomonadales; family Pseudomonadaceae; genus Aquipseudomonas. Next base: position 4,555 of record DASRUM010000040.1, read on the forward strand.
CCGGGCGCCTGACTGGCCTGGCGGGCGATGGCCCAGACCCCGGCGACATCGTCGCGGGCGAGCAATTGTGTGGTCAGCGCCAGGCCAATTCCCCGGCTGGCGCCACAGACCACAACATGCGCTGGTTCTTCCAGGCGTTGCCAAAAACTCATCGCATCACTCCTGCGCCGTTGCGACGATCCGTCGCGGGCCATGGTCGATCAGTGGTTGAGGAAAGTCGTTAGGAGGGTAACAATCTAATGTCATCCATTCGTATTTGGGATCAAGTCCTATATGACTTCCGTATTGCGTTTCTGCAGTTGGTTGCTGGTGCCGGTGTTGGCACTCTGCAGCCTGGCTGTTATGGCCGAGCCCATCGAGGGCGCGGCGCAAGCTCTGCATCTGCTCGGTTACCTGGGCGCTGACTATCCTGCCACCGTGGCCAATGGTCAGGTGATCGACTCCGGCGAATACCGCGAGCAGCTGGAGTTTCTTACTGTACTGCAAGGTCTGATCGTTGCGCTGCCAGCGCGTAACGAACAGGCCGAGTTGCAACAGGGCGTGGCCAGCCTGCGCCAGGGCATTGAACAGCGTGTCGAGGGCAGCCAGGTCGCTCAGCAGGCGCGGCAGTTGTCCGCGACCCTGGCTACGGCCTATGGCGTCAGCCAGACCCCGGCGATTACGCCCGACCCCAGCCGTGGCGCGCCGTTGTTCGCCCAGCATTGCAGCGTCTGCCATGGCGACAGCGGCGCGGGTGACGGGCCGGCGGGCATCGGCCTGGAACCGCCGCCGGCCAACCTGCGCGATCTGGCGCGGCTCAACCGGTTGAGCCTTTATGACCTGTTCAACACCATCGGCCTGGGTATCGATGGCACCGATATGGCGGCCTTTGCCGATCAGCTGGATGAGCGCCAGCGCTGGGATTTGGCCAGTTATATCGCCGGCTTCAGCGCCGAGCCGGTTGCCGCAGGCGAGCCGTTCAGCTTGTCGGCGCTGGCCGGTATGACGCCGGATGAAGTGGCAGCAGCACAGGGCGAGGAGGCGGCTGCGCGTTTCCGTGCCCAGCGTGCGCAGCCGCCAGCGCAGCAACGCGGCCCGCTGCAATTGATCGAACACACCCGCGCGACCCTGGAGCAGAGCCTGGCGGCCTACCGCGCCGGTGATCACGAGCAGGCCTATGACCTCTCCGTCGGTGCCTATCTGGAAGGCTTCGAGCTGGTCGAAAGCGCTCTGGACAACCTTGACTCGGTGCAGCGCAAGACCACCGAGCGAGCGCTGATGGGCTACCGCCAGGCGCTGCAGGATGGCCTGTCGGTGCCGCAGGCGGCACAACGGCTGGAGGAGGCCAAGGCCGAGCTGGCGACTTCCACCGCGTTGCTCGACAGCGATGGTCTGTCGGATTCGCTGAGTTTCTTCTCCAGCCTGCTGATTCTGCTGCGTGAAGGGCTGGAGGCGATTCTGGTGCTGGCGGCGATTCTCGCTTTCCTGCGCAACACCGGTCAGCAACAGGCGGTGCGCAGCGTGCATATCGGCTGGGGTCTGGCGCTGCTGGCCGGCGCGGGCACCTGGGCGTTGGCGGCGTATTTGATTGATGTCAGCGGCGCGCAGCGTGAACTGCTCGAAGGCGTGACTGCGCTGTTTGCCAGCGTGATGGTG
>DASRUM010000041.1:0-10993 GCA_035655415.1 Pseudomonas sp.
ATGCCGGTACCGGGGATGGCTTCGTTATTCACGAAGTCGAACAGCACTTTGGCAACCTGCAGGCTGCCTACTTGAACGCGTTCAGTCATCACTTGCCTCACTCTGCTCAGCTCTACTCAATAGCCGCGTCGGACATGGGAAATACGTCTTGTAGTCCGAGGCGCGGCATACTACATCAAGATCCGGGGAAAATCAGTGGGTGCGCGTCGCTCTGCGACCAAGAAGTGCTTTGCAGTCACTGTGAGTGACGTATTGTCGCGGTAAGATTTGAATATTGTTTCATAAAAAATAAAAAACAGTACACAGTTTATTGCGTGTTTTTCTCGATCTACTGCTATAGGTGCGTCTGCCTATACTGCTGCTCCACCGGTTATTGAGTGTGATTACCATGCATATACAGGCAGCCACTGCCGTGGATCTGGATGAACTGGCCGAGCTGTTTGGCGCGTACCTGCGCTTCTACGAGGTGGCCAAACCTCAGGCGCAGGTGCGGGATTTTCTCGCCGCGCGCCTGCGCAACAATGACTCGATCATTCTGCTGGCCCGTGATGCACAAGGTGCGGCGCTGGGCTTTGTTCAGCTGTATGCATTTTTTTCCTCGCTGGCGCTTCAGCCGGCCTGGCTGCTGAGTGACCTGTATGTCAGCGAACAGGCGCGCCGCCAAGGCGTGGGCGAGGCGCTGATGAACGCCGCTCGCGCCCATGCCGAGGCTACTGGTGCGTGCGGTTTGCAGTTGGAGACGGCAAAGAGCAATCTGCCAGGACAAGCCCTCTACGAACGCCTGGGTTATGTGCGTGATGAGGTGTTTTTTACCTATTGGCTAGCGCTCAAATAAGACTCGTATTAAGGAGTTGTTCATGGACCATCTGGTATTGACGGTTATTGCCCAGGATCAGCCGGGGCTGGTCGAGCGCATCGCCCAGTGCATCAGCGAGCACGGTGGTAACTGGCTGGAAAGCCGAATGTCGCGCATGGCCGGGCAGTTCGCCGGAATCCTGCGGGTCGATGTGCCGCTGGATGCGCACTCGGGCCTGGTTACCGCGCTGGAAGCCTTACAGGCGCAGGGCATCCGCGTGCAGATCGCCGCTGGCGGCACCGAACCGGTAACGGTTTGGCAGGCCATTCGCCTGGAGCTGGTGGGCAATGATCGCCCAGGCATTGTGCGCGATATCACCCGCCTGCTCAGCAGCCACGGGGTCAACTTGGAAAGCCTGAACACCGAGGTGGTGCCGGCGCCCATGAGTGGCGAGCTGCTGTTCCAGGCCCAGGCTGTGCTGGGCGTGCCGCAGAGCCTGAGCCTAGAGCAGTTGCAGACGCACCTGGAAACCCTGGCTGATGATCTGATGGTGGAGCTAAAGCTGCAGGCTGAAGAGTAACGTCGAGGGTTATCCACGATCGATGTGGATAACTCTGTGCGTAGCATGAGGAGCCCCGGAGCACTGCCTAGTGCCCCGGGGCTTTTTGCTAAGTGCTTATTTTTTAAGCACTTAGAAGCTGGTTGTGCACAAAGGCCGGGGATGCTTCTGTGGATAAGCCGGGGGCAACTGGCTGCAGGCCAGGTGCAGTGCCCGCTGCATGGGATTGGTTGTTTTTTAGGCGATGTCCTGATGCCGTGTTGCTCTTGGTTCGCCGCTAAGGGTAGATGGCCGGGCTTTGTAGGGTGTGCCGTGCGCACCAAGAATCTGCCGCTGAAGTTGAGGCCAGAGCCTGAGCCAGAGTTGGTGCGCACGGCGCACCCTACCTATATGGCCCCTGATCCCGCCATACAGCATTCAGCCGCTTTTATACCGCCTGGCGTTTGCGCAGGCTCAGCCAGGCATCCACGCTGTAGATCGCCAAACCCGCCCAGATGCAGATAAAGGCCAGCAGTTTGCTTGGGTCGAAATGCTCGTCAAACAGAAAGATCGCCTGCAACAGCACCAGGGTCGGCGCCAGGTACTGCAGAAAGCCCAGGGTGGTGTAGGGCAGATGGCGGGCGGCGGCGTTGAAACATACTAGCGGCACCAGGGTGATCGGCCCGGCGGCGCTCAGCCAGAGCGCTTCCGGGGTGCTCCAGAAATCAGCCTGGGTGCTCATCGCGACCGGGTGCAGGATTAACCAGCCAAGCGCCAGCGGCAGCAGCAGCCAGGTTTCCACGACCAGGCCGGGCAGCGCGGCAACCGGCGCCTGTTTGCGGATCAGCCCATAAAAGCCAAAGGTCAGCGCCAGCACCAGCGACACCCACGGAATGCTGCCCACCTGCCACAACTGCTGCAGCACGCCCAGCGCGGCCAGGGCCACGGCCAGCCACTGCAGGCGGCGCAAACGCTCGCCGAGAATCAGCATGCCCAGCAGCACATTGACCAACGGATTGATGTAATAGCCCAGGCTGGCCTCAAGCATGCGTTCGTTATTCACCGCCCACACATACACCAGCCAGTTGCTGGCGATCAGCACACAGCTCAAGGCCAGTACGGCAAAGCGTTTGGGGTTATTCAGCAGTTCGCGCAGCCAGCCGGGATGCTTCCACACCAGCAGCAACAGCGCGCCGAACAGCGCGGACCAGAGTGCGCGATGAACGATGATCTCCAGCGCCGGCACGCTCTGGATCGCTTTGAAATAGAGCGGGAACAAGCCCCAGATAATGTAGGCGGTCAGGCCGAGAATATACCCGCGGCGCGGGTTAGCGGTGGCCATGCAGGGTCCTTGCTTAGGCTGCTAACGAGAGGCTTGCGATTCTAGTCGGCATGGTGCGGGCTTGTCTGGATGGGCAGGATTTTCTTCGGCGCCCTAGGCCACTTGGCTGTAACAAAGACGTTACGGCTACAGGGCTAACTGTAGTGGTCAGTCCTGTAGCCCGGATAAGCCTTGGCGCAATCCGGGAGTGCTATCCCGGATTGCGCTGCGCTTATCCAGGCTACGGACTGCATGGCCGAGGGTTCTTGGTGCGCGCGGCGCACCCTACAAGTCAGTCCTGTAGCCTGGATGCAATCCGGGGGCGCCATTCCCGGATTACATAAGCAGTGTCAAAACAGCTTGAGCGGCTCTTCGTCCAGCGCCGACAGCTGCTCACGCAGGATCAAAACCTGATCGCCCCAGTAACGCTCGCTGCCGAACCAGGGGAAGCTCATGGGGAAAGCCGGGTCGTCCCAGCGCCGTGCCAGCCAGGCGCTGTAATGCATCAGGCGCAGGGTGCGCAGGCCTTCGATCAGTGGCAGTTCGCGCGGGTTGAAGTCGTGAAACTCCTGATAGCCATCCATCAGCTCCGACAGCTGGCCGAGGCGTTCGTGGCGCTCACCAGCGAGCATCATCCACAAGTCCTGCACGGCCGGGCCCATACGGCAGTCGTCGAGGTCGACCATATGGAAGGTGTCGTCGCGGCACAGCAGGTTGCCCGGGTGGCAGTCGCCATGCAGGCGAATCGCCTGCACCGGGTGGGCGGCGAACAGCGTATCCAGGCGCTTGAGCAGATCCCGCGCCACCGACTCGTAGGCCGGTAGCAGGCTGCGCGGAATAAAGTTGCCATCAAGCAGGGTGGCCAGCGATGCATGGCCGAAGTTACTCACCTGCAGGGCTTCACGGTGGGCAAACGGCTTGAGTGAGCCGACCGCATGCAGGCGGCCGAGCAGTTGGCCGAGACGATACAGTTGGTCGAGGTTGCCAGGCTCCGGCGCTCGGCCGCAACGGCGCGGAAACAGGGCGAAGCGAAAGCCCTGGTAACTGAAAAGGGTTTCGCCGTCGCGTACCAGTGGCGCAACCACCGGTACTTCGCACTCGGCCAGCTCGAAGGTGAAGCTGTGCTCTTCGCGAATCGCTTCATCGGTCCAGCGGTCTGGGCGATAGAACTTGGCGATCAGCGGCGTTTCGTCCTCGATGCCCACCTGGTAGACGCGATTTTCATAGCTGTTCAGCGCCAGTACGCGGGCGTCGCTGAGGTAGCCGATGCTCTCCACGGCATCCAGCACCAAGTCGGGTGTGAGTGCGGCAAATGGATGGGACATGGGTGACTCCAGCAGGTGGGCCGCAAAGTGTAACCCTTAACCGCCGTTAGCCGCTCAGTCGCCAGGTTTCGGTGTGCGCGCCAGGCAGTACACATCAACCCGCGCTGCGCCGGCCTTCTTTAAGAGCCGCGCCAGGCTTTCGGCGGTGGCGCCGGTGGTCAGCACATCATCGACCAGCGCCACATGCAGGCCGCTGACTGCACTGCCCGGCGTCAGGGCAAAGGCCTTGCGCAGGTTGCGTTTGCGCGTGGCGGCGTCCAGCTGCTGTTGTGCCGGGGTGTCGATAACCCGCTGCAGCCAGTGTGCCTGCAACGGCACTTGCAGCAAGGGACTTAACCATTCACAGAGCAGACCGGCCTGATTAAAGCCGCGCTGGCGTTGGCGTTTGTTCGCCAGCGGTACGGGCAGCAACAGGTCGGGTTTGCTTAGCCCTTCATCGAAGGCATGCAGCAGGTGGTGTGACAAAAGCTCACCGAGCAGACGTCCCAATGGCCACTTGGCCTGATGCTTGAAGCGGGTAATCAGGCTGTCGATGGGGAAGGCGTAGCGCCAGGGCACTTCAACTTTGCTAAAGCTCGGCGGCTTTTTCAGGCAGGCCCCACATACCAGGCCTTGGCTGGGTAGCGGCAGGGCGCAGACCAGGCAATGCCCGCCGAGCCAGGGCAGCTCGGCTTCGCAGCTGGTGCAGATGGCCAGTGCGGCGTCTGCGGCTTCATCGCATAACAAGCAGGATTGTTTGCGTTTTAACCAGTTGTAAACCTGGTGTTGTGAGTTGGGTTGACAGCGCATACGCCTTCCATAACTATGCCGAACATCCGTGTCGCGTCCGCTGAATCTAGCAGGGTGCAGCCAACAATAAGGAATTACCGATGAGCGCAACCACCGCCGCCAACCTGCGTCACGACTGGACTCTGAATGAGGTCAAGGCGCTCTTCGAGCAACCGTTCAACGACCTGCTGTTCCAGGCGCAGACTGTGCACCGCGTGCACTTCGACCAGAACCGCGTGCAGGTCTCGACCCTGCTATCGATCAAGACCGGCGCCTGCCCGGAAGACTGCAAATACTGCCCGCAGTCCGGCCACTACAACACCGGTCTGGAAAAGGAAAAACTGCTGGAAGTGCAGAAAGTGCTGGAGGCCGCCGCCGAAGCCAAGGCCATCGGTTCCACCCGTTTCTGCATGGGTGCGGCGTGGAAGCATCCGTCGGCCAAGGACATGCCCTACGTGCTGAAGATGGTCGAAGGCGTCAAAGCCCTGGGGCTGGAAACCTGCATGACCCTGGGCAAACTGGATAAAGAGCAGACCCAGGCCCTTGCCGCTGCCGGCCTCGATTACTACAACCACAACCTGGATACCTCTCCTGAGTTCTACGGCAATATCATCACCACCCGCACCTATGGCGAGCGCTTGGAAACCCTGGCCTATGTACGTGACTCGGGGATGAAGATCTGTTCCGGCGGCATCCTCGGTATGGGCGAGTCGCTGGACGACCGCGCCGGGCTGCTGATTCAACTGGCCAACCTGCCGGAGCATCCGGAGTCGGTGCCGATCAATATGCTGGTGAAAGTCAAAGGCACGCCGCTGGCCGATGAGCAGGATGTCGATCCCTTCGACTTTATCCGCATGCTCGCCGTCGCGCGGATCATGATGCCGCAGTCGCACGTGCGCCTGTCCGCCGGCCGCGAGGCGATGAATGAGCAGATGCAGGCCCTGGCGTTCTTCGCTGGCGCCAACTCGATTTTCTACGGTGAAAAACTGCTGACCACCGCCAACCCGCAAGCCAATCAGGACATGCAGCTGTTCGCCCGCCTCGGCATCAAGCCGGAAGAGCGCGAAGAACATGCTGACGAAGTGCACCAGGCCGCCATTGAGCAGGCCCTGGTCGAACAGCGCGATTCCAAGCTGTTCTATAACGCCGCGGTCTAATCCCTTCGAACCGGTAGGAGCCAGCTTGCTGCGGTCCGACGTCTCGGCGATTTCGTTTGCCGCTGATCGCCAGCAAGCTCGCTCCTACAAAAGCCAACCGGGCTGCCATGAGCTTCGATCTATCCTCTCGCCTTGCCGAGCGCCGCGCCGCCAATCTCTATCGCCAACGTCCCCTGCTTGAATCGCCGCAGGGGCCTTTGGTTATGGTCGATGGCCGTGAGCTGCTGGCCTTCTGCTCCAACGATTACCTGGGCCTGGCCAATCATCCAAAGGTGGTTGAGGCCTGGCGCGCCGGCGCTGAGAAATGGGGCGTGGGTGGCGGTGCGTCGCATCTGGTGATCGGCCACAGTACCCCACATCACCAGCTCGAAGAAGCGCTGGCCGAGTTCACCGGACGCCCCCGCGCGCTGCTGTTTTCCACCGGCTATATGGCCAACCTCGGTGCGGTCACCGCGCTGGTCGGGCAGGGCGATAGCGTGCTGGAGGATCGGCTTAACCACGCGTCCCTGCTGGATGCCGGCCTGCTCAGCGGCGCGCGTTTTTCCCGTTACCTGCATAACGATGGCGTCAGCCTGGCCAATCGCCTGCGCAAGGTCATCGGCAATACCCTGATCGTCACCGACGGCGTATTCAGCATGGACGGCGATCTGGCCGATCTGCCTTCGCTGTGCGCCGAAGCGCGTCGCGCCAATGCTTGGGTGATGGTGGATGACGCCCATGGTTTCGGCCCGCTGGGCGCCACCGGCGGCGGGATTGTCGAGCACTTCGGCCTGGGCCTGGATGATGTGCAGGTGCTGGTCGGTACCCTGGGCAAAGCCTTCGGTACGGCAGGTGCCTTTGTCGCCGGCAGTGACGATCTGATCGAAGCCCTGGTGCAGTTCGCCAGGCCCTATATCTACACCACCAGCCAGCCGCCGGCGCTGGCCTGCGCCACCCTGAAAAGCCTGGAGTTGCTGCGCAGTGAACATTGGCGGCGCGAGCACCTGAATGCCCTGATCAAACGGTTCCGCGAAGGTGCCCAGGCCATCGGCCTGGAGCTGATGGACAGTGCCACGCCGATTCAACCAATCCTGATCGGCGATAGTGGCCGTGCGATGCAGCTGTCGCAGATGCTGCGCGAGCGCGGTTTGCTGGTCACGGCAATTCGTCCGCCAACCGTGCCGGCTGGCAGCGCCCGCCTGCGCGTGACCCTGTCCGCCGCCCATAGCCTGGAACAGTTGGAGCTGCTGCTGGAAGCCCTGGCCGAGTGCTGGCCGTTGTTGACGGCTGAGGGCGCAGGCCATGCGTGATCGACTGATTCTATTGCCCGGCTGGGGCCTCGGCACTGCGCCGTTGCAGCCTCTGGCCGATGCCTTGCGTGGCCTCGACCCGCGTCTGCATGTGCAGATCGAACCGCTGCCTTTATTGGACTCCAGCGATCCGGCCGACTGGCTGGATGAGCTGGACGCCAATCTTCCACAGGACGCCTGGCTTGGTGGCTGGTCTCTGGGCGGCATGCTCGCCGCTGAGCTGGCGGCGCGTCGTGGCGAGCGTTGCAGCGGCTTGCTGACCCTGGCCAGTAATCTGCGTTTTGTTACTGAGCCAAGCTGGCCAGCGGCTATGCCGGCCGACACGTTTAATGCTTTCCGTCAGGGCTGCGCCGCCGATGCGTCCACTACCCTGAAGCGTTTTGCCCTGCTATGCGCTCAAGGCGCTGTGGATGCCCGTGGCCTGTCGCGGCAGTTGCTCGGTGCGGCTCCGCAACCGCAGTCCGCCATTCTGTTGGTCGGGCTGGATCTGCTTGCCAGCCTGGATACGCGGTCGGCGCTGCAAGCCTTTGTCGGCCCGCAGCTGCATCTGTTTGCAGGTGCCGATGCGCTGGTTCCTGCGGGGGCCGCGCCGGCGCTGCTGGAACTGTTGCCCGATGTGGAAATTGGCTTAATTAATAACGCCAGCCACGCCTTCGCCCTGGAGCGCCCCCATGAAGTGGCGGCGGCGATCCAGGCCTTTTTGCATGAGGCTGGCGATGATTGATGTTGTAGGGTGCGCCGTGCGCACCGTGGCAGAGGTCGCCCAGTGCGCACGGCGGGCCAGCCGATGAGTGAAGCCTTCCAGCCTGGCGGCCTGCCGGACAAACGCCAGGTCGCCGCGTCTTTCTCCCGCGCGGCGGAAAGCTACGACAGCGTTGCCGCCTTGCAGCGCGATGTTGGCCGGCAATTGCTGGCTCAGTTGCCGGCCTCAATCAGCCCGCAACGTTGGTTAGATCTGGGCAGCGGCACCGGGTATTTCAGCCGCGCTTTAGGCGAGCGTTTTCCGGCCAGCCAGGGTATGGCCTTGGATATTGCCGAAGGCATGTTGCAGCACGCTCGGCCACTGGGCGGCGCGCAGCAGTTTATTGCTGGCGATGCCGAGCGTTTGCCGCTGCGCGATGCATCCTGCGAGCTGCTGTTTTCCAGTCTGGCGCTGCAGTGGTGTGCGGATTTTTCCGCCGTGCTTAGCGAAGCCGAACGCGTGCTCAAGCCTGGCGGTGTGCTGGCCTTTAGCAGCCTGTGTGTTGGCACCCTGCAGGAGTTGAGCGACAGCTGGCATGCGGTGGATGGCTTTGTGCACGTCAATCGATTCCGCCGCTTCGAGGATTATCAGCGCCTGTGCGACGCCAGCGGCCTAGCGCGGCTGAGCCTGCAGACAACCCCGGAAACCCTCTACTACCCGGATGTACGCAGCCTGACCCATGAACTGAAAGCCCTCGGCGCGCATAACCTCAACCCCGGCCGGCCAGGCGGTTTGACCGGGCGGGCGCGCATGCTGGCGCTGCTCAATGCCTATGAGCGGTTCCGCCAGCCCCGAGGCCTGCCGGCGACCTATCAGGTGGTTTACGGCGTACTGCGCAAGGAAACTACTAGATGAGTGCAGCGTTTTTTGTCACCGGTACCGATACCGAAATCGGCAAAACCACCATCGCCGCCGGCCTGCTGCATGCCGCGCGGCTGGCCGGGCTGTCCACGGCGGCGGCCAAACCGGTGGCTTCCGGTTGCGTGCGCACGGCGGACGGTCTACGCAATGACGACGCTCTGGCGCTGCTTGGCGAATGCACCCTGGCGCTGCGTTATGAAGAGGTCAATCCTCTGGCCTTCGAGCCGGCGATTGCCCCACACCTGGCTGCCCGCGAAGCCGGTGTGTTGCTGGATGTTGCGGCGCTGCAAGGGCCGGTGCAGGCAATTCTGGACAAGCGTGCGGACTTGACCCTGGTCGAAGGCGCGGGCGGCTGGCGCGTGCCGCTGGCCGGGCAGGCGGCGCTGTCTGATCTGGCGATTGCCCTGCAGTTGCCGGTGATTCTGGTGGTCGGCGTGCGTCTGGGCTGCATCAATCAGGCGGTGCTCACGGCCGAAGCGATCCTGCGCGATGGCCTGCCGCTGGCCGGCTGGGTGGCCAATCTGATTGATCCGCAAACCTCATGCCTTGAAGACAATCTGGCCACTCTGGCCGAGCGCCTGCCTGCGCCTTGCCTGGGCTATGTGCCGCGCCTGGCCGAAGCCACGCCGGCTGCGGTTTCTGGCTATCTCAGTTTCGGTTTATTGCACCGCGCGCTATAAGCAGGCCAAGTGCCATAGCCTTTTGCTTGTACGTTTTCCGAGCAATTTCTGCTTCAATTGGAGTGTTAGTGGTTGCCATAGCGGGAGCTTGGGCATGGAAATTTCTGGAAGCGCCTTCAACTCGGGCATCAGCACCATTCAGTCCGGCCAGCGCCGGGTCGATCAGGCTGCAGCGGATATCGCCAGCAATGCGCTGGGTCCGCAACCGCAGCCAACCTCTGCGCCGCCGGCCAATCAGGTTAATCCTGCGCCCAGCTCGGCAGAACAAACTCGCCCCGATCTGGCGGAAAGTCTGGTTGCCCTGCGCCAAGGTCAGAATGAGGCGGAAGCGGGTGCCAAGGTGGTGAAAACTGCCGATGAAGTGCTTGGTACTCTGATCGATACAACAGCTTGATACGCTTGCCTCGAGCGTAGTCCGGCTCTGTTGCGGAGTTTTAGCAGTCAGGGGCGAGGAGTCATTGCATGCAGATTGGCGGCGCAACGTTTTATCCTGCGCCTGCAGCAACTCTACTGCCGGCCAGGCTTCTTGCGCCCAACGTTTCCCCTGATGTGTCCCCCGATATCACTCGCGCCGCCCAGGCGCCGATAACCGCTGCTCAACCGCTGGCCGATGAGCAATCGGCTTCTGCGCGTGAAGAGGCTGATAAGCCTGCCGACTCCTCGGCCAATCCCGATAAAGCCAAAAGCCGCGAAGGCGAACCCAGCCCGCAGCAGCAACGTCTTGAGCAACTGGAAATCGCCAAACTGGTCAGCCGTGATCAGGAAGTGCGTACCCACGAGCAGGCGCATGCTGCCGTTGGTGGGCGCTATGCCGGTGCGCCGAGTTACACCTACGAGCGCGGCCCGGATGGTAAGCGCTATGCGGTAGGCGGTGAGGTGGGCATTGACACTAGCCCGATCCCGAGCGATCCCGAAGCCACCCTGCGCAAGATGGAGGTGGTGATTCGCGCGGCCCTGGCACCGGCCGAGCCGTCCGCGCAGGACCGTCAGGTGGCGGCGCAAGCCCAGGCGCAAATGGTCGAGGCGCGTGCCCAGCTGGCGCAGCAACAGAGCAGTGAGGCGCAGGCGGCCAGTGAAGCGCGTGCCGAGCGGCGCAAGGAGGATGAGGAAGAGTCCGCCGAGGAAGATAAATCTGTCGCGCCTGCTCGGCAGAATCTACCGCCGCCACCTAGTCTTGATCTGTACAAGCAGCTCAGCGGTTTGCAGGCGCCAGCGCCGGTTGTCGATCTGGTGGCTTGAGCGGTGCTTGGGGTGCTTGACATTAAATAGGCATAAACGTATGTTTCAAACGCTTGTTTGATTAGCTCGGTTGCCAAGGGGCAGGCGAGCACCGGGATTGCTCCCGAAAACGACCGAATATCCGGTCACCTACACTCTAAGAATCCACCGCAGAGGTTAACCGCTATGCCTGATTACAAGGCCCCCTTGCGTGATATCCGTTTCGTACGCGACGAACTGCTCGGCTACGAAGCGCATTATCAGAGCCTGCCTGGCTGCCAGGACGCTACTCCGGACA
>DASRUM010000042.1:0-3659 GCA_035655415.1 Pseudomonas sp.
CGTGAGCGTCCAGTCAAGCCATCTTGACCGGCCTCACCCGGCTCATTTGGACTGCAGTAGTGCACCGATGTAGGCCACGCACTCCACGAGGTTGAGGCAGGCCAGCAGCAGGTACTTCTCGGCGTCGGTTCGCACGCGCAGCAGGTCGTGCTGGCCAAGGTGGCCGTATACGAACGCCAGGAGGTAGCGCTCGGGGTGGTCGACGCAGAACTTCGTGATCATCTGCCCGACGAGATCTGGCGGCACGCCCTCGGAGAACTTCAAAGTGGCTGTCAGCCGCTGCATGCAGGTTTCCTGGACGTCTTCAGAGATCGTTGGCAAGGCGTGCCCGCAGTGCTTCATGGCCTGGAAGGCGACGAGCAGGACGTGGATCGGCTCCTCAAGCAGCTGCATGTCGACCCCGTAGCGAGGCAACACGAGGATGGAGGCCAGCAGATTCGGCTGCTGGACGTAGATTTCGTCAGTCAGCTGAACCTTCTGTTGCGCGCTCATGCGGTTGACGTCGATGTTCGCCCGGACCATCACGGCCTGCGTGAGCAAGGTCATGGTGCCGCCTCGGATGCCGCTTGCCATCTGTGCGGCAACAAGTCCTCGATCTGGCTGCTGCGCTGCGTCGGCAGGCGCGCCAGCACGTCGCGCAGGTATGCCCATGGATCGTGTCCATTGAGCCGCGCCGACTGCACCAGGCTCATCACCATGGCCGTGCGTTGGCCAGCGAGTTCGCTGCCGGCGAACAACCATGCCCGGCGCCCCATTGCCCAAGGCTTGATCTGCCGCTCCAGGTGGTTGTTGTCGATCGCGACTGCGCCGTCATCGAGGTAGTTCGTCAGCGCGCTCCAGTGGCCGAGCGTGTAGTCGATGGCGCCCGCCACGGAGCTGCCGTCCGCGACCAGCCGTCGTTCGAGCTCGAGCCATTGTTTGAGCTTGGCCCACAGCGGCTTGGCGAGTTGCTGGCGCTGCGACATGCGCTCGCCGTCGCTCATGCCCTTGAGTTCGGCCTCGACCGCATAGATCCGCGCATAGCGACGGATCGCCTCGTCGCCGATCGGGCTCGTGCCGGTGCGAGTCAGCTCCTCGAACTTACGGCGTGCATGCGCGACGCAAGCCGCGCTGATGCGATCTGCATGGATGCGCGGGTCAAGCACGCTGTCGTAGCCTGTGTAGCGGTCCGTCAGCAGCGTTCCGGACCAGCGCCCTCGGCCCCGTCGCACATCGCCCGCGAGGAAGGCCTTCGGGTACTGCGCGCCACGGCCCCGGCAGAACTCATAGACCACGCCGGGCACGGGGTCGTGCCAGCTCCTCGCGTAGGCCCAGACGTAGGCCTTGCGCGTCTTGCCGGCACCGGGGTCGAGCAGCGCCACGGGCGTCTCGTCGGCATGCAGAACCCGGCAAGCGAGGACGAAGGCCTTGTGCACCTCGTAGAGCGGCTCCAGCGCCGCGCCCGCCTGGCCTGCCCAAGCCGCCAGCGTGGAACGCGGTGTGTGGACGCCGCTGCGGGCGTTGATCGCCTCTTGCCTGTAGTACGGCAGGTGGTCAACGCAGCGGCTGATGAGCGTGTGCGCGATGAGGCCGCTGGCGGCCATGCCGCCCTCGATCAGTTCCGGGTTGGACGACGCCTGCTTGAGGATCTGGCAGCAGCGGCAGGCCCACTTGCCGTAGATGTGGCGATGGACGAAGAACTCGGCCGGCACGATATCCAGCCGCTCGCTCACCTCCTCGCCGATGCGTGTCATCGGGCGACCGCAGTTAGGCGAGGGGCAGTTGGTGCTCTCGGGCTCATGACGGTGTTCGACGCGACGCAGGTGTTCAGGCAATTGCTGACGGCGTGGTCGCCGTGGCGCGGCCTTCGGCTTGGCGTCGACAGTGGTCTCAGCGGCTTCGCGTCGCAGTTGTTCCAGCTGCGCACGCAGGCTCGCCTCGTCCTCGGCGATCGTCTCCTCGAACAGGCGTCGCTGGTCGGTGTTCATCGCCTCGGAGCTGGCGCCGAACTTCCAGCGCTTCAGGCGAGCCAACTCGAAGGTGATCTTCTCGATCTTGGCATCGCGCCAGGCGATGTCGCGGTCCTTGCGCTGCAGGAGATCCCTGGCTTGGTCCAGCTCGCGGTCGCGATCGACAAGCGCCTGCTCACGCAGGGCGAGTTGCTGTTCGGCATGCTGCCAACGGGCAACCCAGGCCGCCGCTTCGGGCGGGAGTGCCTGCAGGTTGAGCGGGGGAAGATCGTGCGTGCCGAGCATGACGGCATGGTGCCAGGACGCCGTATGCAGCGCATCGGAACAAGTACGAATTGCGTCGACGCTGGCTCGGTCAAGTGCCAGCGTCGATGTTGCTGTCAGGCCCGCGTGATGGTGCTCAATTCGGGCAACCGCTCCCACGGCAGGCCGAGGACCAGCGCGTCAAACTGCGCGTTGGTGAGCGACAGAGATATGGGCGATGTCGTGGTGGCCGGTACCCACGCGAAGCGGCCCGCGTTGAGCCGGCGTGCCGCGCACCAGACGCCGAAGCCGTCGTGCACGAGGAGCTTGATGCGGGTGCCGCGGGCGTTGGCGAACAGGTAGCCGTGGTGGGCCTGCGCTGCACCGAAGACTTGCACAACGCGCGCCAGCAGGCGGTCGGCGCCGGCGCGCATGTCGATGGGGTCGGCGGCCAGCCACATCGCGTCGATTCGGATCATCGAAGCAGCTCGCGCATCCAGACCGCGCAGTCGCTGGCGGCACCTGCCGGCCAGGTCACCGTGACCGTCGTCGGTCCACGTCGCAGCTCGATGCGAATGTCTGGGATCTGAGCCGGTGGCGCCGATGGCGGCAAGCTGACCGGCACGAAGACGGTCTTGGGCTCTCGCGCTGCTGCTCCAACCACGACGTCTGCGCGAACGACATCGCTTCTTGGCTTCATCTCGGCCTCGTGCACCCAGCGCCGCAGAAGATTGGCGTTGATGCCCTGAGCCATTGCCACTGCGGCCATCGACATGCCAGGCTGCACACAGGCCGCCACCGCACCGGCCTTGAACGCATCGCTGTGCACGCGCCGCCGCTGGCGCGGACCTGCTTGTTGATCGGGGATAGTGTTCACGAGTCCACCAAGAGTTGAAGTGGACTCGAGGCTCCTATGAACCGCCCCGGCTTTCAAGATGGGCTGACTGGACGCTCACCAGCAGGCCGCCAACCAGGTGACAGCACCCGCAAGCCCTGGCACTCGTGAGAGTGGTGCGGCGGCCGGAAAGGGGGCAACCCAGCCCGGCAACGACTCGGGCAAGGAAAAGGACAAGAAGGTGGTCTACCCCGAGCCGTCGAATCGCGTGAAGGAATACCGGGAAGAGTTGTGGCGCAGCGTGTTCAAGCGCGTCGTCACCAACGCTTCTCTGGTCAACAACCGGGCTGTGCTGCTGGCCATTTGCTTGACGCACCCAGGGCATCTCGATGCTCAAGGGCTCGGCACCGACCTCAACGCAATCCTGGGTGGAGAGAGCTCGCATTCCTTCGGGAAGGTGCTTGCAACCGTTCTTGACCTGCGTGAGCAGGATCTGGGACAGGCCATCAGTGCGATTGCAGGCAACGTCCGCTCCGGCCCCATGGGCATGGGCATCGAAGACGTTGTGAGTGCACTCAAGGCCCTCGAAGTGAAGCTCGCCGACCACTGGAAGGTGGACAAGGGCTTTTTCG
>DASRUM010000043.1:0-5396 GCA_035655415.1 Pseudomonas sp.
AGACGCAAGCCCTCAAAGGCCTGGGGCGAGGTCACTTCGTGGAGGATATGCCGGTCGATGTAGATCAGCGACGAACCATCGTCGCGGCGCTTCACTTCGTGCATTTCCCAGAGCTTGTCGTACAGCGTTTTGCCGGCCATCCGCTATCCCTCATCAACCTGTTTCTATGCCTGGGCAAATAGCCCTTTGGCTTATGGGGTAATCCTATGGGCTTGCATTAAATTACTCAAATTCATATTTTTCATCCAAAGGATTCCTAACTGGAATACAAGTAAGCTTGAGCAGCGCCTATTGCGCCGCCCACTGCCAGGAACAGCCACATGGATCTCGCCACCCTCAATGCCTTTATTGCCATCGCCGAGCTGGGCAGCTTCTCCGAAGCGGCGGAACGCCTGCACCTGACTCAACCAGCAGTGAGCAAACGCATCGCCAGCCTGGAGCAGCAGCTGAGTGTGCGCCTGTTCGATCGCCTGGGCCGTGAGGTCAGCCTGACCGAGGCCGGCCGCGCCTTACTGCCGCGGGCCTATCAGATTCTCAATGTGCTGGATGATACGCGCCGTGCGCTGACCAATCTGAATGGCGAGATAAGCGGCCGTCTGACCCTGGCCACCAGCCACCACATTGGCCTGCATCGCCTACCACCGCTGCTACGCGCCTTTACCCGCGCGCACCCGCAGGTGGCGCTGGATATCCAGTTTCTCGACTCCGAGGTGGCCTATGAAGAAGTGCTGCATGGTCGCGCTGAGCTGGCGGTGATCACCCTCGCTCCGGAAACCCGCGAGCCGGTGCATGCCGTGGCCGTGTGGGACGACCCGCTGGATTTCGTCGCCGCTCCCGAGCATCCGCTGGCACGCAGCCAGGTCATCAGCCTGGCCGATGTAGCACATCACCCGGCAGTATTCCCCGGCGGCAACACCTTTACCCACCATATCGTGCGACGCCTTTTCGAGGCCCAAGGGCTGACGCCGAATATCGCCATGAGCACCAACTACCTGGAGACCATCAAGATGATGGTCTCCATAGGCCTGGCCTGGAGCGTATTGCCGCGCACCATGCTCGACGAACAGGTGGCGCGCCTGCCATTACCGGGTATCCAGCTGACCCGCCAGCTAGGCTATATCAGCCACACCGAGCGCACCCTCTCCAATGCCGCTCGGGCCTTTATGAACCTGCTGGATGCCCAGCGTGACGGCCTTGCAATGGCCAGGGACTAAGGGCTAACGTGGGTTTATAACGATAAGAAAGGTTTCTGCATGACTCAGCCCAGCTGTTCAGCCAAAGGCCATGAAACCGACGCAGATCAAGGAAGAGTGGGTCGTGGCTAAATCCAGTGATCGCCGTCCACCACTGCCGTTTATCCCGGCACTGGACCCTGCCGAGTTCGAAAGCACCTGGAACGATGCCCCACGCCTGTTACGCGCCCTCAACGGTGCCAAGCTGGGCACCTGGTACTGGGACATTGAAAGCGGCCGAGTCAGTTGGTCACGCGGCGCCCAGGCCCTGTTTGGCCTCGACCCCAAGCAGCCGCTGGAAAAACGCATCGACTATATTGAGCTGATCCCCGAGGAAGACCGCCCCGATATACTGCGCCTGTTCGAGCAACTGCTTGCCGGCAACCCGAGCAACAGCGCCTTTCGCCACCGCATCCGCTGGCCGGATGGCAGCCTGCACTGGCTGGAAATCAGCGGCAGCCTGCAGCTGGATGCCGATGGCAAACAGCGCGTCATTGGCGTAATCCGCGACATCAGCAGCCAGCAGGCCCGCGAGCAGGCGCTGCGCAGCAGCGAGGAAAAATTCGCCCAGGCGTTCAAATACAGCCCGGATGCCGTAGTCATCACCGAGAAATCCAGCGGCCGTTTTATCGAGATCAACCCTGGTTTTGAACGTCAATTTGGCTGGACCAGCGAACAGACCCTGGGCCGCACGTCCCTGGAGATGGGGATCTGGGCCCGCCTTAAAGATCGCCAGCGGATGATGGATGCGATCAAGAACAACACCCTCAACGGCCTTGAAGTACCGCTTTATCACCGCGACGGCAGCATCCGCAGAAACCTGCTGTTTGGCGGCGAAGTCCTTCTAGAAGGTATCCCCTGCCTGGTCCTGTCGTTGCGTGACATTACTCAGCAACGCCAGCAGGAGCAGGCCCTGCACGACAGCCAGGAGCGCCTCAACCTGGCCCTAGACTCCGCCGACCTCGGCACCTGGGACTGGCACATCCCCAGCAATATGCTGTTCGGCTCGGCCCGCGCGTCAAAACTGCACGGCCTGGCGGACGAGCCCTTCCATGACGACTTTCGCAAGTTCTTCAGCTTCGTTCCGCTGGAAGATCGCCATGCCATGCGCAAGCGCTTCAATAACCTAGCGCAGGGCCTGACCGAGGACTACCAAGTCACCTACCGAGCGGTGTACAGCAGTCAGGAAGTGCACTACCTGGAAAGCACTGCCAAGCTCTACCGTGATGCCGACGGCAAGCCCGAGCGTATGGCCGGCATCCTTATCGATATCAGCGAACGGGTGCGCCGCGAGCAGAGCCTGGCCGCCTCGGAAGCCAAATTCGCCAACCTGTTCCAGGCCAGCCCAGACCCCGTAGCCCTGACCACCTTGCCAGATGGCGTGGCCATGGAAATCAACACCAGCTTCAGCCAGACCTTCGGCTGGCAACCCGAGGAAGTCATCGGCCGGCGGATGATCGACCTGAACTTCTGGGCCGACCTTGAGGTGCGTGCAGCGCTATACGACAAGCTCGAACGCGACCACAGCCTGCACAACGAAATAGCGGATTACCTCGACAAACACGGCCGACTGATCACCTGCGTGGTCTCATCCAGGCCGATGATGCTGAATAACCAGCGCTGCATCCTCACCACCTTTCGCGATATCAGCGAACGGCAGAAGGCCCAGGCCGAGCTGCAGGCCAGCCAGGAAAAGTTCGCCCTGGCGTTCCACTCCAGCCCCGACGCCATCACCATCACCGAACGAGACAGCGGCCGCTATATCGAAGTCAACGAAGGCTTCGGCCGCCTGACTGGCTATAACATTGATGAGGTGATCGGTCGCAGCGCCATGGAACTCAACGTCTGGGCGGACCTGTCCGAGCGCGATTTGATGGTGCAGAAGCTGCAGCGCGACGGCCATGTCTATCACATGGAAATGCGCGGTAAGCACCGCGATGGCACGATCAAGCTGGTCGAGGTATCGGTCGAACCCATCGAACTCAACAAAACCCCCTGCCTGCTGCTCACCGCCCGCGACATCAGCGAGCTCAAGGCAGCCCAGGCCCAAGTGCAGCACCTGGCCTACCACGACTCGCTGACCAACCTGCCGAACCGCGCCCTGCTGCTCGACCGCCTGACCCAGCAGATCTCCTTACTCAGGCGTCACGAACTGCGCGGCGCCCTGCTGTTTATCGATCTCGATCACTTCAAACACATCAATGATTCGCTCGGCCATCCGGTGGGCGATGCCGTGCTCAAGCTGGTCACCGCACGCCTGGAAGCCAGCGTGCGCCAGGAAGACACCGTGGCGCGCCTGGGCGGCGACGAATTTGTCGTGCTGATATCCGGCCTGGAAGGCAAACGCTCAAAGGTGGTGCAACTGGTTCGCGCGCTGGCAGAAAAACTGCGCCACCTGCTGGCCGAACCGATGCTGCTCGACGGCCATCAACTGCAAGTCACCCCGAGTATCGGCATCGCCCTGATTCCCGACCATGGCGACACCCCTTCGGACCTGCTCAAGCGCGCGGACATCGCCCTCTATCGGGCCAAGGATTCCGGGCGCAACTGCATCCAGCTGTTTCGCAACACCATGCAGAAGGCCGCCAGCGAACGCCTGCGCCTGGAAAACGACCTGCGCCTGGCCCTGGCCCGGGGTGAATTCGAACTGCACTTTCAACCCCAGGTGGATGCGCGCAACAACCAGATCATCGGCGCCGAAGCCCTGCTGCGCTGGATGCACCCGACCCTGGGCGCGCAGTCGCCGGCACTGTTTATTCATGTGCTCGAAGAAAGCGGGCTGATTCTCGAAGTCGGCGGCTGGGTGCTCACCGAAGCCTGCCACGCCTGCGCCCAACTGCTTGAGCAGGGTATGGTCAACGCCGCGCAGTTCAGCCTGTGCGTGAATATCAGCCCCCGGCAGTTTCGCCAGAATGACTTTGTCGAGCTGGTGGAACGCAGCCTGACCAGCAGCCACCTGCCACCGCACATGCTCAAGCTGGAAATCACCGAAGGCATCGTGATCCAGAACATCGACGACACCATCGCCAAGATGAACCGCCTCAAACGCCTCGGCGTGACATTCGCCATGGATGATTTCGGCACCGGTTACAGCTCGCTGACCTACCTCAAGCGCCTGCCGGTGGATGTGCTGAAGATCGACCAGTCCTTCGTGCGCGACGCCACCCTGGATGCCAACGATGCGGAAATCATCCGCGCCATCGTCGCCATGGCGCGCAGCCTGGGCCTAGACATGATTGCCGAAGGCGTCGAGCAAACCGACCAGCTGGAGTTTCTCCAACAACAGGGCTGCCACCATTACCAGGGCTACCTGTTCAGCCGGCCGGTGCCGCTGGAGCAGTTCCGCCAGTTGCTGCGCGACAACCACACACCGACGCCCCGCTAAAACAACAAGGGCACCCGTAGGTGCCCTTGTTACTAGCCGAGTGGTTGTTTAACCCTGCAGCACAGTGCGGCTGGCACCGATTGGAATACGCTTGGCCTTGGCCTCTTCCGGCACGATGCGCACCAGGTCGATATTCAGCAGGCCGTTGACCAGGCTGGCAGCCTTGACCTCGATATGGTCGGCCAGGCGGAACGACAGCTTGAACGCACGCTGGGCGATGCCCTGGTACAGGTACGTGACGTTCTCGGCGCTGGTTTCGCGCTTGCCGCCGGTAACGGTCAGCACACCGCGCTCGACCTGCAGCTCCAGGTCATCTTCCTGAAAGCCCGCCGCCGCGACCACAATGCGGTATTGGTCGTCGGCATACTTCTCGACGTTGTAGGGTGGATAGCTGCTGCCCGCCTCATTGCGCATGGCCGACTCGAACAGGTCATTGAACCGGTCGAAGCCAACGGACTGGCGGAACAGCGGGGTCATGGAAAATGCGGTGCTCATGATTTAAATCTCCTGAAATTCAGCGAGTGGTTAATCGCGGAACCCGACTTCGGCATCCCGCATGACTAAAAATGTGGCTACTCAACTAGATTTCAAGCCTCTGCAAAATTTTCTTACAGGGAGGAGACACTGATGAAAAAGGTCATACTGATCACCGGCGCCAGTCGCGGCATTGGCGCCGCCACTGCCAGACTGGCGGCCGCTCAGGGCTACGCGCTGTGCCTGAATTATCACCGGCAGCAGGCAGCGGCTGAGGCGCTGGTGAGCGAGATCACCCTGGCGGG
>DASRUM010000044.1:0-4069 GCA_035655415.1 Pseudomonas sp.
TGTGCACCGGCGGGCGCATTGTCCATCACTTCAAGCACAACCTCTGGCGCGAGAATTGCCACCTGATCTTTCCTGGCTTCCAGGCCAAGGGCACGTTGGGCCGCAATATCGTTGACGGCGCCGAGAGCGTGAAATTCCTCCACCAGCGCATCGCGGTAAAAGCCAAGGTACACACCCTCGGCGGCTTCTCCGCGCACGCCGGGCAGTCGCAGCTGCTCGACTGGGTCAGCCACTTCGAGCACCACCCCGAGCTGTACCTGGTGCATGGCGAATTGGAGAAGATGCAGGCCCTGCAACTGGCCTTGCGCAAGCGTTTGAACTGGATCGCCAACATCCCTGAACCAGGCGAGCAAATCGCCCTCTGATGCAGTCCTGGCATAGGCTGGTGGTGATCACACAGGTCTATGTGCCGCACAAACCATCAGCCAGCAGCCATACTCAGGACAAGGCCGATGCAGCAGTACGCTGCATCGGCAGGCAACCAGAAGGAGAAGTTGTATGCCTTATGAATCGGACGATTTTCTGTCCCGGCATTTTCAGACCAGTGGCGCCGATCTGACCACCCGCGTGGAAGAACTGGGCATCCTTGCCGCACCGCCCGACAGCCCCAATACCAAGCTCTACCAGGCCATGCTCGGCACGGTTGTACGCATGGCGCAGGCTGATCGCAACCGCTGGGATGCCAAGATCATGCTGCAGACCCTGCGTGAAATGGAGCATGCCTTCAGCGCACTGGAACAGTTCAAGCGGCGGCGCAAGGTGACCGTGTTCGGCTCGGCACGCACCCCGCCCGCCCACCCGGTTTACCGCCTGGCCCGCGACCTCGGCGCGACCCTGGCCAAACATAATCTGATGGTCATCACCGGTGCCGGCGGCGGCATTATGGCGGCGGCCCACGAAGGTGCTGGCCTGGAAAACAGCCTGGGCTTCAATATCACCCTGCCCTTCGAGCAAGGTGCCAATGCCACCGTACAAGGCAGCAACAACCTGCTGTCGTTCCACTTCTTCTTTCTGCGCAAGCTGTTCTTCGTCAAGGAAGCCGATGGCCTGGTGCTCTGCCCGGGCGGCTTCGGCACCCTGGACGAAGCGCTGGAAGTGCTGACCCTGATCCAGACCGGTAAAAGCCCGTTAGTACCCGTGGTATTGCTTGACCAGCCTGGCGGCACCTTCTGGAGCAGTGCTCTGACCTTTCTGCAGGAACAGCTGCAGAACAACGGCTATATCCTGCCCAGCGACATGCGCCTGATACGCTTGGTGCACAGCGCCGAAGATGCCGCCGAAGAAATCGCCCAGTTCTACCGTAACTACCACTCCAGCCGTTGGCTCAAGGAGCGCTACGTTATCCGCCTCAACCATGAGTTGAGCGAAGCGGCCATGCAGCAGCTGAACGATGAGTTCCGCGACCTGTGCATACAAGGCGACTTCCAGCAGCAAGCGCGCTGTGAATCCGAGCAGGACGAACCGGAGCTCTGCCATATGACGCGCCTGGCCTTCGCCTTTAACGGCCGCAACCACGGCCGCTTGCGCGAATTGCTCGACCTGGTCAATCAGCCGCAGAACTGGGCGGAAAAAGCCTGATCTGTTGCCCAGCCGATAGCCTGCTGCAGGCTATCGGCAATCGCGACTTCACTGGTTGACGGGAAAAGATCGGCTACACGCATTTCAGCACAGAAAGCTTTTGCCTCCAGTGCTGCAGCATCATCGGCGTGTGGGAGTAGGTAACGGGGAGAACGGAGGGAGTTGATACAAACTGGTCGGCGAACAGCAAGCTTCGGCTTAATCGTCCAGCGCACCGCGTAGCAAGCGTCCAATCAGCTCAGGCGGATAACCCCGGTAACTGAGAAAGCGCCCCTGCTGGGCCCTCTCACGGGCATCACGGGGTAGCTCACCGGCAAACTTGCGTTGCCAGGTTTCCTGCAGATGTTCACACCAGTCGATACCACTGTCGCGCAAAGCCTGCTCAACATCACCACGGGCCAGGCCGCGCTGGGTCAACTCTTCGCGAATACGCAACGGCCCATAGCCGGAACGCGCCCGGTAGCTGACAAAGGCTTCCAGATAACGCGCCTCAGACAGCAAGCCTTCTTCAGCTAGGCGATCAAGAGCGGCTTCGATCAAGTCATCAGCCGCTCCACGACTGCGCAACTTGCGGGTCAACTCGACGCGGCCATGCTCACGCCGCGCCAGCAGATCCATGGCCGCCCGTCGCACCGCGACGGGGTTATCCAGAGCAAGGGACATAGGCAGAAGAATCAGGCGTCGGCGTCAGCCAGATCATCGGCCGTGGAGTTGGCCTTGACCGTCGGGCTGACCACCAGCAATTTCTCGCGGATCAAACCTTCGATGGTGCGTGCCACCTCAGGATTGTCTTCCAGGTACTTGGCCGAGTTGGCCTTGCCCTGGCCGATCTTGTTGCCCTGATAGCTGTACCAGGCACCCGATTTTTCCAGCAGGCCGTGCTGCACGCCGAGGTCGATGATCTCACCGTTGCGGTAGATGCCTTTGCCGTAAAGAATCTGGAACTCAGCCTGACGGAACGGCGGAGCTACCTTGTTCTTCACAACCTTGACCCGGGTTTCGCTACCCACCACTTCATCGCCTTCCTTCACCGCGCCGGTACGGCGAATGTCCAAGCGAACAGAAGCGTAGAACTTCAACGCGTTACCACCGGTGGTGGTTTCCGGGCTGCCGAACATCACGCCGATCTTCATGCGGATCTGGTTGATGAAAATAACCAGGCAGTTGGCGTTCTTGATGTTGCCGGTGATTTTGCGCAGCGCCTGGCTCATCAGGCGAGCCTGCAGGCCAACGTGCATATCGCCCATTTCGCCTTCGATTTCCGCCTTCGGCACCAGAGCCGCCACGGAGTCGATCACGATCACGTCGATGGCATTGGAGCGCACCAGCATGTCGGTGATTTCCAGGGCCTGCTCGCCGGTATCCGGCTGCGAAACCAGCAGATCGTCAACGTTGACGCCCAGCTTGCCAGCGTACTCAGGGTCGAGCGCATGCTCGGCATCGACGAAGGCGCAAGTGGCACCGAGCTTTTGCGCTTCGGCGATCACCGACAGGGTCAGGGTGGTTTTACCGGAAGACTCAGGGCCGTAGATTTCGACGATACGGCCTTTCGGCAGACCACCAATACCCAGCGCGATGTCGAGACCCAGCGAGCCAGTGGAAATGGCCGGGATCGCCTGGCGATCATGATCGCCCATGCGCATGACCGCACCTTTGCCGAATTGCTTTTCAATCTGGCCCAGGGCTGCCGCCAAGGCGCGCTTCTTATTCTCGTCCATTTAAGTCCTCACGTAATCAAGAAGGGCCAGCTAGCGGCCACCAACAACTGTATATGTAGCCAGTATTATTCCACAGGGCAAGTCGCCCGCCTACCCCGCATTTGGATTTTCTTCCGCGGCCAGCCGCAATAGCCCTGCCAGTGCGGCCTCGACCGTTTGTCGGCGAACTTCGCTGCGGTCCCCGGCAAACTGCCGGCGCACGCTGAATAGCTGCGCGCCATCGCCCCATGCCAGCCAGACCGTGCCCACCGGTTTCTCCGCCGAGCCCCCGTCCGGTCCCGCCACGCCGCTGACCGCCACCGCAAAGCGAGCACCACTGTGAGCCTGAGCACCACGCACCATGGCCTCGACCACCTCCTGACTCACTGCCCCAACAGTGACGAACAGCGCCTCGGGCACGCTCAGCTGTTTAGTCTTCTGCGCATTGGAGTAAGTGACATAACCGGCCTCAAACCAGGCCGAGCTGCCGGGAATCCGGGTAATCGCCTCGGCAATGCCGCCACCGGTGCAGGATTCGGCTGTGGTCACCTGGGCCTTGGCGGCAATCAGTTGCCCGCCCAGCTCGGCAGCCAGTTGAGTCAGAGCATATTCATTAGCAGTCATCTGCACTCCGGGGTTAAAGCCAGCTAGGCCGATACCGTACACTAGGCGCTTTTGCGATTCAGCCGGACAGTTAAAACGATGAGCCAAAGCGACCTCAGTTCTCACACGCCGATGATGCAGCAGTACTGGAAGCTGAAAAATCAGCACCCGGAACAGCTGATGTTTTACCG
>DASRUM010000045.1:0-7025 GCA_035655415.1 Pseudomonas sp.
CGTCTTAGTGATGGGGTTTTGCTTTTTTCACGATCCGTAAAGGGGACATACCCGCACCATGACCAGCGCACCTTCGCTCACCATCACCCGTCTTGACCTGCAGCGCCTGGAGCATCTGCTCGACAGCCTGGACGACTTCGGTCCCAGTGCTATCGCGTTGCAGGCCGAACTGGACCGCGCCGATGTGGTTGGCCATGACGAGGTGCCGGCTGGGGTGGTGACCATGAATTCGCGGGTGCATTGCCGTGAGGAAAGCAGCGGCAAGGATTACCACCTGACCCTGGTTTACCCGCAGGACGCCGGCGGTGAAGGCTGTGTGTCGGTACTGGCGCCGGTCGGCACGGCCCTGCTGGGGCTGTCCGTGGGTCAGCATATCGACTGGGCTGCGCCCGGCGGCAAGGTGCTCAAGCTGACGCTGCTGGCGGTGGAATATCAGCCGGAAGCGGCGGGCGAATACAGCCGCGCCGAGTGAGCAGGTTGCGCAAAGCCTTCTAGAGTAGAGCTAAGCCAATCTCGGCATGGAGGCCGTATGTCCAGTCTACCTATGTACTTCCCCCAAGGTTTTGACCTCTCTAGGGCGCTGCTATGTGCGCAACTGGTCAGCTCGGCCTATGACCAATACAGCCAGTGGCAAGCCCAGCAGCGCCCGCGGAGGCCCCAGGATTTCACCTGGCAGCCGCCTACGCTGCCCGGCTGGGGTTTTTCCGCGCCGATCTGGAGCGTGCTCAGCGAGCTGCACTTTCTCAACGAGTCGGAGCCCTTCGGCTTCGCCGCGCGTGACCCGCAGGGCGAGGTCTATCTAGTGTTCCGTGGCACTGACACGGTGCAGGACTGGCTGGATGATCTGGATGCCGATCAGCGCGCCTACCCCTGGCAGCCTGGCCTGGGCAATGTGCATGACGGCTTTCTCAAGCTCTACACCTCACTGCGCGACCAGGCTTTGCAGGCCGTAGATACTCAGCAGCCCAACGGGCCGCTGTGGGTGTGCGCGCACAGCCTGGGTGGTGCGCTATCCAGTTTGGCAGTGCTGGATATGCGCGAACGCTGGCCGGACTTGCCGCTGCAACACTACAGCTTTGCCAGCCCGCGCCTGGCCGCCCCGGACTTTGCCGCCTACTACAACGGGCTGCAGGTGCCCACCTTCCGCGTGGTGAATGACAGCGATCTGGTGCCGGAGGTACCGCCGGGGGTTACCGGCAAGTGGCTGTATCAGCACCTGGGATTGGCGGTGACCTTCAGCGCCAGCTACGCCTCGGTGGGCGACAATCACAGCCTGGCCGGTTGTTACCTGTACGCCTTGCAGAACCCTCAGGCGCCGATGCGTTGCTGATCAGGCCTTCTGCAGCGCCTGATTCAGCGCTGCTTCCAGGCGGCTCTTGTAGCGCAGGTAGTGCACGCTCTGCATATGCCCATCACCGAGTACCGCCGACAGGTCAAGGTCGGTGATATAGCAGGGGTAGCGTGCGCCATCGCGGCGTTGCGCGAGGATGTGCTGGGCGACCGCGGCGAACAGGTCGCCGGCGTATTCCAGCTCGGAAAATTCGCGATGATTACAGTACAGGGTGACGTGCGATCGCTTGTGGTCCGCCGGCTCGACGATGGCCTGCACGTCATAGAACGGATGGCTGATCGGCGATAGCGGCGGCGGTCGGCGTTCCAGGCGTTGGGCGCGCAGCGGCGCATCCGGCAGTACCTGGTAATACAGCACTTCCAGCGGCTGATGCGCCGGCAGGTTATCCAGCGGCAGCAGGGCATTGCGCCGGTACAGCACTGATTGCAGAAAGCGTTGCAGCGGCGTCAGCAGGCTCTGCTCATCACGGAACGGCATCTGCTGGCGCCACAGCGCGTTGTGCTCGTCGAGCACGCTGAGTTCGGCCGTGGCGCTGGCTTCGTTCAGCCGGTAGAACACCTGAATGCACTGCGGCCGCCCCACGGGCAGGATCAGCGCCAGGTCTTCACCTTCCAGGGCGCTGCGGTCCAGATGCAGCTCGCTGTAGCCGGGCAGCTCCTCGCCCAGATGGTCGATCAGCGTGGGCAGGTCTTTCAGGCTGGTGTGGCTGACGTGGCCGGGCTTCAGTTCTAGGACGTGATACTGCTGTTTGATCTGCAGCAGATAGCGGTTGGCCTGTTCGCTGCTGAAGCTGCCGAGGGTTTCGCGGAATAGTTCTTCGACCCGCTCGGCAATCGCCGTGGCGCGGTTGCGGCAGAAGCAGCGCACCCGCAGGTTGGGCTTGCGACCGCTGGCGGGCAGGTTGTTGAGGAAGTCTCGCAGGCAGTCGAGCAGTGCATGCGGGCCGTCATAGCGGGTTACCAGCAGCTCGTTCCAGCTGTTCAGGGTGACCTGGTCGATGGTCAGAATCAGGTTCTCGCGCACCCCGGAATAGCCCAGCGCATCGGTGCGCTCGGTGGTCATGTGCATGTTCATCTGGCTGAACTGCTTGAGCGGATCGATGCCGACGTTGACCAACAGCAGCACCTCGCCGGGCACGCTGGCGCTGAGCAGGGCGGCTTCATCGACCGCTGGCAACGGCAGCGGCACTACCTGCTGCAAGCTGCTGAGCAGGTTGGACAGCTCGTATTCGGTTAGGTCGCTGCTGCCTGGGTGCAGCGACAGCCGCGTGCTGTTGTCGATTACGCCATTGCGCTGGCACCAGGCGAGCAGTTCGATCAGCTCGCGTGAGCGCTTGAGCGGCGAGAAGTCTTCCAGGTCCTGAGCGTTGACGCTGCCACTGTAGAGCGCCCATAGCGTTTCATTGGGCTCGTCCGGGCTGGGGCTCTGCGCCAGGGTCAGGGTGTCTTCGGCGAGGTCCGGGGCGATGCCCGGGTTGATAAATTCGATCTTCCCGGCTTTGCGCTCGAAGGCGGCGTACAGGCGGCGGCCGAGGATGCCCAGATCGCGGCTGTTGAGCGAGCTACCGGCATGTTCGCTGCGGGCAAATTCCGAGAGAAAGCGGTAGCTGTAGGTCAGCTCGTTAACCAGCATGCGCCGTTCGGCGCTGACCTGGCGCACCTTCCACTGGCTGCGGCTGTCGAGCATCGCCAACTGGCGGCTGTCCCAGTTCCAGTCGCGGGTCAGGCGCTCCAGCAGCAGGCGTTGCCAGCTCTTGCGGTTGTTGCGCGGTGGGCGGCTGAGTTTTTTGTCGACCTTGAGGTATAGGCAGCGGCGGATCAGCTCCAGGCGCTCATGCTCGCCACGGGCTTTGAGGTATTCCTCCAGGCGCCGGTAGACCACGATATAGGGGTCGAGCTCATCGACGTCCAGGCGATTGGCGAACACCGCCTGCTTGAAACGCAGCGACAGGCATTCGACCTTCGGATGTTCGCTGGCGTAGACCTCGGTGAGCAGCAGCTTGAGCACCGACTTGTAAGGCGACTCGATGCCCTTGAACAGCTGCCACATGCCGGCGCCGATAAATTCTTCCGGCGGAATGCGCGCCAGGTGACCGAGGTCGAGCACGTCCTCGGCGCGGATAAAGCGCTTGGCCAGCAAGGTGCTGGTGTAGTGCTGGTAGCGCTGCTCTTCATACACCGGCACCAGCCACCACAGCGGCGTGCGTCCGCCGAGCCAGATGGCGGTGCGGTAGAACTCGTCGAGCAGCAGGTAGTGCTGGGTGGTACCGCAGTCGTCTGAGGTCAGCTGCGCCTCGCGTTCGCCCTGGGTGAAACGTGCCGGGTCGATCAGAAAGAAATGCGCCTCGGCGCCGAAGGTGGCCGCCCAGCTTTCCAGCAGCGCGCATTTCTTGTTCAGTTCATGCAGCTGTTGCGTGCTCAGATCGCTGGCGTGGCACACCCACAGGTCCATGTCGCTTTGCTCGGCCTGGGCCACGGTACCCAGGCTGCCCATCAGAAACAGGCCATGGATCGGCAGCGCCTGTTTGCCGCGATAGGGTTTGTAGGCGAACGAGCGGGTCAGGCGCTGCACTTCGGAAAGCAGTTCGTCATCCGGCTCGAAGCCGCTGAGGCCGGCCGGAGTCAGCCCGGAAACGTAGCCCGGCAGCAGCGGATGATTGACGTGGAACAGCAGCGGTAACAGCTTGAGCACCAGCTGCTGGCGCGTCGACAGCGCCTGCATGGCGCGTTGCAGGCGGCCCTGGTTGAGTTTGAGGAAGCGCGCACGCAGCTGCGTCAGTACCTTGCGGTCGATACCGTCTTCAATGTCCGGGCGAATTTCCTCGGTACGACTCATGCTCAGGCTCTGCAGGGCGGTGCGTGATCATGCCTTGCCAGGTGGCTGGCGGACGGCTGCGGATACAGGGTTATCGCCTGCGTCGCGGGCAGCTTGAGCAAGCCGCTGCAACGCAGGCTGGGTTGGCTTGGAAGCGGTTTCGATCTCGCTCTGGTTGGCGAGAGTTGCGGGCGCTTCTCAGGCCGCTTCGGTCACATTGAGAATGGTCAGCAGGGTTTGCGCGTGTTCGGCGGCATCAAGGCCCAAGCTGGTCAGATAACCACCGTCTGGCTGGTTGATCAGACCTTTATCGTGCAGGCGTTGGGCGGCGGCAATCGCCGAGGGGGTAGCGGTGTGGTGAACCTTGATTCCTTCCTGAGTGGTGCCCAGGTTGAACAGTGCGAGGATTTCCAGTTCGGCAATCAGTTCGGGGGTAAAGGCCATAAGTACTCCAGCTTCTTGTTTTAGTGAGCTGCGGCCGGCGGCGGCAGCACCCGCTGCGGTAAATCGGCTGAAACAACAGGCAGCCTGCGAAGGCAGTGTAGTGAAGCCCCAGGCAGTCTGCTGTGACCTGATGCTGCCAGAAGTTGGCGTGTTGTGGGTTAAATTTTTCCGAGCTGTTTACGGCGCCTGTTCGGGCAACTCAGGCAAGGCGCGCAGGCCCTGCTCGTAGCGGGTGAGGTCGAAGGGGCGGTCGTCGCGCAGCATGACGTCGATTTCATCGGCCAGCACCAGGGCCATCAGCTCAATGATCTCTTCGCGTTCATAGCCGACCAGGCTCAGCTTGTTCAGCACCGCCTGGACGAAGGCCGGCTCGCCGGCTTCCAGCTGGTTTTCGATGGCCTGGATCAGGGTGTCCTGGGCAAAATCTTCGTCTTCTTGCTCGCTCATGCGCGACTCCGGTAGATGGTGGTTTAGCCCTGGGCAAAATCCAGCAGTGCTTGGCCTGTAAGGCGGTAGGTGGTCCATTCCTCTTGCGGTTTGGCGCCGAAGGACTCATAGAACTCGATAGCTGGCGTGTTCCAGTTCAGTACTCCCCATTCCAGGCGGCCGCAGCCTTTGCTGACGGCGAGTTGCGCCAGATGCCTTAGTAACGCCTTGCCTGCGCCGATCTTGCGATGTTCAGGGCTGATGTAAAGGTCTTCCAGATAGATGCCGTGCTTGCCCAGCCAGGTCGAGTAGCTGAAGAAGTACACGGCATAGCCAACCGGCACGCCGTCCAGCTCGCAGATCAGCCCGTGCGAGGTGCTGTTGGCGGCAAACAAGCTGTTCTGGATGCCGGCGGCGTCGGTCTTCACCTCGTGCTCGGCTTTTTCGTAGATGGCCAGATCGATAATGAAGCGCAGGATCTGCGCGGTGTCTTCGATAGTGGCGGTGCGGATTTGCAGGGGCATAAGGGCTCCTAGGTTGGCCGGCCGGCGCGAGTGAAGCCCACGCCGGGGCGGAGCTTTAGCGTGCGGCGAGCAGCTCGCGACCGCGCACAACCGCCGCGCGCACCTGATTCGGTGCGGTGCCGCCGATATGGTTGCGAGCATTGACCGAGCCTTCCAGGGTCAGCACGGCAAACACGTCCTGTTCGATCTGCTCGCTGAACTGGCGCAGTTCTTCCAGGCTCATCTCGGCCAGGTCCTTGCCAGACTCGACGCCGTACTTCACCGCATGGCCGACGATCTCGTGGCAATCGCGGAACGGTAGGCCCTTGCGTACCAGGTAGTCGGCGAGATCCGTGGCGGTGGAGAAGCCGCGCAGCGCCGCTTCACGCATGATTGCGTGCTTGGGCTTGATCGCCGGAATCATATCGGCAAAGGCGCGCAGCGAATCGCGCAGGGTGTCGGCGGCGTCAAACAGCGGCTCTTTGTCTTCCTGGTTGTCCTTGTTGTAGGCCAGCGGCTGGCCTTTCATCAGGGTCAGCAGGCCCATCAGCGCACCGAACACGCGGCCGGTCTTGCCACGAACCAGCTCGGGTACGTCGGGGTTTTTCTTTTGCGGCATGATCGAGCTGCCTGTGCAGAAGCGATCCGGCAGGTCGATAAACTGGAACTGCGCGCTGGTCCAGAGCACCAGCTCTTCGGAGAAACGCGACAGGTGCATCATGGCAATCGAGGCGGCGGCGCAGAATTCGATGGCGAAGTCGCGATCCGATACGCCATCCAGCGAGTTGCCGCCAACGGCGTCAAAACCGAGCAACTGCGCGGTGACTTCGCGCTGAATCGGGTACGTGGTGCCGGCCAGTGCCGCCGAGCCCAGGGGCATGCGGTTGGTACGCTTGCGGCAATCCACCAGGCGCTCGTAATCGCGGCTAAGCATTTCGAACCAGGCCAGCAGGTGGTGGCCGAAGGTCACCGGCTGAGCGGTTTGCAGATGGGTGAAGCCCGGCATGATGGTCTCGGCTTCGCGTTCGGCCTGTTCCAGCAGGCCCTGCTGCAGGCGGGTGATTTCGGCGAGGATCAGGTCGATCTCGTCGCGCAGCCACAGGCGGATATCGGTGGCGACCTGGTCGTTGCGGCTACGCCCGGTGTGCAGCTTCTTGCCGGTGACGCCGATGCGGTCGGTCAGGCGCGCTTCGATGTTCATGTGCACGTCTTCCAGATCGACGCGCCAGTCGAACTGGCCGGCTTCGATCTCGCTCTGAATCTGCGTCAGACCGTCGACGATGGCATCGCGCTCGGCGTCAGTCAGTACGCCGACCTTGGCCAGCATGGTGGCGTGGGCGATGGAGCCCATGATGTCGTGGCGATACAGGCGCTTGTCGAATTCGACGGAGGCGGTAAAGCGGGCAACAAAGGCATCGACTGGCTCGCTGAAGCGGCCGCCCCAGGATTGGTTGGTTTTTTCAGTGCTCATGGGCTTCGCTCGGCTG
>DASRUM010000046.1:0-7426 GCA_035655415.1 Pseudomonas sp.
TGATGGTGCCGATGATCGCGCTGCAGGCGCCCGGGTGGCCGAAGATCAGCTCGAAACTGGCGCGCACCGGGTCGACACCCGGCGCCAGGCAGGCGTGACCGCTGGCCAGGGCCTTCTTGATCAGGATGCCTTTGCCGTGCAACTCGGCATAGTCGAGTACTGCCTGTTCGCCTTGCTCATTGAGGTTATAGGTGACCATCGCACAGTCTCCGTGCTCAAGGGCCAGCAGGCCGCCCTCAACGGTTTTGCCGGAGAGGCCAAAACCGCGAATCTTGCCCTCGCGTTTAAGCTCGGCCAGGGTTTCGTATACGCCGCTGTCACGGAGGATGGCCACGTCGTTGCCGTCGGAATGCACCAGCACCAGGTCGATAAAATCGGTTTCCAGACGTTTGAGGCTGCGCTCCACCGAGAAACGGGTGTGCGCCGGGCTGAAGTCGAAGTGCGACTGGCCGTTGTCGAACTCTTCACCGACCTTGCTGACAATCACCCACTGCTGGCGCTGGCCGCGTAACAACGGGCCGAGGCGAGTTTCGCTGGTGCCGTAGGCCGGCGCTGTGTCGATCAGGTTGATGCCCAGGTCATGGGCCTGGGCCAGTAGTTCGCGGGCGGCGGCGTCGCCGGGGATGGTGAAACCGTTGGGGTATTTCACCCCCTGATCACGGCCCAGCTTGACCGTGCCCAGGCCCAGCGGCGAAACCAGCAGCTCCGTGGCGCCCAATGGGCGATGCAGATTATGCAGGCTGTGCAGTGGATGCATCAGAACAGTTCCTCCCAGGCGGCGGGGGCGACGGTCGGGCGCGGCAGTGCAGGCAGTGGTGCGTGTTGCGCCGGCTGAATGCCGTCACGGGCCAGCGCCGCCAGC
Organism: Pseudomonas sp.; assembly: GCA_035655415.1. Lineage (GTDB taxonomy): Bacteria > Pseudomonadota > Gammaproteobacteria > Pseudomonadales > Pseudomonadaceae > Aquipseudomonas. The sequence goes on from DASRUM010000046.1 coordinate 863, forward strand.
ACGCGGTCGGCAAAATCCGGGGCCAGAGCCAGTTTAGTCGGCCAGCCCACCAGCAGCTTGTCCTGCTCATGCAGGAAGGCATTGTCCGGGCGTACCAAGCCGGATTGCGCCGGTTCAGCGCGCTCCACCCGCAGCGTAGCCCATTGCGCGGCGGACAGATCGACCCAGGGCAGCAGCTCGCTCAGCTCTTTTTTCGCGGCCTGGATCTGCGCCGTTTCGTCACGGGCCACGCCATCGGCTTCGGCCAGATCTCCACCCAGGTACCAGACCCACTGGCCGTCGGCAGCCGGGTGGGTGGTGATGGTTACGCGCGGCTTCGGCCCGCCGCCTAGGCAGTGGGCGTACAGTGGTTTCAGCGTCGGGCCTTTGACCAGGGCCATATGCAGCGGGCGCAGTTGCTGGGCCGGCTGGCTGAGGCCGAGGCTGCTGAGCAGTTCGGCATTGCCCCGGCCGGCGCTGAGGATGATGCGCTGTGCGCGAATCTCCCGGCCGTCGATGCGCAGGCCTATCAGCTCGCCATTTTCCTGCAGCGGCTCAATGCGCTCGGCGGCCAGCAAACCATCGCCGGCCAGCTCACTCAGGCGGCTGATCAGGCTTGGCACATCCAGTACTAGTTCGGCCAGGCGGTAGACTTTGCCCTTGAATTTCGGGTGTTGCAACGCCGGTGGCAGTTGCTCGCCCTTGACCTGATCGACCCGGCCGCGCACTGCCTTGCTGGCAAAGAAACTGGTGATATTGCCGGCCAGACTGCCCGGCGACCACAGGTAGTGGGCATCGGAGAGCAGGCGCACTCCAGCCAGATCCAGCTCACCGCTGCCGGCCAAAGCTTCGCGCCAGCGCCGCGGCATATCGGCGATGGCTTCGGAGGCACCGGTCAGCGCGCCGTGCAGGGCGTATTTGGCGCCGCCATGGATGATGCCCTGGGATTTCACACTCTGCCCGCCGCCGAGGCGGGCATTTTCCACCAGCACGGTGGCAAAGCCCTGACGGCGCAGGCGCGCATTCAGCCAGAGGCCGGCGATACCGCCGCCCACGATCAAAACATCAGTGCTTAACGCCTGGGACATGCATGTGTCTCACCGGGAAAACAGGCGCGCAGTATAACCCGCTCGCGCTAGCGCGCCTCCCTGGCCCAGAACCGGCTTAATGCCCGCCGCTTTGCGAGAACAACTGAATCACTACGACGCCCGCGACGATCAGGCCCATGCCGAGCATGGCCGGCAGGTCCAGGCGCTGCTGGTAGAGAAACACCGCGGCGATGCTCACCAGGACGATGCCCAGGCCCGCCCACACCGCGTAAGCGACGCCAACCGGGATGGTCTTCACCACCAGGCTGAGCATCCAGAACGAGATGGCATAGCCGACCACAACCAGCAGCAGGGGCAGGGGTTTGTTGAAACCATCCAGGGCCTTCATCGAGGTAGTGGCGATGACTTCGGCAGTGATGGCAATAGCGAGGTAGAGATAGCCGCCCATGATGTGGCCTCCTTGGTGGTCTGGCGGCCATTCTAGTGATCTGGCGGATGGGATAAAGTGATTACCTATCTGAAATGGAGATGGGCTATGCAGTGGAGCCTGGAGCAGATTCGCCTGTTTGTCAGCGTCGCCGATGGTCAGTCGTTCTCTGCTGTGGGCCGGCAAATGCAGCGCGCACAATCAGCGGTGAGCAATGCGATTGCCTTGCTGGAGGCGGATCTCGGCGTGCGTCTGTTCGAGCGCAGCAGCGGCCGTCAGCCACGCCTGACCGAGGCCGGTGCGGCCCTGCTGGAAGAGGCGCGTGAGGTGCTGCGCCAGTGTCAGCGTCTGGATGGGCGTGCGCTGGGTCTGGTGCGCGGTGAAGAGGTGCGCCTGCGATTGGCCCAGGATGAGGCCATGCCTTATCAGCCGGTACTCGACAGCCTGGAGGCGCTGGCTCAGCAATTTCCGCTGCTGGAGGTACAGTTGGCCAGCGGCGCCCAGGGCGATGTGGCGCGCAAGCTGCTGGAGCATCGCGCCGACCTCGGTCTGTTGTTTCACCACGAGCAAATGCCCGACGCCCTGGAACGGCAGCGCCTGGGCACTATCGAGATGGTTACCGTGTGCGGGGCAGGGCATGCGTTGGCCGGAGCCGGGCATGTCGACCGGCGTGAACTGGCGCGGCATCGGCAACTGCTGATGGCGCCGCAGGACAGCCATTATCCGGGCGGCGAACAGCTCAGCCCGTCGGTCTGGCGTACCGACAGCTTCTACGCCATGGCCGAGCTGCTGATGCGCAACCTCGGCTGGGCCTGGCTGCCGCGCCATGTGGTGCAGTACCCGACCTATCAAAGCCAGTTGGTTGAGCTGAGCAGCGATTGGACCCCGCCGCCGCTGGTGGTGGAGCTGGTGTGCCGTCGCGATGAGGCGCTGGGGCCCGCGGCGTTGTGGCTGGCCGAGTGCTTTGCCCAGCATTTGCAGGCGATTGGCTAGCACGCCGGCGCGTTACTCGACGATATTGGCCAAAGTGCATAAGCTGCGCGCCATGAATAGAAGCCTCTACACACTGCTGTTTCATCTTGGTCTGCCGCTGGTGGCCGGGCGCCTGGCCTGGCGTGCCTGGCAGGCACCGGCCTATGCCAAACGTATCGGCGAGCGCTTTGCTCTTGGTTTGCCGCCGCTAAAGCCCGGCGGTATCTGGCTGCATGCGGTGTCGGTAGGCGAGAGCATCGCCGCCGCGCCGCTGGTGCGTGAGCTGCTGGTGCGCTACCCGCAGTTGCCGATCACCATCACCTGCATGACGCCGACCGGTTCGGAGCGCATCCAGGCGATGTTCGGCGGCAATGAGTACGCCGGGCGGGTGCAGCATTGCTACCTGCCGTATGACCTGCCCTGGGCGGCGGCGCGTTTTCTCGATCAGGTGCAGCCCAAGCTGGCGGTGATTATGGAAACCGAGCTGTGGCCCAACCATATCCACCAGTGTGCCAAGCGTGGCATACCCGTGGCGCTGGCCAACGGGCGGCTGTCCGAGCGCTCGGCCCGTGGCTATGCGCGGTTTGCCAACCTCACTGCGCCGATGCTGGCCGAGCTGGATTTGCTGGCGGTGCAAACGGCGCTGGAAGCCGAGCGCTTTCGCAACTTGGGCGCGCGACCTGAGTGTGTTGAGGTTACCGGCTCGATCAAGTTTGATCTAACGATTGATCCGGAGCTGCTGACCCGCGCAGCGGCCTTGCGTGAGCAATGGCAGGCCGAGTCGCGCCCGGTGTGGATCGCCGCAAGCACCCATGCTGGTGAAGACGAAATCGTTCTCGCTGGCCACCGCGAGCTGCTCAAGCAGAAGCCTGATGCCCTGCTGATTCTGGTGCCGCGCCACCCTGAGCGCTTCAACGCAGTATCTGAGTTGTGCCAACGGCAAGGTTTCAGCACACGGCGCCGCTCCACTGGCGAAGCGCTGCTGGCGAGCGATCAGGTACTGCTTGGCGACACCATGGGCGAGCTGCTGTTTCTCTATGCCCTGGCCGATATCGCCTTTGTCGGCGGCAGCCTGGTGGCCAATGGCGGGCATAACCTGCTGGAGCCGGCGGCGCTGGGCAAGCCGGTGCTGAGCGGCCCGCACCTGTTCAACTTTCTGGAGATTGCCGCGCAGTTGCGCGCGGCGGGCGCCTTGAGCGAGGTGGCGGATGCGAACAGTCTGGCCCAACAAGTCGCGCAACTATGGCGTGAGCCCGAAACAGCACAGGCCATGCGGGCTGCTGGGCAGGCGGTGATGCAGGCCAATCAGGGCGCGCTGGCGCGTTTGCTGGCTGGCCTGGGCCGATTGTTAGCGGGCAAGCCTTAACAGGCTCCTGCAAATGGATGCGCCATAAAAAAGCCCGCTGAATTCAGCGGGCTTTTTTGTTTTGCTCAACTCAGTACTGCGGGTTGCCACGCAGCTGGGCTTCGGCGGCTTTGGCCAGGTCCGGGGGGAGGAAGTCTTCATCCGGGTTGTAGTCGGATTTCAGATACTGCTCGAGGGCAGCCAGGTCGTCCGGGCTGAGGGTGCCGGCGGCCTGCTTCAAGCGCAGGTTGTTGAGGATGTAGTCGTAACGCGCGTTGTTGTAGTTACGCACCGAGCTGTACAGCTGGCGCTGGGCGTCGAGCACGTCAACGATGTTGCGGGTGCCGACCTGGTAGCCGATTTCGGTGGCTTCCAGGGCGCTCTGGTTGGAGATGATTGACTGCTTGCGCGCCTGTACGGTTTCCACGTCGGTATTCACTGCGCGGTGTAGGTTGCGGGTGTTCTGCACCACCTGACGGCGCAGGCTTTCACGCAGCTGCTCGGTCTGGTTCAGGCGCTGGTAGGACTCGCGCACCTGGGAGCTGGTCAGGCCGCCGCTGTACAGCGGGATATTCAGTTGCAGGCCAATCGAGCGTTGCTCGACATCGCCGCTGAACCGCGCCTGGCCGGGCGTGCCCGAGTTGCTGAAGCCGAGGCTGTCGTTGTCGCCCTTCTGGTAGCTGGCAACCGCATCCAGGGTCGGTGCGTGGCCAGATTTGCGCTGGCGCAAGGTTTCTTCGGCGGCTTCAACGGCGTAGTTGCTGGCTTGCAGATTAAGGTTCTGTGCGGCGGCAGTGTCGACCCAGGCCTTGGCGTCATTCGGCGTCGGCGCGAGGATCGGCAGGCTGTGCTCGATGCCTTCCAGTGCGGCGAAGTCGCGGTGGGTCAGGGTGATCAGAGCCTCGAAGGCATCTTCCACTTGCTGCTGGGCGATGATGCGGTTGGCGCGAGCGGTGTCGAAGCCGGCCTGGGCTTCGAGCACATCGGTCTTGTCCGAGAGGCCGACATCAAAGCGCTCGTTGGCTTGATCCAGCTGACGCTTGAACGCTGCCTCTTCCGCCTTGGTCGAGGCTAGGTTGTCCTGGGCGCGCAGTACCGCGAAGTAGGTTTCGGCGCTTTGCAGAATCAGGTCCTGCTCGGTGGCCGACAGTTCCAGCGCAGCTTGCTCGTTGGTCGCTTCGGCGGCCTGCAGCTGGAACCAGCGGTCAGCGCGGAACAGCGGCTGGCTGAGATTGGCCTGGTACACCGTGCCGCTGCGCGAGCTGGTGATGGACGGCGAATCGACCTGGGTGCGGGTGTCGCTCAGGTTGGCGCCGGCAGACAGGTTGGGCAGCAGGCCGGCGCGGGCCTGGGGGACTACTTCGCGGCGTGCTTCATAATCAGCACGGGCGGCGGCCAGGTCGGCATTGTTGGCGGCGGCTTCCTGGTAAACCGTGACCAGGTCAGTTTTGGTAGACAGCGGGGCTTGTTCAACAGCCCAGGCCATTCCGTTGGACGCGGCGGCCACAGCGAGAGCCAGAGAGAGTCTGCGCAACATGGGTGTGATCCTGATTTTGGCGGTAATCGGCAAGGCTATAGGGGCGCTGCCTAGAGGGTCAAGATTTGTCTTGGGCCGGGTGAGTGTAGATTGCAACAAACCATGGCGTCTTCTGCGTGTCGGGTTATTTGTAATGACCGCTTTCGTCATTTTCCGACGCGTGGGTCATAAGAAATTGACTCCCGAGTTGGTTTTATTGGCTGGGGTTGATTAGACTGGCCGCGTTCTTGTCGGGGTGCCCCAATTGCGGGGCTGAGATTGGCAGCTGCCGGATCCCGTTGAACCTGATCAGGTTAAGGCCTGCGTAGGGAACAAGATGTGCTCGCCTTTCCCCTGGCGAGCCTCTGGCACCGCCCCTGGTGCGCCTTTCGCCGCTCATTTATCTCCAGGTTCGCTCCGACATATAGCCCTGGAGAGCCGCCGATGAGCACACAAGAAAAAAACCTCAATCCGATCCTGAGTGAGTCAGCACAGGTCGACCAACAGTCGATCCAACCCTTCACCCGTTCGCAGAAAATCTATGTGCAGGGCTCGCGCCCGGACATCTTGGTGCCGATGCGCGAGATCAGCCTGGACGTCACCCCTACCGACTTCGGCGGCGAGATCAACGCGCCGGTGGTGGTCTACGACACCTCCGGCCCGTACACCGACCCGAATGTGATCATCGACGTGCGCAAGGGCCTGGCCGATGTGCGCTCGCCATGGATCGAAGCGCGTGGTGACACCGAGCGCCTGCCTGGCCTCAGCTCCAATTTCGGCCAGCAGCGCCTCGCCGATGCCGAGCTGACCAAGCTGCGTTTCGCCCACGTCAACAACCCGCGCCGCGCCAAGGCCGGGGCCAATGTCAGCCAGATGCACTACGCGCGCAAAGGCATCATCACCGCCGAGATGGAATACGTCGCTATCCGCGAAAACATGAAGCTGGAAGTGGCGCGTTCCGCCGGCCTGCTTGATCAGCAGCACGCCGGTCACAGCTTCGGTGCCAGCGTGCCGAAGATCATCACCCCCGAATTCGTGCGTGACGAGATTGCTCGCGGCCGCGCGATCATCCCGGCCAACATCAACCACACCGAGCTGGAGCCGATGATCATCGGCCGCAACTTCCTGGTGAAGATCAACGGCAATATCGGCAACTCGGCGCTGGGTTCTTCAATTGAAGAAGAAGTCGCCAAGCTGACCTGGGGCATCCGCTGGGGTTCGGACACGGTCATGGACCTGTCCACCGGCAAGCACATTCACGAAACTCGCGAGTGGA
>DASRUM010000047.1:0-4411 GCA_035655415.1 Pseudomonas sp.
CAATCGGACTTGGAGCCCATGATCACGCCAACCAGTGCGCTCATCGTCGTGCCTCTTCTTCATCAAGTGCCCGTAGGCGCTGCAGAAACTAACAAGCCACGCTGGAAACCAGGCGTGGCTTGTTAGGGAATGAATTATGGCAGTGCGGACCGCCAAAGGCCGCGCAGTATACCGTAAAGCCTGGGCTGGCGTGCACCCCGGCGCGCCGTTTGTCGCGGGACGCCCACCGCGATGCCAGGCGACACGCCAACGCGGTTCCGGGCCGACGTCACGAGCAGACCTGGCGCACAAATCGCAGCCTGCGGCCTGGCTATACTGGGCGTTCTTTTCAGCTACCAAGGACAACACCATGACAAGGCTGTCACTGCTACTCGCCGCTTCACTGTTCACCCTCAACGCCAGCGCCCTCGAACTGGCCAAATACCCACAAGTGTTCAATGCCGGCAAAGGCATCAGCGTGACCGTCGCGCCCAGCAGCGACGGCAAACAGGCGCTGATCCAGGTTAGCGGCATCAATCACCCGCTGGATGAAGTGGTGCTGCTGAGCACTATTAACGAGCGCGGCAACGATGAGCGCGATTACACCACCACCCTCGATGGCAGCGCCTACAACATGCTGATCAAGCGCCAGGGCTGGGGCGGCGAGCAGTATCAGCTGTATCTGCCGAGCACCGACGGTTTCGAGCTGGGCTTCGATGAAACCAAGAGCAAAGAGACCAAACCGGCCAACCTGCTGGCACTTTATGAACAGCAGAAGAAAAAGGGCGTTCAGGACAAGCTGAGCAGCTTTGACCGGGAAAAGCGTGTGGCCGACTTCACCCAGCAGCTACAGCAGATCGACCAGGACGCCTCGAAGGCCTGCAACACCCCGCTGGTCACGAAGGTTGAGTGGAGCGCCATCGACGACGACAAGCTCAAGCGCCTCAGCGTGCCGAGTTTCTGCGGTGAAGTGGTCAGCCAGCTGGCCACTCTGTGCCAGAACGGCGATGAGCAAAAGGCTGCAGCCAAGGGCCTGAAAACCGTGCATTGCAGCTTTGCGCAGCAGCTCAAGCTGCGCGAAAACGAGGCGAACCTGACCTTCACCACCCATGAGGAAGCCCCCAATCAGGGCGACTTTATCAACGCCTTCCTACGTAATCGCTAAATCTGCCTGGACCGCAGCGGCCTGGATCACGCCCGGCCGCTACGGGGCCGCGGCATAGTTCTTGCGTCACTCGGGCATTCTGAACTGTTGCGGTTGCCCCGATGTTGCACGCCCACCTGACCACCCTGCATGTGGTTTCACTGATCCTGGAAATCTTTGCCGCGCAACCCGAACTGACCGAGCAGCTATTGGCCGGCAGCGGCATTGCTGCGGCTGATCTGGACTGTGCCGACACGCGTATCACCCGTACCCAGGAGTTGCAGGTCTGCGCCAATGCCCTGCAGCTACGCAGTGATCTGGGCCTGGAGCTGGGCCGGCGCATGCATGTGTCGGCTTATGGCATGGTCGGTTACGCCGCACTCTCCAGTGCCACCTTTGGTGACGCCTGGCGGCTGATGCTGCAGTACCCGGCGCTGCTCGGCACCTACTTCAAACTGGATATGCACCTCGAAGGCGAGCTGGCCTGGGTCAGCGCCAGCGACTACCAGCACAGCCCTGCGCTGGAGGTGTTCAACCTGGAAATGTGCCTGGCCTCACTCAAGCTGATCAGCGATGACCTGCTCGGCCAGCCTCTGCCGCTCAGCGCCGCGCAGTTCCGCTACGGCGAACCCGACTACAGCGCGCGCTACCCGCACAGCTTCGCCTGCCCGCTGCAGTTTGATGCCACGCGCAATGCTTTTGCCTTCCCTGCCAGCTGGCTGCAACAACCACTGCCGTTGGCCGATGCGGTGACCCATCGGGAAATGCTCGAACGCTGCCGCAAGCAAAATAGCGAGTTCAACAGCCGCCAGGCCTGGCTCGCGCGCATCCGCCAGCTACTGGCCGAACGACTGACCGCGCCTCCTGGCCTGGAACAGCTGGCGCAGCAGATGCACTGCTCACCGCGCACCCTGCGTCGCCATCTGCAGGAACTTGGCACGCACTATCAGGAACTACTCGACGAACTGCGCTTCGAGCGGGCGAAAACCCTGCTCGGCCAAGAAGACTGGCCTATCTGCCGGATCGCCGAATACCTCGGTTTTAGCGAAACGGCCAGTTTTCGCCATGCCTTCCAGCGCTGGAGCGGCGTACCGCCAAGCCGTTTTCGCGCCTGAGCACATGGTGCTGTGACGTAGGGTGGATGACGCTTTATCCATCCACCAAGCCATGGCAAAGCTGGTGGATGAAAAGAACGCCATCCACCCTACAGGCTGTGCGAACCTATTGGTTTTGCGCCGCATTCATGGTGCGCGCGGCACATCCCAGGGCGTTGCGGTCGCTAAATTTGGCCACTTCGATCCCCTTTTGGCCGTTGTCAGCGTTCTCCATCCGGGTGTGCAGGCGAACAATGCAGGCACAACAACACGCCTGGAGCCGCTTCACATGCTCACCTTTTACAGCGACGACCATCACCTGCACCACGGCAGCTGCGAGCTGATCGACGGCCAGCTGATGCCTTGTTTCGAGAAGCCACAACGCGCCGACCATATCCTTGCGCGCGTCAAGGATCGCCAAATCGGCGAAGTGCGCCCGCCGCAGGACTTTGGCCTGGCGCCGATTGAGCGCATTCACAGCGGCGCTTATCTGGACTTCTTCAAGGGTGCCTGGGATCGCTGGCTGGCGCAGAACGGCAGCGGCGACCTGCTGCCCTTCACCTGGCCGGCGCGCACCCTGCGCCAGGTCATCCCCAGGGATTTGCACGGCCAACTCGGTTACTACAGCTTCGACGGCGGCGCGCCGATCACCGCAGGCACCTGGCAAGCGGCTTACAGCGCCGCGCAGGTGGCGCTAAGTGGCCAGCAAGCCATTGCCAACGGTGCCCATAGCGCCTTCGCCCTGTGCCGCCCGCCTGGCCATCACGCCGCCGGTGAGTTGATGGGCGGCTACTGCTACCTGAACAACGCGGCCATCGCCGCCCAGGCCTTCCTCGATCAGGGCTATAAACGAGTGGCGATCCTCGATGTCGACTACCACCACGGCAACGGCACCCAGGACATTTTCTATACACGGAGTGATGTGCTGTTCGCCTCGATCCACGGCGACCCGGCCGACGAGTTTCCGTTCTTCCTCGGCTATAGCGATGAACGTGGCGAAGGGGCCGGCGAAGGCTGCAATTTCAACTACCCGCTGGCCATGGGCAGCCCCTGGGCAGTGTGGAGCGCCGCGCTGGATGAAGCCTGCCAGCGCATCGCCGAATACGGCGCCGAGGTGATCGTGGTGTCACTGGGCGTCGACACCTTTAAGGACGACCCGATTTCCCAGTTCAAGCTCGACAGCCCGGATTACCTAGCCATGGGCAAGCGCATCGCCGCCCTCGGCCTGCCGACCCTGTTTGTGATGGAAGGCGGCTATGCGGTGGAGGCCATCGGCGTCAACGCAGTCAACGTGCTGGAAGGGTTCGAAGCCGCCACTGCGTAGGGTGGACCGGGGCGCGCAGCTGACGCTGTTTTCGTCCACCGCGAGCGATCCAGATAACTGAAGGTTTGCCAAATGCCTGGTGGATGGATAAAGCGCCATCCACCCTACACATATCACAATGTCTAAAGGGTGAAGAACGATGAAAACAATCAAACACCTGCTCGCCGTCGCCATCTGCGGCGCAACCCTGCTGGCCAGTGCGGCCCAGGCGCAAACCCCAGAGAAGCAGCGCGAACTGCGCGTGTACAACTGGGCCGACTATATGCTGCCGACGGTGCCTAAAGAGTTTCAGGAAAAAAGCGGCATCAAGCTGACCTGGGATGTGTTCGACACCAACGAGGCGCTGGAGGCCAAGCTGCTTACCGGCAACTCCGGCTACGACCTGGTGGTGCCGACCAACACCTTCCTCGACACCCAGATCAAGGCCGGCGTATTCCAGAAGCTGGACAAGAGCAAGCTGCCAAATTGGCAACACCTCGACCCCGGCCTGCTGCAGCTGATGACCGCCAACGACCCCGGCAACCAGTACGCCGTGCCCTACATGTACGGCACCGTGCTGATCGGCTTCAACCCGGACAAGGTCAAGGCCGTGCTTGGCGCCGATGCGCCGGTGGACAGCTGGGACCTGATCTTCAAGGAAGAGAACATCAGCAAGCTCAAGCAGTGCGGCGTGGCCATGCTGGATTCACCCGGCGATATCCTGCCGATCGCCCTGCATTACCTGGGCCTCGACCCCAACAGCAGCAAGCCTGAGGACTACGAAAAGGCCAGCGCGCTGATGCTGAAGATTCGCCCTCACGTCGCCTACTTCCACTCCGCCAAGTACATGACCGATATCGCCAACGGCGACATCTGCGTGGCCATCGGCTA
>DASRUM010000048.1:0-4001 GCA_035655415.1 Pseudomonas sp.
AGCAGTACCCATGCTTACGGCACAGCAGTGACGCTTTGCCGCGCCCGCCTCCCGAGCCGTATACTCGGAGGTTTTCCGCCCGCCATGCGAGGCCGTTGTTTGTGGACAAGATTCTGATACGGGGTGCGCGCACCCATAACCTGAAAAACATCGACCTAACCCTGCCACGAGACAAGCTGATCGTGATCACCGGCCTGTCCGGTTCTGGCAAGTCGTCACTGGCCTTCGACACCCTCTACGCCGAGGGCCAGCGCCGCTATGTCGAGTCGCTGTCGGCCTACGCCCGGCAGTTTCTGTCGATGATGGAAAAGCCTGATGTCGACACCATCGAAGGCCTGTCGCCGGCGATCTCCATTGAGCAGAAATCCACCTCGCACAACCCGCGCTCCACCGTCGGTACCATTACCGAGATCTACGACTACCTACGCCTGCTCTATGCCCGCGCCGGTATTCCGCGCTGCCCGGACCACGACCTGCCACTGGAAGCGCAGACCGTCAGCCAGATGGTCGACCAGGTGCTGGCCCTGCCTGAAGGCAGCAAGCTGATGCTGCTGGCGCCAGTAATTCGCGAACGCAAAGGCGAGCACCTGGCGATCTTCGACGAACTGCGCGCCCAGGGTTTTGTCCGCGTACGGGTCAACGGCAAAATTTACGAGCTGGACGAACTGCCCAAGCTCGACAAGCAGAAGAAGCACAGCATCGATGCCGTGGTTGACCGTTTCAAGGCACGCGGCGATCTGCAGCAGCGCCTGGCCGAATCCTTCGAGACCGCACTGAAGCTGGCCGACGGCCTGGCCCTGATAGCACCAATGGAAGGCGAGGAAGGTGAAGAAATCATCTTCTCCGCACGCTTCGCCTGCCCGGTGTGTGGCCACTCGATCAGCGAGCTGGAACCCAAGTTGTTCTCCTTCAACAACCCGGCCGGCGCCTGCCCGACCTGCGATGGCCTGGGGGTAAAACAGTTCTTCGACACCAAGCGCCTGGTCAATGGCGAACTGACCCTGGCCGAGGGTGCGATTCGCGGCTGGGACAGGCGCAACGTCTATTACTTCCAGATGCTTGGCTCCCTCGCCGCGCATTACGGCTTCAGCCTGGAAGTGCCATTCGACGAGCTCAGCGCCGAACACCAGAAATGCATCCTGTTTGGCAGCGGCACGCAGAACGTCGACTTCAAGTACCTGAATGACCGTGGCGATATCGTCAAGCGCTCGCACCCCTTCGAAGGCATTGTGCCGAACCTGGAGCGGCGCTACCGCGAAACCGAATCCACCAGCGTACGCGAGGAGCTGGCCAAGTTCCTCAGCACCCAGGCCTGCCAGGATTGCCGCGGTACCCGTCTGCGCCGCGAAGCCCGCCACGTATGGGTCGGCGAGAAGACCCTACCGGCGGTCAGCGGCATGCCAATTGGCGACGCCACCGAGTATTTCGGCAGCCTGGCGCTACCCGGCCGCCGTGGCGAAATCGCCGAGAAGATCCTCAAAGAAATCCGCGAGCGCCTGCAGTTTCTGGTCAACGTCGGCCTCGACTACCTGACCCTCGACCGCAGCGCCGATACATTATCCGGCGGCGAGGCGCAGCGTATTCGCCTGGCTAGCCAGATCGGTGCCGGCCTGGTCGGGGTGATGTATATCCTCGACGAGCCGAGCATTGGCCTGCATCAGCGTGACAACGAACGCCTGCTCGGCACCCTGCGCCACCTGCGCGATATCGGCAACACGGTGATCGTGGTTGAACATGACGAAGACGCCATTCGCATGGCCGACTACGTGGTGGATATCGGCCCGGGTGCCGGCGTGCACGGCGGGCAGATCGTCGCCCAGGGCACGGCTGCCGAAGTCATGGCTCACCCAGACTCGCTGACCGGCAAATACCTCTCCGGACGCGTGAAGATCAAAGTGCCGGCCAAGCGCACGCCACGGGATAAGAAGCTCTCGCTGAAGATCAAAGGCGCGCGCGGCAACAACCTGCGTAATGTCGACCTGGACATTCCGATCGGCCTGCTCACCTGCGTCACCGGCGTGTCCGGCTCTGGCAAGTCGACGCTGATCAACAACACCCTGTTCCCACTCAGCGCCACCGCGCTGAATGGCGCGACCACCCTGGAAGCGGCGGCCCACGACAGCATCGACGGCCTGCAGCACCTGGACAAGGTGGTGGACATCGACCAGAGTCCGATCGGCCGCACGCCGCGCTCGAATCCGGCGACCTACACCGGTTTGTTTACGCCGATCCGCGAACTGTTCGCCGGAGTGCCGGAATCGCGCTCGCGCGGTTACGGCCCGGGGCGCTTCAGCTTCAACGTCAAAGGCGGACGCTGCGAGGCCTGCCAGGGCGACGGCCTGATCAAGGTGGAAATGCACTTCCTGCCGGACATCTACGTGCCGTGCGACGTGTGCAAGAGCAAGCGATACAACCGCGAAACCCTGGAAGTGAAATACAAGGGCAAGAGCATCACCGAAGTGCTCGACATGACCATCGAGGAAGCACGGGTGTTCTTCGATGCCGTGCCGGCCCTGGCGCGCAAGCTGCAGACGCTGATGGATGTCGGCCTGTCCTATATCAAGCTGGGCCAGAGCGCGACCACCTTGTCCGGTGGCGAGGCGCAGCGGGTCAAACTGAGCCGCGAGCTGAGCAAGCGCGACACCGGCAAGACCCTGTATATCCTCGATGAGCCGACCACCGGCCTGCACTTCGCCGATATCCAGCAACTGCTCGACGTGCTGCATCGCCTGCGCGACCACGGCAACACAGTGGTGGTGATCGAGCACAACTTGGACGTGATCAAGACGGCCGACTGGCTGGTAGATCTCGGCCCGGAAGGTGGCTCAAAAGGCGGCCAGATCATCGCCGTCGGCACGCCCGAAGAAGTCGCCGAAATGCCGCAATCGCACACCGGCTACTTCCTCAAACCGCTGCTGGAACGTGATCGCGACTAAGCCCGCGCCCAAGAAAAAGCCCCGCACATGCGGGGCTTTTTCTTGGCTGCAGAATCTTACATCTGCGTCTGCAGGTAGTTCTGCAAACCAATCCGGTCGATCAAGCCCAGCTGAACTTCCAGCCAATAGGCGTGATCCTCCTCAGTGTCCTTGAGTTGCACCAGCAGAATGTCGCGGGTCTGGTAATCCTGATGCTGCTCGCACAGGGCAATGCCTTTGCTCAAGGCCGCGCGCACGTGATATTCCAGCGCTAGGTCGAGCTTGAGCATCTCCGGCACCGTCTGGCCAAAGCGGAAGCTGTCGGGAACCATGTCCGGCGTGCCTTCGAGAAACAGAATGCGCTTGAGGATGGCATCGGCGTGCTGAGTTTCCTCTTCCATTTCATGGTTGATCCGCTCGTACAGCTTGCTGAAACCCCAATCCTCATACAGACGCGAATGCACGAAGTACTGATCACGGGCTGCCAACTCGCCCTTGAACAAGATCTTCAGGTAATCGATGACTTCTATATGGCCTTTCATGGGTATTTCCTTAGCAAGCGACAAACAAGGATCAATGCTGGCCGCACGCGGCCTGCGGGTCAAGCGCGATGCATACACCGATAGAGTGAGAGCAAAGCACGCTAGATCGTAGCCATAAAAAAACCGGGCCAAGGCCCGGTTTCTTATACAACCTACGACTTACTCAGCGTCTACAGCTGCACCAGCGACCGGACGGTCAACCAGCTCAACATAAGCCATTGGAGCATTGTCGCCAGTACGGAAACCGCACTTGAGAATACGCAGGTAACCGCCCTGACGGGTGGCGTAGCGCTTGCCCAGGTCGTTGAACAGCTTGCCGACGATGGCTTTCGAACGAGTACGGTCGAAGGCCAGACGACGATTGGCAACGCTGTCTTCTTTAGCCAGAGTAATCAGCGGCTCAGCAACGCGACGCAGCTCTTTGGCTTTCGGCAGAGTAGTTTTGATCAGCTCATGCTCGAACAGCGATACCGCCATGTTCTGGAACATGGCCTTGCGGTGTGCGCTGGTGCGGCTGAGGTGACGGCCACTTTTACGATGACGC
>DASRUM010000049.1:0-8564 GCA_035655415.1 Pseudomonas sp.
TAAGCATGGGTACTGCTAGAATCGCCGCCTATTTTCACAGAGCGTTTTCCATGCACGATCCGCACAACGAGCGCATGAGCGGCAGTGAAACCCGCGCGGCCGGTGGTCTGGCGCTGGTGTTCGCGTTCCGTATGCTCGGCATGTTTATGGTGCTCCCGGTGCTGGCGACCTATGGCATGGAGTTGCAGTGCAGCACACCGGCACTGATCGGCCTGGCGATAGGCGCCTACGGTTTGACCCAGGCGTTTCTGCAAATTCCATTTGGCATGCTCAGTGACCGCATCGGCCGACGGCCGGTGATCTATGTCGGCTTGCTGATTTTCGCCGCCGGCAGCCTGTTAGCGGCCAATGCCGACTCGATTTACGGGGTGATTGCCGGACGCATTCTGCAGGGCGCCGGGGCGATTTCCGCGGCGGTGATGGCGCTGCTCTCCGATCTGACCCGCGAACAGCATCGGACCAAGGCCATGGCGATGATCGGCATGAGCATCGGTCTGTCGTTTGCCGTGGCGATGGTGGTTGGCCCGTTGTTGACCCGTGCCTTTGGCCTATCCGGTCTGTTTCTCGCCACCGCTGCCATGGCGCTGCTCGGCATCGTTATCGTTGCCGGGCTGGTGCCGAGTTCTGCCGGGCCGTTGCAGCATCGCGAGTCCGGGGTGAACAAGCAGGCGTTGCTGCCGACGCTCAAGCACGCGGATCTACTGCGTCTGGATTTCGGCATTCTGGTGCTGCACGCGATTCTGATGGCCAGCTTTATCGCCTTGCCGTTGGCGCTGGTGGAGCAGGGCGGCCTGGCCAAGGAAGAGCACTGGTGGGTCTATCTGACCGCGCTGCTGGTGGGCTTCTTCGGCATGGTGCCGTTCATTATTTACGGCGAGAAAAAACGCCGGATGAAGCATGTGCTGCTCGGCGCGGTCAGCGTGCTGCTGCTGTGTGAGCTGTTCTTCTGGTGGTTCGGCACCAGCCTGCGCGCGCTGGTGCTCGGCACGGTGGTGTTCTTCACCGCATTCAACCTGCTGGAAGCCTCGTTGCCGTCGCTGATCAGCAAGGTCGCTCCGGCTGGTGGCAAAGGCACGGCGATGGGCGTGTATTCCACCAGTCAGTTCCTCGGCGCGGCCATCGGCGGCATCCTCGGTGGCTGGCTCTACCAGCACTACAGCCTGTCGGGAGTGTTTGCCGGCTGCGCGGTGCTGGCTCTTTTTTGGCTGGCCTTTGCTGTTACTATGCGCGAACCGCCGTATGTCACCAGCCTGCGTCTGCCGCTTTCAGCTGCGGCCTTGCAAGAGGTAGGGCTGGCCGAGCGTTTACAGGCGGTGCCCGGAGTGGCGGATGCCGTAGTGGTACGCGATGAAGCGGCCATCTATATCAAAGTGGATACCCAACAATTGGACCGCACGTCCCTCGAGCGCCTCATAGAGCCGGCGCCGGTGGCGTGCTGAAAGCCTAGGAGAACGTTATGGCCCGTGGGGTTAACAAAGTCATTCTGGTCGGTACCTGCGGACAGGACCCGGAAACCCGCTACCTGCCGAGCGGTAACGCGGTCACCAACCTGAGCCTGGCGACCAGCGAGCAGTGGACTGACAAGCAGACCGGTCAGAAGGTCGAGAAAACCGAGTGGCACCGTGTGTCGCTGTTCGGCAAGGTTGCCGAGATCGCCGGCGAATACCTGCGCAAAGGTTCGCAAGTGTATATCGAAGGCAAGCTGCAGACCCGCGAGTGGGAAAAAGACGGCGTCAAGCGCTACACCACCGAAATCATCGTCGACATGCAGGGCACCATGCAGCTGCTTGGCGGCCGTCCGGACAACGCCGGTGGCGGCGACTCCGCTCCACGTCAGCAGCGCCCTGCGCCGCAGCGCGAGCCACAGCAGTCGGCACCACGCCCGGCTCCGCAACAAGCGCCTCAGCCAGCGGCGGATTTCGACAGCTTCGATGACGATATCCCGTTCTGATCAGCTGAGTTAGCGCTCGATCATGCGTATGCGGCTGATGCTGCTGGGTGGCGGTAATGCGCTGGGGCAGGCCCTGATCCGCCTCGGCGCCGAGGAAGACATTGGCTTTCTCGCGCCGAAACCGCCGGAGTCGGGCTGGGATCCTGCCAGCCTGACCCAGTTGCTCGATGACACCCGTCCCGATGCCCTGATCAACCTTGCCTACTATTTCGACTGGTTTCAGGCCGAAATGGTGAGTGAGGCGCATCTTGCTGCCCAGGAACGTTCCGTCGAGCGTCTGGCCGAACTCTGCCAGCACCACCAGATCCGTCTGCTACAACCCTCCAGCTATCGTGTGTTCGATGGTTCGCGGGCGACCGCCTACAGCGAGAAGGAAGAGCCGGTACCGCTGGGCGTGCGTGGTCAGGCACTGTGGCGCTTCGAGCAGCGCGTGCGGGCAGTCTGTCCACGGCATGTGCTGCTGCGTTTTGGCTGGTTGCTGGATGACAGCGCCAACGGCCTGCTCGGGCGCTTTCTTGTCCGTGCCGCGCAGGATGAGCCGCTGCTGCTGGCCGATGATCGGCGCGGTAATCCGACCCCGGTCGACGATGCCGCGCGGGTGATTCTCGCTGTGCTTAAGCAGCTGGATTGCCAGACGCCGTTGTGGGGCACCTACCACTACGGCGGGCATGAGGCGACCACCTCGCTGGCGTTGGGCCAGGCGGTGTTGAGCGAAGCGCGCAACTTCCGCAGTAATCTGGTCGATGAGGTCAGTCCGCAGGCGCACAGCGCGCGTCCGGATGCTGCCGAAGAGCCGCAGCATGCGGTGCTGTCCTGCAAGAAAATTCTGCACACCTTCGGCATCAAGCCGCGTGCCTGGCGCTCGGGTTTACCGAGCCTACTGGATCGTTATTACCGCCATGTCTGATTCGCGTCCTGTACTGGTTACCGGCGGTGCCGGCTTTATCGGCTCGCACTTGGTTGATGCGCTGCTGGCGCAGGGTTACCCCGTGCGGGTGTTGGACAACCTGTCGATGGGCAAACTGGCCAATCTGCCGCTGGATAACCCGCATTTGCAGTTTATTCAGGGCGATGTCGCCGATGCGGCGGTGGTGGCGCAGGCGGTTGCCGGTTGCGCGGCTGTGGCGCACCTGGCGGCGGTGGCCTCGGTGCAGGCCTCGGTGGATGATCCGGTGGCGACCCATCAGAGCAACTTCGTTGGCACATTGAATGTCTGTGAGGCGATGCGTCTGCATGGCGTTAAACGCGTGCTGTTTGCTTCCAGTGCGGCGGTGTATGGCAACAATGGCGAAGGCCTGGCGATTGATGAAGCCACGCCCAAGGCGCCGTTGACACCTTATGCGGCGGACAAGCTGGCCAGTGAGCACTACCTGGATTTCTATCGCCGCCAGCATGGTCTGGAGCCGGCGATCTTTCGTTTCTTCAATATCTTTGGCCCGCGGCAGGATCCATCCTCGCCGTACTCCGGGGTGATCAGCATCTTTACCCAGCGCGTCCAGCAGGGGCTGCCAATCAGTGTGTTCGGTGATGGCGAGCAGACCCGCGACTTCTTCTATATCGAGGACTTGCTGGCGCTGCTGACCCAGGCGCTGACTGCGCCGCAGGTGGTGGATGGTGCGGTGAATGTGGGCTGGAGCCAGGCGGTCAGCCTGAATCAGCTGCTGGCGCAGATCGGTGGGCTGTGCGGCGGCTTGCCTGCGGTCAATTACCAGGCTGCGCGTGCCGGTGATATTCGCCATTCGCGGGCTGATAACCAGCGCTTGCAGGCGCATTACCAGCTGCCCACGGCAACGCCAATGCGCGAAGGCCTGCGGCGCCTGCTGGCGCAGTCTTGAGCTTTCTCTAAGCGACAAAAAACCGGCCATTTAGGCCGGTTTTTGTTTGGCTGCTGATTCTTAGAATTTGTAACCCAGGCCGACCATATAAACGAACGGATCTACGTCCACATCGACTTTGACCTTGTCACCCAGGATGTGGGTAGTGCCGGTGGTTTCAATGTCGATATAGCGCACCTGGGCGTTGAGCATGATGTTGTCAGTCAGCATGTAGTCCATGCCGACCTGCGCCGCCAGGCCCCAGGAATCCTTCATGTCCAGGCCACTAAAGCCTTTATCTTCGGCCTCGCTGCTCAGCTCGGTGTCGAAGAACCAGGTGTAGTTAATGCCGGCGCCGACATAGGGCTGGAAGGCCGAGCTGGCATCCAGCGGGTAGTACACCACGCTCAGGGTTGGTGGCAGGTGCTTGAGTTCGCCGAGTTTGCCGTTCAGGCCGGCAAAACCGCCAGGCATGCCTTTTACGCCGACGTTATGGCTGAACGGGGTGGCCGCTAGCAGCTCGATGCCGATGTTGTTGGTCAGCATATAAGCGAAGTTCAGGCCCAGCTGAGTATCGCTGTCCAGGGTCGCTTTGGTGCCGGCCACGTCGGTGCCGAGCGCGCCAACCCAGATGTCGCTGCTGCTTTCCTGTGGGTCAACGGTGATTGCACCGGCCCGCACGATGATGTCGCCAGCTTGGTGCGCGTGTGCCAGGGGGGCGGCAATGGCCAGGGCCAGCAGTGAGGCGGTAAACAGTGATGTACGCATGGTGTGCTCCCATAAAGCATCGGTTCGTATTGGCTGAGTGCGATGTTAGGGGCGCGGAAAAAGCGACTGTTGATCCAGCTCAATAAAGTAGCTAGCTATCTAAATTTTCTTTTGCGGGGCATGAGGGACGACGCTTGTGGCGTTTTGGGTGCGCGGCAGGCGTAACGTGGGTTGCTTGAGAGGCGTAAGGCAGTTGATAATAGTTCTCTTTATGCACGTTCTCTTAACAAGGAATGCCCCATGATCCCTCTGCCGAAGCGCCTGCTGGCAGTCGCTCTGGTTCTGGCCAGTGCGCCGCTCGCGGCGACCCCTCTGGATGCCGCGCTGGATGAAAGTCAGCAGCTGGCTGCCGATGCCAAGGCCTCGCAGGCGCGCGTCGAGCAGCTCGATGACGCCAGTCGGGAAATGCTCACCGAGTACCGTAACGCCTTGCAGCAGGCCGAAGCGTTGCAAGGTTATAACGCTCAGTTACGCGAACTGGTGGCGGCGCAGCGCAAAGAGCTGACCGGCTATCAGGAGCAGCTGGATGGCATCGAGCGCACTCAGGAGGCGGTAACGCCACAGATGCGCCGCATGGTCGAGGTGCTGGGCGAGTTTATCGCTGCCGATCTGCCGTTCCTGCCGGATGAGCGCAGTGATCGCCTGGCCCAGCTGCAGGACTTGCTGCCGCGTGCAGATGTCAGCCTGGCCGAGAAATACCGACGCATCCTTGAGGCTTATCAGGTGGAGAGCGACTACGGCCGCACCCTGGAAGCCTGGCGCGGTGAGCTGCCGAGTGAAGGCACGTCGCGCAGCGTCGAATTCCTCCGGCTTGGCCGGGTGATGCTGTATTTCCAGACCCTCGATGGCCATGAAAGTGGCTGGTGGAACCCGCAAACCCGCAGTTGGCAGATCCTCGACGGCAGCGCCCGTCGTCCGTTGCGCCAGGCGATTGCGATTGCCCGCCAGGAGCAGGCCCCGGCTGTGCTTGACCTGCCCGTGAAGACCCTGGCGCTGGAGGCCAAGCCATGAATCGTCGCGTTCTCGCTTTTACCCTGGCCCTGCTGCCCGCCCTGGCTGGCGCTGCCGAACCGCTGAGCCCGGATCAACTGCTGCAACGTATTCGCAGCGAACGCGCGGCTGAAGTCAGCGCCATGCAAAGCCGCGAGCAGGCCTTTATTGCCGAACGTGGCGAGCGTGCCCAGCTGCTGGCCACTGCGCGCAGCGCCCTGGCCACACAAAAGGCCGAGGCCGAACAGCTGAAGGCCGAATTCGACCGTCAGGAAACTCTGCTCGCCGAACAGGAAAAACTCCTCAGCCAGCGCGCCGGTCACCTCGGCGAGTTGTTTGGTGTGGTCCGTCAGAGCGCCGGTGATGTCGCCGGCCAATGGCAGGACAGCCTGCTCAATGCCCAATACCCCGAGCGCCTGGCGCGTCTCAAAGCGTTGGCCGAAAGCCGTACGTTGCCCTCGGCCGCCGACCTCGATGGCTACTGGATGCTGCTGCTCGAAGACCTCACCGCCAGTGGCCGGGTTGAGCAACTGCAATTGCCGGTGGTTGCCGTCGACGGCACACGTAATACGCAGGATGTGCTGCGTGTCGGCGCGTTCTCCGCCTACGGCGCCGATGCCTTCCTGCGTTATGACGCCGATGCCGGCGAGTTGCTTGCGCCGCCGCGTCAGCCGTCCGGCCTGGGTCAGGTCGCGGATTATCTGGACAGCAGCGGCGCAGTTGCCAGCCTGCCGGTTGACCCAAGCCGCGGCACCTTGCTGGCGCAATTGCAGCGCGAGCCTGGCTTGTGGGATCGCGTACAGCAGGGTGGTCTGGTCGGCTGGGTGATTCTGGTGCTCGGCGCATTCGGTCTGCTGCTGGCGATCTGGCGCATGGTCTACCTGACCCGTGTGGGTCGTGGTGTCAGCGCGCAGATGCATGACCTGAGTGCGCCGCGCACCGATAACCCGCTGGGGCGGATCATCGGCGTGCTGGGTCCTAAACCGCAGCTGGCGGATCTGGAAACCCTGGAGCTGAAGCTCGACGAAGCGATCCTCCAGGAAACCCCGCCGCTGGAAAAAGGCCAGGGCCTGCTCAAGCTGCTCAGCGCCGTGGCGCCACTGCTTGGTCTGCTCGGCACCGTGACTGGGATGATCGTCACCTTCCAGGCGATTACCCAGGGCGGTGGCGGCGATTCGCGACTGATGGCCGACGGTATCTCGCAAGCGCTGGTGACCACGGTGTTGGGTCTGGTGGTGGCGATTCCGCTGCTGTTCCTGCACACCCTGTTGGCGAGCCGCAGCAAGGGCCTGATTCAGCTGCTGGAGCAGCAAAGCGCCGGGCTGATTGCCCTGCACCTGTCCGGGGCGCCGCGCCGTGACTGATTGGCTGGCGCTATGGTTGCGCCTGGTGGACAGCGGCCATGCCTTGCTCGATTTCATGAGCGCCGGTGGCGTGGTGATGTGGGCGTTGGCTGGCCTGTGCGTGGTGTTCTGGACCCTGGTATTCGAGCGCTTCTGGTACATGCGCCGGGTGTTCCCGGAGTGGGTCTGCGAGCGCCGCCAGGCCTGGCAGCAGGTGCTGAGCGACGACACTGGCAACTGGCAGCGCGCGGTGCGCAGTGCCTGGCTGGCGCAAGCGCAGCAGCACCTGCTCGGGCCATTGCGTCTGAGCAAGACCCTGGTGGCGATGTACCCGCTGCTGGGCTTGCTTGGCACGGTCAGCGGCATGGTCGCGGTGTTCGACGTGCTGGCCATCAACGGCACCGGTAACCCGCGCGGCATGGCGGCCGGGGTCTGGCAGGCGACCCTGCCGACCATGGCCGGCATGGTATTGGCGATAAGTGGATTGTTCAGCCTGGCGCGCCTCGAACGCGACGCCCGCCGGGCCCTAGAGCGGCTGGCTGACCAGCTGCGTCACGACTGAGACTCAACACATGAGAATGCGCCGTCACCACCAGCAAGACGAAGACACCGGCATCGACCTGACGCCGATGCTCGACGTGGTCTTTATCATGCTGATCTTCTTTATCGTCACCAGCTCCTTTATCAAGGAAGCCGGCGTCGAAGTGCAGCGGCCTCAGGCGGAAACCGCCAGCCCGCAGGACAAAGGCAATATCCTTATCGCCATCACCGCCGATGGGCAGGTGTGGATGGACAAGAAAGTTGTTGATGTGCGCAGCGTGCGCGCCCATGTCGAGCGCATGCGCGTCGACCAGCCGGACGGTGCCGTGGTGGTTCAGGCCGATCAGGACGCGCGTACCGGCCTGGTGGTGCAGGTGATGGATCAGGCACGCCTGGCCGGAGTGCATGACGTGGCTCTGGCCGCTACGGCGGGAGCGCTTTGATGCGTTTGCCACTGTCCTTTGTCGCGGCCTGTGTGATGGCGCTGGCGCTGTTCGGTCTGATGCTTTACATGGTCGCGCCGCCCAGCAGCAAGCCGAGTGAGGAACCGCTGACGGTGGCCAATTTCGTCCGTCTCGACGGCGACTCCAGCGACACCGCGACGCGCACCCGCCAGCAGGCACCGCAACCGCCGCAAGCACAAACACCGCAAACCCCGACACCGCCGACGCCGATGACGGCCACCCCGAGCGCCAACCTGCCGGCCCTGGATCTGCCTGTGCCGAGCCTGAGCACCGGGATTGCCGTGAACAGCGCGCCGACACCAAGCCTTACGTGGCTGGCAGCGGGTGCCTCAGCGCCCAGTGCACCCGCACCGAGCGATGCCGGTGGTCAACCGGGCGGTCAGGAAAGTGAAGTGATGCCGCTCAACGATGTCAGCCCGGAATACCCACGCTACGCCTTACAGCGCGGCATTGAAGGGCATGTGAAGCTGGCGTTCACCATCAATCGCGCCGGTGCTGTCGAAAACGTGCGCGTCATCGAAGCCAGTCCGCAGAACGTGTTCGAGCGCGAAGCCCGCCGTGCAGCCGTACGCTGGCGCTTTGCGCCGCGTACCGAGGGTGGTCTGGCGGTGGCCCGCGAAGCGGTGAAAACCCTGTACTTCCGCCTGGAAGGAGCTCGCTGATATGTATCGTCTACTGCTGCTGATCGCGCTGT
>DASRUM010000050.1:0-21589 GCA_035655415.1 Pseudomonas sp.
CGACGATGTCGGCGCCATGCTCGAACGGGCGGCAGAGGATCGGCGTGGCCACGGTGTTGTCGACGATCAGCGGCACGCCATGGCGGTGCGCGGCAGCGGCCAGGGCGGCGAGGTCGACGATATTGCCGGCCGGGTTGCCGATGGATTCGCAGAACACGGCTTTGGTTTTGTCGTCGATCAGCGCTTCGAGGGCGGCGATGTCGTCATGGGCGGCGAAGCGGGTCTGGATGCCGAAGCGCGGCAGTGTGTGGGCCAGCAGGTTGTAGGTGCCGCCGTAGAGCTTGGCCACCGAGACAATATTGTCACCAACCTCGGCCACGGTCTGGATCGCGTAGGTGATGGCGGCCATGCCCGAAGCCACGGCCAACGCGCCGACGCCACCTTCCAGTGCTGCCACGCGCTCTTCGAGCACGGCGTTGGTCGGGTTCATGATCCGCGAATAGATGTTGCCGGCGACCTTCAGGTCGAACAGGTCGGCGCCGTGCTGGGTGTCGTCGAAGGCAAAGGAGCTGGTCTGGTAGATCGGCACCGCCACCGCCTTGGTGGTTGGGTCGGGGCTGTAGCCGGCGTGGATGGCCAAGGTTTCCAATTTCATGCGCGCGTTCCTTCAGGGCAGATTGAAGGTTGGCAGCATGGGCAAAGCAGCAAGGCCCGGTCAATGCGCTGGAGCAATGAAACGGGCCTTGGGTTAGATCGATATGTTCGCAGCTTATGCCGTCAAATCGGCGTTAGCGGGAAGAACCAGGGAATGACGAAGCTGGCCACCACCCATAACAGCAGGTTGAGCGGAATGCCGACCTTCATAAAGTCGGTGAAGCGATAGCCGCCGGCGTTGTAGACGAAGGTGTTGGTCTGATAGCCGATGGGTGTGGCGAAGCTGGCGCTGGCGGCGAACATCACCGCGACCACAAAAGCGCGCGGGTCGACGCCCAGGTGCTGGGCCATACCAATGGCAATCGGCGTCACCAGCACGGCCACGGCGTTGTTCGACAGCACCTCGGTAAGGATCGAGGTAAACAGGTAGATAAACGACAACATCAGCAGCGGCCCGGCCCAGGGCATCAGACCCATGACATTGCTGACCATCAGGCTGACTAGGCCGACTTTGTCCATGGCGATGCTGATGGCCAGCATGCCAAAGATCAGGCTGAGGATCTTCCAGTCCACCGCCTTGTAGGCGTCTTCCACATCCAGGCAGCGGGTCGCCAGTACGGTGACTGCGCCGATGATCGCCAGGCCTTCTATGGGCATCACGCCGAAGGCGGCGAGGATCATCACGGCGAGGGTGGCGATGATCGCAATCGGTGCCTTGTCGCGGCGGAAGGCGCGCTCTTGCACGGCGTTGAGGCTGATCAGCTCGCCGTTGTCGGCGAAACGCTTGATCTGTGTCGGCGTGCCCTCTACCAGCATTACGTCGCCGAACTGCAGCTCGAAGTCATCCAGGTTGCCCTGGATATTCTCGTCCTGGCGGTGCACCGCGAGCACAGCGATGCCATAGCGTGCGGTCAGGTCGAGGTCGCGCATCGGCCGGTGGCTGTAGCGCGAGTTACGCCCGACGATGGCCTCGGCAAGGATCACGTCATGGCTGCTGATGGTTTCGAAGGCATCGCTGCGGTTGAAGATCAGGTGGCCGCTCTCGCGCAGTTCCACCACATCCTTGACCTGGCCGTGCAACACCAGTTGGTCACCAGCGAGCAGCAGGGTGTCGTGGGCCGGCTCGGTGAGCTCCTGCTCGTCGCGGAAGATCTTCAACACCTGCAAGCCGCTGCCGCCATTGAGGTTGGCTTCGTGCAGGGATTTGCCGATCACTGGCGAGTCATGTGGCACCAACAGCTCGGTCATAAACGTGCGGTCCAGATCCGGGCGCAGTTGCTTGGACAGAGTCTCGCGCTCGGGCAGCAGGTGACGGCCGATGGTCAGCAGGTAGAGCATGCCCACCGTCGCCAGGATCAACCCCGCGCCGGTAATTTCAAACATGCCAAAGGGCTCAAGGCCAGCTTTGCGCGCCACGCCGTCGACCAGAATATTGGTCGAGGTGCCAATCATGGTCAGGGTGCCGCCGAGAATGGTGGCATAGGACAGTGGAATCAGCAGTTTCGACGGCAGCGTTCCGGCGCGGCGCGCCAGGGAAATCGCCACCGGGGTAAGAATGGCCACCACTGGGGTGTTGTTGAGGAAGGCGGAAATCACCAGGGCGGTTATGGTCAGCCCGGTGAGTACGCGAATCGGGCTGGTGCCGACCAGATCGCCCAGCCAGTTGCCCAGCGCGTCAATGCAACCGGTGCGCTCCAGCGCAGCGGACAGCACGAACATGCAGGCGATTGTCACTGGCGCCGAGTTGCTCAGCACGCTGAGTACTTCCCCAGGCGTCAGCAGCTGAGTAATCAGCAGCGCCGCCACGGCGATGGCCGCGACGATGTCCGGGCTCCACTTCTCGCGCACAAAGGCGTACAGCACCCAGACCAGCAGGGCGCCGACAAACAGCAGGGGCAGAGGAAGAGAGTCCCAGAACATGAACATCCTTAGCGTGCGAATCTCGGGTGAGGTATCGGGCGCGCCAATCCAGACGGGGTGGCCACGCAAGGCGGAGAAGATAAGGGTTGCTGCTTAGAGAGTCTAAGAATGTTTGGAAAGGTTTATATGCCTTTTCGATTTAATAGATAAGGCTGTACTGACCGCTCTGCCGAGCACTGTGCCTGTGCGCCGGGTCGGTGGCGGATTAGGCTCAAGGCTTTAGCGAGTGGGAGGTGATATGCGTCAGCTAGGCGTTCTGGGTGGCATGAGTTGGGAGTCCACGGCCAGTTATTACCGTTTGCTCAATCAGGGCGTGCGCGAACGCCTTGGTGGTTTGCACTCAGCCCCCATGCTGCTGCATTCCGTGGATTTTGCCGAGATCGCCGAGCTACAGCGGCGTGGCGACTGGCAGGCCGCAGGCGAACTATTGGCCAAGGCCGCACAAGGCTTGCAGCAGGCTGGGGCAACGGCCTTGTTGCTGGCCACTAACACCATGCACAAGGTGGCGCCGGCCATCGAAGCCGCGGTGGATATTCCCTTGTTGCATATTGGCGATGCCGTGGGCCAGGCGCTGCAACGTCAAGGTGTGCGCCGCGCGGCTTTGCTCGGTACGCGCTTTACCATGCAGGAGGATTTCTACCGTCAACGCCTGGCCGAGCGCTTCGCGATTGAGGTGATAACCCCGGACGCGGCGCAGATGGCGGAAGTCGACCGGGTGATCTTTGCCGAGCTGTGCCAGGGCCAGTTTCTGCCGCAGGCGCAGGCGTTCTATCTGGACTGTTTGCGCACGCTGCAGGAGCAGGGCGCCGAAGTGGCGATTCTCGGCTGCACCGAGATTGGTTTGCTGCTGGATGGCCTGGACGCGCCGTTGCCGTTGCTCGACAGCACCGAGCTGCATGTGGCGATGGGGCTGGAGTGGTTGCTGGGCTCGTAGGGTGTTCATCGTGTGGGAGGCGCTTTAGCGGCGATTGTCGATGCTAAAGCGCCTCCCACGTCTGGCTACGATGAGCAGCTGATTTCCAGGTGCTTGCCCCACTCCGGTGGACGCTGGGCGTAGCGTTCGAAGCCGGGCTGTTCATCGAAGGGTTGCGACAGCACCTGATGCAGTTCGCGCACCGGGGCGTAGTCGCCCTGTTCGGCGGCTTCGATCACCTGCTGCGCCAGGTAATTACGCAAAATGTACTTGGGGTTGGCCGCGTGCATGCGCGTGCGCCGTTTTGCTTGGTCATCGCCATCCTGGGCGCTGCGCGCCAGGTAGTCGGCAGCCCAGGTGTCGAAGCCGGCCAGGTCGGTAAAGTCATCGCGCAGGCGCGCCACCGCTTGCGCAGCCGGGCTGTCGCCGAGTTCGCGGAAGAACAAGGTGTAATCCACTGCGCTGCTTTGCATCAGTTGCAGCAGGCGCTGCACCAGGGCTTCGTCGCCGTCATCGGCGCTAAGCAGGCCCAGGCGTTTGCGCATCAGGTCGAGGTAATGCGCCTGGTACAGCGGCAGAAACAGGCCGAGGGTCTCACGCAGCGCTTCTACATCGACCAGCGGCACCAGGGCCTGGCCGAGGGCAGCGAGGTTCCACTGGGCGATCGGCACTTGGTTGCTGAACGAGTAACGGCCGGTGTCATCGGAATGGTTGCAGATATGTTTGGCGTCGAAATCATCGAGGAAGGCGTAGGGGCCGTAATCGAAGGTGATGCCAAGGATCGACATATTGTCGGTGTTCATCACCCCATGACAGAAGCCGTAGGCCTGCCAGTAGGCGATCATCGCCGCGTTGCGTTCGATGATTTCGCGGAACATCGCCAGGTACGGCTGCTCCTGCCGCAGGCAGTCGGCGTAGTGGCAGTGCAGCACGTGCTCGGCCAGCTGTTTGAGCTGTTCATGCTGCTGGGTGTAGTAGAAATATTCGAAGTGGCCGAAACGCACATGGCTGGGCGCCAGGCGCAGGACCATGGCCGCGCTTTCCTGCTTCTCGCGCCACACCGGGGTGCTTGAGCCGGTCACGCACAGCGCCCGCGAGCTGGGGATGCCGAGGGCATGCAGATGTTCGCTGGCGAGAAATTCGCGGATCGATGAGCGCAGTACCGCGCGGCCGTCGCCCATGCGTGAGTAGGGCGTTTGCCCGGCGCCTTTCAGATGCAGGTCCCAGTACTCGCTGGCGTCGTTGATTACCTCGCCCAGCAGCAGGCCACGGCCATCGCCCAGGCGTGGGTTGTAGCCGCCAAACTGGTGCCCGGAATAGACCATGGCGCGCGGCTCGGCGGTGCTCCACAGCTTGTGTCCGGCGAAGATCTGCGCAAACACCTCGCTGTCGGCTTCGCTTGGCTGCAGATCGAGCAACGCCATGGCGGCCGGGCTGGCGACGACCAGGCGCGGCTCGGCAATCGGCTCGGGCAGTACGTGGGTAGAGAACGCGTCGCCGAGGCGGGCAAAACGGTTGTCGAACTGCAGCTCGATAAGCGACTTCACGGTCAGGCTCCAGCCGGGCAGGTGCAGCCCGGCAGTGGTGAGGTGGCGGCCCGCACCAGCGGGCCTGGCGGCAAGTTACTGTGGGTCGATTGCCGGCGCCGGTGCGGTCGGTGGCAGTTGCCCCTGTTGCGCATCGGCCGCCGCAGTGGCTGCAACCATTTGCCCGCTGGTCAGGTTGAGTTCCTGGCCGTGCAGGTTCTTGATCATCACCTCGACCTGGTTGAAGGCCATTTCTACGTTGTTTTCCCGGAAGGTCAGCGCGATACGCGTAAGGATCTCGTCGGTGGCGGCGTTGCGGTCGCCCAGTTCGCGCACGTGGAAACGCAGCTCGTAGTCGAAGGTGCTGGCGCTGATGGTCAGGAAGAACAGCAGCGGCTCTGGATCGCGCAGTACGCGCGGGTTCTCGATGGCGGCCTGCATCATCAGTTTGCGCGCCAGCGGCAGGTCGGTTTCATAGGCCACACCGATCTTCACGATGACCCGGGTAACCGTGTCGTTGAGCGACCAATTGATCAGCTGGTCGGTGACGAAGGTCTTGTTAGGCACGATGATTTCTTTGCGGTCGAAATCGGTGATGGTGGTGGCGCGAATGCGGATCTTGCTGACCGTGCCGGACAGGTTGCCGATGGTCACCACGTCGCCGATGCGCACCGGGCGCTCGAACAGGATGATCAGGCCGGAGATAAAATTGGCGAAGATCTCCTGCAAGCCGAAGCCGAGGCCCACCGACAGCGCGGCTACCAGCCACTGCAGCTTGTCCCAGCTGACGCCGAGGGTCGACAGAGTGGTGACAAAGCCAATGGCCACGATCAGGTAGGACAGCAGGGTGGTGGTGGCGTAGGCGCTGCCCTGGGCCAGCTTCAGCCGTGACAGCACCAGCACTTCAAGCAGGCCGGGCAGGTTGCGCCCCAGGGCGATGGTGATGCCGATGATGACCAAGGCGCCGAGCACGTCACTGAGGCTGATTGGCACCAGGGTAGCGGCATCGCCAGTGCCGCTGCTGTATTCATACAGGGCGATGTTGTCGAGGTAGGCGAACACTGAAATCAGGTCTGCCCAGACCCAGTACAGGCCCGCGATAAAGGTACCGAGCAGGGCCAGGCGGATCAGTCGCAACGACTGCTGGTTGACCTGTTCGATATCCAGGGTCGGCTCCTCGACCACGGTTTCCGTACCTTCGCCGCTGTCTTTGCTCTGCGCCTGGCGTTTGGTCGTGGCGCGCTGGTAGGCCAGGCGGCGTGCCGCAACGCCCAGGCCACGGATAAAGGTGGCTTCAATCACCAGCCAGAACGCCAGCAGGTACAGGGTGTTGATCAGGCGATCGCTGAGTTTCAGCGCGGTGTAGTAGTAGCCGAGGCCGACCGCGACGATCAGCGCCAGCGGCAGCAGGCTCAGGGCCATGCCGATCAGCATGCGGAAGGCCGAGGCATGTTCACGGGCCGGGCCGGTGAGCAGCAGTTTGTGCAGCAGCCAGACCATCAGCGCGTAGCAGGTCAGCACCACGGCCAGGCCGATCACGTCATCACCCAGGCCAGCCGGCTGGTGTTTGGCCACCGTGACGACGGCCACCATGGCCATGACGACCAGGCCAAGACGGCGCACCTGGCGATGCAGGAAGGCCACCTGCGAGCGGCCCCAGCGAAAGTGCAGCTCGGCCACGCCGCCATCGGCGAGGATGCGATACAGGGTATAGAACACCAGCCAGGCCTGGGCCATCTGAAACAGCGCCTCACCCAGGTTGGCGTTCTGTCCGCGGGCGTCCATCTGCAGGGCAAAGCCGCACAGCGCCAGGAACAGCGTGCCGGGTAGCGCCAGCAGTACGTTGAGCATGATTGCCATCGGCGTGTGCAGCTGACTGTCACGTTTGAAATGGCCGATGTCCTGGTGTAGCTCTGCGAGCTTGCGGTACAGGTAGCCGCGGCGCCACAGCAGTACGCCAATCAGCAACAGTAATGGCAAAAACAGCAGCGGCCGCTCGGTCAGGCCGGCACCCAGCTGTCGCACGTTGGCGCCCCAGGGCAGTTCGGCAATCTGCCGCTCCAGCAGGCGCGGGACGGATTTGAACCACTCCAGATCCAGCGGCTTGTTGCTGGGGATCCAGAACATCTGCTCGTCGAGGGTTGCGCGCAGGGTGTCGGCGGTGGTTTTCAGCTGCTTCTGATTCAGCTGCAAGGTGATCGACTCGTTGAGCAGGGCGTTCAGCTCACGGTTGAGGCGGTCGATCAGCTCACGGCGGGTGTTGATCATTTCAAGCAGATCGGTGCGCAGGGCCTGGTTATTGGGCTCATTGGCCTGTTCGCTGAGCAGGGTGTCGACATACACGCTGGGGTTGTTGATGGCTTCGCGCTGCTGGTTGAGCTCGAACTGGTACAGACGCAGGTCGGCTATCTGGTCTGGCAGGCTGCTGTCGAGCTTCAGTGTTGGCAGGGCCTGCTGCTGCTTATAAAGGATGCGCGAAAGCAACAGGCTGCCCTGCAGCACGCTGATCTGCTCTTCCAGGGCCTGGTCGCTCTGGCTCAGGCTGTCCAGTTGCTGCTTGGTTTGCAGGTTCAGGCGGGTCAGTTCATTGAGCCGGTCGGTGGCGCGCAGCAGGTAGTCGGAGAGCTTTAGGTTGAGCGCGCTTTCCTGCGCGAGCAGGCTGTCGGTACCGGCCTTTTCGACTTCGCGGGATTGTTCGGCGAGGGTCTGCTCGGAGAGGTCGCGGCGTTTTTCATTGATCAGGTTCTGCAGGTCGAGCAGCTCCTGTTCGAGGCGTTTGATGCGCTCTTCCAAAAGGCTGCGGCGGCTGTTGCCTAGGTCCTGCAGCAGGCTGTTGCCGGCCAGTTCCTGGCGGCGCAGTTGGGTTTGTGCATCGAGCTTGGCCAGTTCAGCATTCAGCTGGTTACGCCGCTCGTTGCTCAGCGGTTTGCTGGCATCCCGGCCACTTTTCAGGATGTTGTTGATTTCCTGGCTACGGGTCTGGTTGCCGCTGATTTCTGCTTGGGCGCGTTCTGGGCGGGTTTGCGCGGTGATCACCAGGCTGTTGGCGTCGATGATCTGCTTCTGCCACTCGTTGAGTTGCGCGTTGCGGTCGGCCAGCAGTTGTTCGAGCTGCGGCAACGCGCTTTTGCCGTAGCGTAGATTGACCTGGGTGGGTGTGCTGTTTTTAAGCCGCTCGTAATCGCGCTGCGCCTCGCCAATCAGGCGTGGGGCCTGCTGCAGCTGCTTCTCAAGGTCGGCCCGGCGCTGCTCGCTGTCGGCTTTCTCGTCGAGCAGCGCCAGGGTTTTCTCCAGGGTCTGCTTGACGACCAGTTGCTCGGCTTCCGGCAGCTTGCGATCGGCCAGGTTGTCCAGGCTGCTTTGTACCTCATCGCGGCTCGGCGGCTCGGCGGCATGTAGCAAGGGGGCGCTCAGGCACAGCCCGAGCAGGGCAACGGCAAGATAAGTGCGAAGAGAAGGCATAGTGACGATCGTTGGCTCGAAAAGAAGCTGAGTTTAGAGGAAGAGCCCAGGTCCTGGGCGACTGCCTTCGGGGAATCTGACGCCGACCTTGCGGATCTTGTTCCCTTCCATGGCCGCCACGGTCCAGGTCAGGCCTTGCCATTCCACCTGGTCGCCGATTACCGGCGAGCCGCCAATCTTGTGCGCGATAAAGCGGCCCAGGTGCAGCTGGCCTTCGGCGCCTTCCAATTTCAGGCCATAGAGTGCGGCGATGGCGGCCAGCTCTGCATCGCCTTCGAGCACGAAATCACCGAAGAAACGCAGGTCCTGCCCGCGCGTTGGCGCCTGGCTGAACAGCTTGCCGAGAGCGGGCAGGTCGTGTTCATGGCCGACCACGCAGAGCAGGTCTCCGGCATCCAGGGTGGTGCTGCCGGAGGGGTGTAGCAGCTCCTTGCCACGGAACAGCGCGGCGATGCGCGTGCCATCAGGCATCTTCAGCTCGCGCAGCGGCGCGCCGATGCACCACTTTTCCGCACCGAGACGGTAGATAAACAGCTCCCACTGGCTGGTCGGGTGTACGTCCAGCCCGGCGCGCGACACTGGCGCGGGCTCCGGCGGTACGGTGACGCGCAGCAATTTGGCCGCAAACGGCAGGCTGGTGCCCTGCAGCAGCAGCGAGACCAGCACGATAAAGAACGCCACGTTGAAGAACAGCTGGGCATTCGGCAGGCCGGCCATCAGTGGGAACACCGCAAGAATAATCGGCACCGCGCCGCGCAGGCCCACCCAGGCGATAAAGGCGCGCTCGCGGTCATGGAACCCCTTGAACGGCAGCAGGCCAATGAAGATCGACAGCGGTCGGGCAAAGAGAATCATCCACAGCGCCAGGCCCAGGGCCGGTAAGGCAATCGGCAGCAGCTCGTGCGGGGTGACCAGCAGGCCGAGGACCAGGAACATGCCGATCTGCGCCAGCCAGGTCAGGCCGTCGAGCATATGCAGGATGCCGTGGCGCGAGCGGATCGGCCGGTTGCCCAGCAGTAGGCCGCACAGGTAGATCGACAGGATGCCGCTACCACCGACGGCGGTGGTGATGGCGAAGATGATCAGACCGCCGCTGACCACCAGCAGGGGATACAGACCGTTGGCCAGTTCCATGCGGTTGATCAGGTTGAGCAGCAGCCAGCCGCCACCCAAGCCGAACAGAGCGCCGATGCCGAACTGTTGCAACAGCTGCACCAGCAGGTTCCAGCTCATGCCGTCCTGGCCGCTGGCGAGCATGGCGATCAGGGTGACGGTAAGGAACACCGCCATAGGGTCGTTGCTGCCGGACTCGATTTCCAGGGTGGCGCTGACCCGCTCGTTAAGGCCACGCCCGCCGAGCAGGCTGAATACCGCAGCCGCATCGGTGGAGCCGACGATGGCGCCGATCAGCAGGCCTTCCATCCAGGTCAGGTCGAACAACCATGCCGCCGCGACGCCGGTCAGGCCGGCAGTGATCAGGACGCCGACGGTGGCCAGAGAGAGGGACGGCCACAAGGCCACGCGAAAGCTGGATACCCGCGTACGCATGCCGCCATCGAGCAGGATGATGGCCAACGCCAAGTTGCCGACCAGATAGGCCAGCGGGTAGTTGTTGAAGATGATGCCGCCAGGACCATCAGTGCCGGCGAGCATGCCGACAGCGAGAAAGATCACCAGAATCGGGATGCCGAAGCGCGAGCCGAATGCACTGACCAGAATGCTCATTGCGACCAGAACGCCACCGATCAAAAACAGATTATTGATGGTGCTGGCATCCAAGGCGCGTACTCCGTGCGGGTTGGTGAGCGTGCCACTATGCATGGCGCGTGCCAGAGATTCTAACCGCTGCCTTCACACTGCGCTCAAAAAAAACGCCCCGCGTTCAGCGGGGCGTCAGGATTACGGATACGCGAGCGGGATCAGAACCAAGCGTCCTGCATGCCCAGACAGGTGTCGTCGCGGGCTTCGAGGATGGCCAGGTCGTGGTGGCAGCTCGGCACTTCCCAGGTCAGGAAGTAGCGCGCGGCCTGCAGCTTTCCCTGGTAGAAGTCGGCATCCGCAGGGTTACCGCGCGCCAGGCCTTCTTCGGCGCGGATCGCCTGTTCCAGCCAGCGCCAGCCAATCACGGTATGGCCGAACACCTTGAGGTACAGCGCCGAGTTGGCCAGACCTTCGTTGACCTTGCCGCTCATCAAATCGCCCAGCAGGGCCAGAGTAACGGTTTGCAGGCGTGCGAGTAGTTGCTCCAGCGGCTGGCGCAGGGCGGTCAGCGAGGCATGGGCTTCGGCGCGCTGGCAGGTGTCGTGGATCAGCTTGAGCAGCTGCTTGAGCGCCGCGCCGCCGTTCATCGAGACCTTGCGCCCGAGCAGGTCAAGGGACTGGATGCCGTGGGTGCCTTCGTGGATCGGATTCAGGCGGTTGTCGCGGTAGTACTGCTCCACCGGGTAATCGCGGGTGTAGCCATGGCCGCCGAGAATCTGGATCGCCAGCTCGTTGGCCTTGAGGCAGAACTCCGACGGCCAGGATTTGACGATCGGGGTGAGCAGATCGAGCAGTTCCAGGGCGATCCGGCGTTCGTCTTCAGTCGCCAAAGTCTGGGTGTCGTCGAACAGCCGCGCGGCGTACAGGCCGAGGTCGAAAGCGCCTTCTACATAGGCTTTCTGGGTCAGCAGCATGCGCCGTACATCGGCGTGTTCGATGATCGCCACCTGGCCGGAGGTTGGGTCTTTGCCGTCGGGCAGGCGGCCTTGCGGGCGCTGGCGGGCGTAGTCGAGCGAATACAGGTAGCCGGCGTAGCCAAGCATCACCGCGCCCATGCCGACGCCAATACGCGCCTCGTTCATCATCTGGAACATGTAGGCCAGGCCATGGTGCGGTTTGCCGACCAGATAGCCGGCGCAATCACCGTTATCGCCGAAGTTCAGTGCGGTAGAGGTGGTGCCGCGCCAGCCCATCTTGTGGAACAGCCCAGCCAGCACCACATCGTTGCGCTTGCCCAGGCTGCCGTCATCGTTAACCAGAAACTTCGGCACGATAAACAGGCTGATGCCTTTCACCCCGGCGGGGGCGTCCGGCAGCTTGGCCAGGACCATATGCACGATGTTTTCCGACAGCGGGTGGTCGCCACCGGAGATAAAAATCTTGTTGCCCTTGAGCCGATAAGTACCGTCGCCTGCCGGTTCGGCGCGGGTGCGGATATCCGACAGCGAGGAGCCAGCATGGGGCTCGGTCAGCGCCATGGTGCCGAAGAAACGCCCGTCGATCATCGGCTGCAGAAAGCGCTGCTTCTGCTCATCACTGCCGAAGGTCTCGATCAGGTTGGCCGCGCCCATGGTCAGAAACGGGTAGGAGGTGGTCGCCGCGTTGGCCGACTGGAAGTGCGCGAAGCAGGCCTGCGACAGCAGGTTGGGCAGCTGCATACCGCCGACCTCGAACTCGCGGGTGGCATTCAGGAAGCCCGCTTCGAGGAAGGCGTCCACCGCCGGTTTGACCTCGGGGATCAGCACCGCGGCGCCGTCGACATACTCCGGCTCGTGTTCGTCATTCTTGCGGTTGTGCGGGGCGAACAGGTTTTCCGCGATGCTGCGGGCGGTGTCGATAGCCGCATCAAAGGTTTCGCGGCTGTGTTCAGCGAAACGTTCACGCTGGGTCAGGCCTTCGGCGTCCAGCACTTCGTACAGCTCGAAGGCCAGGTTGCGGGAACTGAGCAGGGACTCGGACATGGGTGTACCTCCGGTTGCGATGCGCCGAGTCTAAGCAGCCGCGAGTGCGGCTCCCAGCACTATCAATAAGCGTGATAGAGGCTTAGCTAGCAAAGCCACGGGCCAGTTCGGCTGTCAGCTCGGCGGCACCGATGCTCTTGCAACCGCTGACATTCTGCCCGGCCCAGAGTGGCGAAAAGTCACCACTGCCCTGGCTTTCCGCCTGGCTGCGTAGCGGCGCAATGGCTGCTGTCGCCAGAGGGAAGGCCGGCGCCAGTGGGCTGATTGGCCCCAGCTCGCGCATCAGGCGATTGACGATGCCGCGCGCCGGCCGGCCGCTAAACAGATTGGTCAGGGCCGTATGTTGCGCCGCCTGGCTATGCAGGGCGGCGCGGTGGATGGCGCTGGTGCTGGCCTCGTCGCAACACAGATAGGCGGTGCCGATCTGCACGCCTGCAGCCCCAAGGGCCATAGCCGCGCGTACACCGGCGGCATCGGCAATACCGCCGGCGGCGATCACTGGCAGCTGCACGGCCTGGACGATCTGCGGCAGTAGGGCAAAGGTGCCGAGCTGGCTGTTCAGTTCATCGGTGAGAAACATGCCGCGATGGCCGCCGGCTTCCAGGCCCTGGGCGATGATCGCATCGGCGCCGTTGGCTTGCAGCCACAGCGCTTCCTCCACCGTGGTCGCCGAGCTAAGCACCTTGGCTCCGCAGGCTTTAACCCGTACCAGCAGCTCGGCGGAGGGTAGGCCGAAGTGAAAACTCACCACCGCCGGGCGAAACTCATCGAGCAGATCGGCCATTTCGGCGCTGAACGGCAGGCGACCGGGGCCGCTGGCGATAGTCGCCGGGTTGATGCCTAGCTCGGTGTAGAAAGGGCTTAGCGCCTCGCGCCAGGTTGCTTCGCGAGCAGAGTCGATGGCTGGCGGGGTGTGGCAGAAGAAGTTGAGGTTATAGGGCTTGCTGGTTTTCTCGCCCAGCGCCTGCAGCTCTTTGCGCAACCCGGCCGCATCGAGCATGGCGCAGGGCAGCGAACCCAGCGCGCCGGCATTCGACACGGCAGCGGCCAAGCCATGCAGCTGCACACCAGCCATTGGTGCCTGAATCAGCGGTAGCTGGGTGCCTAATAGCGCTTGCAGTGACATGGTGGTTCTCCTGGCCAGACGGATCAGTGGCCACCGTACTGATCCATCTGGCGCATGGCAAATGCCGCCACCCTGTTAAACTGCCCGGCCACAGGAGCCCGCCCAAATGAACTACCGCCACGCCTTCCATGCCGGCAACCATGCCGATGTGCTGAAACACTATGTCTTGAGCCGTCTGATTGCCCTGCTGTCACGCAAGGAGGCGCCGTTTGCCTACCTCGACAGCCATGCTGGCATCGGCCTGTATGACCTGCGCGGCGATCAGGCCAGCCGCACCGGCGAATGGTTGGAAGGCATCGCCCGGCTGTGGCAGGCCACGGATGTACCTGACCCGTTGTTGGACTATCTGGAAGTGATCCGTGCGATGAATCCGGATGGCGAGCTGCGCCATTACCCCGGCTCGCCGGAGCTGGCGCGCCTGCTGACCCGCGAACAAGACCGCCTGCACCTGAACGAGAAGCACCCGGAAGACGGTCGCCTGCTCAAGGAAAACATGCACGGCGACCGCCGTGTGGCCGTGCACCTGGGTGAAGGCTGGTATGTGCCACGCGCCCTGCTGCCGACCCGCGAGAAGCGCGCGCTGCTGTTGATCGATCCGCCGTTCGAGCAGGTCGATGAGATGGAGCGCT
The DNA here is from genome assembly GCA_035655415.1 of Pseudomonas sp. Classification (GTDB taxonomy): domain Bacteria; phylum Pseudomonadota; class Gammaproteobacteria; order Pseudomonadales; family Pseudomonadaceae; genus Aquipseudomonas. Next base: position 13,893 of record DASRUM010000050.1, read on the forward strand.
GCGCCCAGTCGCTGAGCGAAGCCATCGGCCGCATGCGCCAGGCGGTGGTAGCGATCTGGTACCCGATCAAGGACCTGCGCCAGCTGCGGCGTTTCTACAGCGACCTGCAAAAGAGCAAGGCGCCCAAGCTGCTGCGCATCGAGCTCTATGTGCACTCCACCGATGAAGCCGCGCGCCTCAACGGCTCCGGCCTGGTGATCAGCAACCCGCCATGGGGCCTGGAAGACGAACTCAAGCAGATCCTGCCGTGGCTGGCCGAGCTGCTCGGGCAGAGCCAGGGCGGCTGGCGCATGGATTGGCTGATTGAGGAAAGCAGCGCGAGCTAGCGACCTTTGCTCGGCTCGACAAAGTAACTGAGCTGCTGGCGCGGGTTAAGGTATTCCAGCGCTTCGCGCGGTAGCTGAGACGGGCGCAGGCTGCTGGCGATGCTCAGGCGCGGTTCCTGTTCCAGATCGATGATCAGGGCCTCTGCCTTGGGCACTGCGGCGTCGTAGACAATCAGCGTCGGTTTCAGCGGCTGGCTGGGGTTCATCCCCAGGACCAAGCCATAGCGCTGATCGTCCAGCTGCACCAGGCAGCCTGGCGGGTAGATGCCCATGCAGCGAATAAAAGCTTTCAGTGCCACCGCATCGAAGCGCGCATTGTATTGCTTGAACATCAGCGCCAGGGCTTCGTGGGGGCTCAGGCCATCACGCGGGTTGAGCGGGTTACAGAGGTTGTCGAAGTGGTTGGTGATGCACACCAGGCGGCTTAGCCGGCCGATCGCGGCTTCACGCAGCTGGCGTGGGTAGCCGCTGCCGTCGCAGTACTCGTGGTGCTCGTTGATGATGCGCAACACCTCGTCGTCGAGCATCAGCTTGTGGCCCATGCGCAGGCCGAACTCGCAGTGCAGTTGCAGCAGTTGCTGCTCGGGGCGGGTCAGCGGTTCGCTTTTCAGCAGCACCTTGCTCGGCACTTCCAGCTTACCGACATCATGCAGCAGCGCGCCGAGGCCGAGGATATGGCAGTCCTCGCTGTCCAGGCCGAGCTGACGACCGAGCATCAGGCTCAGCACCGTGACATTCAGCGAGTGCAAGTAGCTGTCTTCAGCGGTCTTGCTATTGATACTGTGCAGCACCACGCCGCTGCCGCCGAGCAGGGTCTCGACCATCGCGCCGACAATCTCGCCGGCCTGTTTGATGGCGTCTTCCGGGCGGCTGCGCAGGGTCTGGTTAAGCGTCTTGACCTGCTGGCTGGCCTGGACGAACTTGCGGTCAACCTCGGCCAGGCGTTTGCGCAGGGCCTTGAGCTTTTCCGCGCGGGCCAGGCTGGCCTGCTGTTGCGAGCTGAGCGTTGGCGCGACTACGGAGTCGGCCGCAACCGGTGCCGGGCTTGCGCTTAGTGGCGGGCAAGTGCTGCGCGCCGGGTCATAGCGCAGGCGCTCAAGGCCGAGTGCTCGCAGGGCGCTGATCTGCGCTTCATCCTTGATCTTGAAGTTGCTGAAGGCAAAGTTGTGTTCCCACCAGGCCAGTTCGAGCTGGATATACAGGCCGACGCACAGCTGATCGGGGGATATGTAGACAGAGGCTGCAGGCATGCGGGTATCGGCAATGATGGCTATTGGCTGGTAGTCTAGCGGTTTGCCTATGAGCTAGCAGTAGCCGGCGATAAGTTCTGTACCTAGGTTTGGCGTCTAGCCCACTAAACCATCACATCGACACTATTGCCCAGATTGGACGGGTTGCTCGGCGCGCTGGCTGGCGTGGCGGCCTGCACCAGGCCGCCGATGCTGGCAGCCTGCAATTCCAAAGTTTTGCGCAGCAACAGCAGTGAAGCCAGGGCTGAGGCTTGAGCCGCTGCTTGGGTGGACACCTGATTGGTCAGGCTGCTGAGGTCCATGGTGATATTCCCTCTGCTTGCGGGCCTATTTAGCCCGGCAGGCAGGCTCCTGTTCCACCCAGGCCGCAATAGCCGCCCGGATTTTTTGCCAGGTACTGCTGGTGATAGGCCTCAGCGTAGTAGAAGGGCGGCGCCTCACATACTTCGGTGGTGATGGCGCCATAGCCGGCTTTGCTCAATTCGGCCTGGAACTGCGCCTGGCTGCTCTGCGCGGCGGTCAGTTGCTCGGGGCCGTAGCAATAGATTGCTGAACGGTACTGGCTGCCGATATCGTTGCCCTGACGCATGCCCTGGGTCGGGTTGTGCGCCTCCCAGAATACTTTCAGCAGTGCGGAATAGCTGGTGACCTTTGGATCGAACACCACCAGCACCACTTCGGTGTGGCCGGTCAGGCCTGAGCAGGTTTCGTCATAGGTTGGATTCGGCGTATGGCCACCGGCATAACCGACCGCCGTACTCCATACGCCTGGCTGCTGCCAGAAGCGCCGCTCGGCGCCCCAGAAACAGCCCATGGCGAATACCGCCTGTTCAAGGCCCGCAGGAAATGGCCCCTGCAGTGCATTGCCATTCACGAAGTGCGCGGCGGGCACCGTCATGACGTCCGCGCGGCCGGGCAGGGCTTGCTCGGCGGTGGGCAGTTCGAGTTTGTGGGCGAGAATTTGCGAGCGCAGAACCATGAGCCATTTCCTCAGTAGAAGCATGTGTGTCATAGACCAGCAATGAGCGACCTTGTTACAGCCGGCTAGCCTCGGTTTGGATAACGCTTGAGGCTTTTCAACAGGTCGCGGCTGGCGATGGGCTTGTCGAACAGGTAGCCCTGACCGATATCGCATTGCTGGCGGCGAAGAAAGTTGAGCTGCGCGACTGTCTCGATGCCTTCGGCTACCACCTTGAGTTTCAGGTTATGCGCCATGGCGATCACCGCAGAGGTGATTTCCATGTCGTCCTGGTTCTCCGGGATGTCCTTGATAAAACTGCGATCAATCTTGATCACGTCGAGGGGGAATTTCTTCAGGTAGCTGAGTGAGGAGTAACCGGTGCCGAAGTCGTCCATGGCCAGGGTCAGGCCCAGGCTCTTCAGGTGGTTGAGCTGGTGGCGGGTGTCGTCTGTGGCTTCCAGCAGCAGGCTTTCGGTCAGCTCCAGCTCGAGCAGGGCCGGGTCGAGTTGTTCTTCATGCAGGATGGCAGCGACCTCGCCAGCGAGGTCCGGGTCGGAGAACTGCTTGGGCGACAGGTTGATCGCCATCTGCAGCGGTGTGTAGCCGACGGCGATCAACTGCTTGCTCATGCGGCAGGCCTGGCGCGTGACCCATTTGCCGATGGGGATGATCAGGCCGGTTTCTTCCGCCACGCTGATGAATTTGTCCGGGCTGATCATGCCCTTTTCCGGGTGGTGCCAGCGCAGTAGCGCTTCGAGCCCCAGCAACCGGCCGCTCTTCAGGCACAGCTTGGGCTGGTAGAAGACTTCTAGCTCGTTCTGCATCAGCGCGCGGCGCAGGTTGCTCTCGACGAACAGCTTGTAGTGCGCCTCGGCATTCAGCACATCGGTAAACACCTGCAGCTGATTTTTGCCGTTGGCCTTGGCTTTGTGTAGGGCCAGGCCGGTGTGCTTCATTAAGGTCTGCGGGTCGTCGCCATGTTCGGGTGCGCAGCCCAGGCCGATGGAGCCGGTGACGCTGATCAACTGGTTGTCGACGAACAATGGCTTGTCCAGGGTGTGCAGCAACTTCTGCGCCACCAGTTGGCTGTCAGCCTGATTGGCGTCAAGCAGTACGGCGAATTCGTTGCTGGCAAAGCGCGCCAGTACGCTGTTGGGGTGCAGGGTGTTGCGCAAGCGGCGCGCCAAGCTGACTAGCAGTTTGTCGCCGGTCTGGTGGCCGAGGCTGTCGTTGATCCGCTTGAAGTTATCGATATCCACCAGCAGTAGGCTGATCGGTTTGCCCGGGTGTTCGCTGAAGTGGCGCTCCAGCGAGCGAATAAAGGCGTAGCGGTTGCCCAGCCCAGTGAGGTTGTCGCGAAAGGCCAGGCGCTCGATATGCTGCTGCGCTTGCTTGCTCGCAGTAACGTCTTCGTAGATGCCAATATAGTGGGTCAGGCAGCCATCGTCGGCGTGTACCTTGGACAGCGACAACTGCCCCCAGTAGGGGTCCAGGTTCTTCCGGCGGCTCTTGAATTCACCCTGCCAGCTGTTGTGTTCGACCAGGCCGGAATGGGTGTCGAACAGCAGATCGCTGAGGTTTTCCAGAGCGGGGATTTCGGACAGACGGCGCCCCTGCACTTCGCCAGCGCTGTAGAGGGTGATGGCGGTAAAACTCGGGTTGACGTACTCCACGAGGCCGTCGCGGTCTAGCAGGATAAAGGCGCTGGAGCTCTGCTCGACAGCGCGCTGGAACAGGTATAGGGCATTGGTTGCAGAGCGTCGTTGCTGGTTGGCCAACACCTGGGCGTACTGGTCAGCCAGCTCGCCGGCAAAGGCAATTTCGTCGGCCTGCCAGGTGCGCGGCGCGCCGATATGTTCCAGACACAACACGCCCACCACCTCGCCGGCGATGCGGATGCTGGCATCGAGCATGGCGGTGATGCCCATGGGTTCTAGGTAGCTGCTGCTCAGCTCGCAGGTGCGTGGGTCCTGGTGGGCGTCATGCGCGTCCAGGGCGCGGCCGCTGTGCAGTGCCTGCAGGTAGGCGGGGTAGGGGCTGGCATCGATATCGGCCTGGTCTATATGCCGGCCTTGGTCCTGTTGGTACAGGGCCACCGACTGCAGCACATGCTGATTGAGGTTCCAAATACCTACGCGGCTGACTCCATACAGCTCGCAGGCGCTTTTGCTGATTAGCTCGGCGGCTTCGCGCAAGGGATCATTGTCGCCGTAATGGTGGCGCGCAAGGGTGACGATCAGCTGTCGCTGGGCTTGCCTACGTTGCTGCTGCGCCAGCGGCTCGGCCTGGCTGTGCTCATACAGCTCCAGGGGCTGTGGCGAAGGTGCGCTCTGCTCGGTTATCACCAGCAGATAACCGCGCAGCAGGTGTCGGTTGTGCTGCTTGAAGGCTTCGCCCACTTCCATCAGCGTCAGGCTGCCCAGCGGTGTGTGCAGGCGATACTGCACGCTGTAATGCCGGCGCTCGGCAAGCTGTTGCGCAATGCTGTCGTGCAACTGGTAGCGTGCCGTGGGTTCCATCAGGCTGGCGTAAGGGGCATCGAGCAGGGAGCAGAGTTCCTGAGCTGGCAGGCCGAACTGCTGTTCGCAGCCTGAGTCGAGGTACAGCAGGGTCCAGCTGGCTTCATTCAAGCGCTCGAAACGCAGCAAGCCAAGGCGCGAAGGCACTGGCAACTGCGTCACAACCTCGGCCGCTATACGACTTGCGGCATCAGGATGGCTTTTCATTCGGTGGCTGGCTTCCAGTATGCTGATCGACGCGGCAATCGACTCACTTCATTTACAGCGTCGGGTAAGGGTGCATCATGCAATTGCGACTGACAAGAAAACTAATATCCGCAGTGCTGCTGAGCAGCTGTATGGCCACCCCAACGGTATTCGCCGCTGAGCCTGACACGGGTTTGAGCAGTGCCGAACAGGGCAATTATCTGCTCGAACTGAAACGCCTTTATCTGTCCCCAAATGACCGCCAAGCGCTGTTGGCCCACTGCAATGATCTGCTGAAAACCTACGCCCTGCGCGCCGCCTATCAGGTCGGTCAGGCGCAGCGCCAGGACCTGATTTATCAGCTGCGTCAGGGCGAGTCCGGCGAGCTGTTGCTGCGTGAAGAAACCCGTGGCCAGCAGGGCACCGATATTGCCGTGCGCAACCAGCGCGTACCGCTGTTTGGCGTCGACCCCTTCGTGCGTTACGAGTGCCCGGCCAACGGCATTAGCTGCGTACTGCACAACCCTAACGACGGCAGCCCAATGCTGACCATCGTGCGCGATCACAAGGGCGCTGCGGAACTGGCCAAGGCCCTGAGTTTTCTGATTCGTAATCTGCAGAAAGGCTGATCGCCTCCCACATTTTCTGTCTTTGCCATAAAGCTAAAAAAAACCCCGCCTAAAGGGGCGGGGTCGAGGATACGAGCGTGGCTGCTCGAAAGTTGATGCGTTACAGCAGCATGGTGCGGATGTCCGCCAGTACGTCACCCAGGCGCTTGGTAAAGCGCGCCGCAGCGGCGCCGTTGATCACCCGGTGGTCGTAGGACAGCGACAGCGGCAGCATCAGCTTGGGCTGGAAGGCTTTGCCATCCCAAACCGGCTGGATGGTCGCCTTGCTGACACCGAGGATCGCCACCTCCGGCGCGTTGACGATCGGCGTGAAGCCGGTGCCGCCAATGTGACCGAGGCTGGAGATAGTGAAGCAGGCGCCCTGCATATCATCAGCCGACAGCTTTTTGCTGCGCGCCTTTTCCGCTAGTACGGCGGCTTCGGCAGCGAGCTGCAGCAGGCTCTTCTGATCGACGTTCTTGATCACCGGTACCAGCAGGCCATCCGGGGTGTCCACGGCAAAGCCAATGTGCACGTATTTCTTGCGGATGATGGCTTTGCCGCTCGGCGCCAGTGAGCTGTTGAAGTCCGGCAGTTCCTTGAGCAGGAAGGCGCAGGCCTTGAGCAGCAGCGGCAGCACGGTGAGCTTGACCCCAGCCTTTTCCGCCACAGCTTTCTGCGCGACGCGGAAGGCTTCCAGCTCGGTGATATCAGCCGAGTCGAACTGGGTCACGTGCGGGACGTTGAGCCAGCTGCGATGCAGGTTGTTGGCGCCGACCTGCATCAGGCGGGTCATCGCCACTTCTTCGATTTCACCAAACTTGCTGAAGTCCACCACCGGGATCGGTGGGATGCCGGCGCCGCCGGTTGCGCCGGCAGCCGGGGCTTCCTTGGCCTTCTGCATCATCGCTTTGACGTAAGCCTGCACGTCCTCTTTGAGCACACGGCCTTTCGGCCCGGTGCCCGGTACGGCGGACAGCTCGACACCAAACTCGCGCGCCAGCAGGCGCACAGCCGGGCCCGCATGCACCTTGGCGCCGTCGCGCTTAGGGGCGGCGGCAACGTTGGCAGCAGCGGCTGCCAACGAGGCAATTGCACCCACTTCGGCAGCGACCGCCGGATGCGCACCGGCCGGAACCTTGTGTACGTCACTAGCGGGTGCAGCGGCCGGTGCTGGCGCTGCTGCTGGAACCGCAGCGGCGCCGGCGACTTTCAGCTTGAGGATGAAATCACCCGTGCCGACTTCGTCTTCCAGTTTGACGCTGATGCTTTCCACCACGCCGGCAGCCGGCGAGGGGATTTCCATGCTGGCCTTGTCCGACTCCAGAGTGATCAGCGATTGGTCGGCTTCGACCGTATCGCCGACCTTGATCAGGATTTCGATGACCTTGGCTTTACCGTCCGAACCAATATCCGGCACATGCACGTCTTGCACGCTGCTGGTCTGCGCGGCTGGTGCTGGTGCTGGTGCTGGTGCTGGTGCTGCGGCAGCTTCAGCCGCAGCGGCTTTGGGCGCCTCAGCAGGTGCTGAAACTGGAGCTGCGGGTGCTTGGGCAGCGCCTTCGGCTTCCAGCTCAAACAGTTCGTCGCCTTCTTTCAGGCGGTCGCCCAGCTTCACTTTCACGCTTTTCACCACGCCGCTTTTCGGCGCGGGGATTTCCATGCTGGCCTTGTCCGACTCCAGGGTCAGCACGCTCTGATCGGCCTCGATGCGATCACCGACCTTGACCATCAGTTCGATTACTTCACCCTCACCACCACCGATGTCGGGTACGCGAATCAATTCACTCATCGTTTCGCTCCTTAGCAGTCCAGTGGGTTGAGTTTTTCCGGGTTGATGCCGAACT
>DASRUM010000051.1:0-61286 GCA_035655415.1 Pseudomonas sp.
GAAACCCAGGCGGCGGGCGCAAGTAATGTCCACGATAGCAGAGAATATTGCAAAGGTCGGAGTGCGCATCCGTGAGGCGGCGCAAGCCTCGCAGCGAGATTGTGCGACTGTTGGCCTACTCGCGGTGAGCAAAACCAAACCCGCCGCAGCGATTCGTCAGGCGTTTGCCGCCGGCACCCGCGATTTCGGCGAGAACTACCTGCAGGAAGCCCTGGAAAAGCAGGTCGAATTGAGCGACCTGCCGCTGACCTGGCACTTTATCGGTCCGATCCAATCGAACAAAACCAAGCCCATCGCCGAGCACTTTGCCTGGGTGCACTCGGTGGACCGCCTGAAAATCGCCCAGCGACTGTCTGATCAGCGCCCGACGCATTTACCAGCGCTGAACATCTGCCTGCAAGTGAATGTCAGCGGTGAGGCCAGCAAGTCTGGCTGCAACCCGGATGAGCTGCCTGGCCTGGCACAAGCGGTTACACAACTGCCCAACCTGCGCCTGCGCGGATTGATGACAATCCCCGAGCCCACCGATGACCCCAGCGAGCAACGCGCCGCCTTCGCCCGCTTGCGTGAGCTGCAGCAAGGCCTGAACCTGGACCTCGACACCTTGTCCATGGGCATGAGCCATGACCTGGAAGCGGCGATTGCCGAAGGTGCGACCTGGGTACGCATCGGCACTGCACTGTTCGGCGCGCGCGACTACAGCAGCAACTGATTGAGTTTGCCTTCAGCCTTATTAAGGAAGCCGTTATGACCACTCCCCGCATCGCCTTTATCGGCGCAGGCAATATGGCCGCCAGCCTGATCGGCGGCCTGCGCGCCCAGGGCATCGACGCCGGCGCCATTCGCGCCAGCGACCGCGGTGCCGAACAGCGCAGCAAGATCAGCGCCGAGCACGGCATCGAAACCTTTGCCAGCAATGCCGAGGCCATTCAGGGCGCGGACGTGATCGTGCTGTCGATCAAGCCGCAGGTGATGAAAGAGGTGTGCCTGGATCTCGCCGCGCATATCAGCGGGCAGCAGCTGGTGGTGTCGATTGCCGCCGGCATCAGCTGTGCCAGCCTGGAAAGCTGGCTCGGCCCACGTGCAATTGTGCGCTGCATGCCAAACACCCCGGCGTTGCTGCGTCAGGGCGTTAGCGGCCTGTATGGCAATGCACACGTATCGCAGGCCCAGCGCCAGCAAGCCGAACAGCTGCTCAGCGCCGTCGGCCTGGCGCTGTGGCTGGATCAGGAAGCGCAGATCGATGCGGTGACTGCCGTGTCGGGCAGCGGCCCGGCGTATTTCTTTCTGCTGATCGAAGCCATGACTGCTGCCGGCGAAAAACTCGGCCTGCCGCGCGAAACTGCTGCCCAGCTGACCCTGCACACCGCCCTTGGCGCCGCACGCATGGCCGTAGCCAGCGATGTCGATGCCAGCGAACTACGCCGCCGGGTAACCTCACCGGCCGGCACCACCGAAGCGGCGATCAAGACCTTCCAGGCCGATGGCTTCGAAGCCCTGGTCGAAAAAGCTCTGAATGCCGCCGCCCACCGCTCTGCCGAGCTGGCCGAACAACTCGGTCAATAAGGAACGAAAATGATCGGACTCAACACCGCCGCTGTTTATATCCTGCAAACCATTGGCAGCCTGTACCTGCTGATCGTGCTGCTGCGCTTTATCCTGCAACTGGTGCGGGCAGACTTCTACAACCCCGTCAGCCAGTTCATCGTACGCGCCACCCATCCGCTGCTGAAGCCGCTGCGCAAGATCATTCCGAGCCTGGCCGGGCTCGATTTGGCCTCGCTGGTGCTGGCCATAGTGGTGCAGCTTGTGTTGATGGCGCTGACCCTGATGCTGCTCGGCTATGGCTTGGACAATCCACTGCAGCTGCTGGTGTGGTCGATCATTGGCGTCACCGCGCTGTTCCTCAAGGTGTTCTTCTTTGCTCTGATCATCAGCGTGATCTTGTCCTGGGTCGCCCAGGGCAGCCACAACCCCACCGCCATGCTGATCAATCAGATTTGCGAACCGCTGCTGTCACCGATCCGCCGCATCCTGCCGGGCATGGGCGGACTGGATCTGTCGCCCATCGTGGCGTTCCTGCTGCTCAACCTGATCGACATGCTGGTGATCCGCAACCTGGCGATCATGACCGGCATGTACAAAGGCCTGAGCCTGGCGATCTGATCGCGAGCGCCGGATGAGCCACTTTCGCTGGGACGGCGCCGATCTGATTCTCGAGTGCCATCTGCAGCCCAAAGCGAGCAAGGATGAGTTCGCTGGGTTGCACGGTGAGCGGCTGAAAATCCGACTCACCGCGCCGCCCGTAGATGGCAAGGCCAATGCCCATCTGCTTGCCTTTCTCGCCAGCGTGTTTGCGGTCAGCAAAAGCCAGGTCAGCCTGGAAAGCGGCCTGCAAAGCCGGCAAAAGCGCGTGCGCATCAAAAAACCGCAGCGTCTGCCAGGTGAACTCGCACTGACCATTCGGTCACCCTGACTGACCATAAGGCGGGCGGCCGATGACATGCAATTGACGCCATAGCTGCGACCCGCATAATGCCAAACAGGTCAATCCACGAACGTCGTGGATTTGGCTTAACTCCACAGGCTTTAAAGCGTTATTTGCCGCGTCAGTCAGCTGCGCTGCATCGTTCAATGTGTGCCCGACTTAACCTGGGTGCCGCATAGCCCCAGTCGCCCCACAATGGATGCGTCAACCGGAGGAAAGCCCAGGATGAGCATGGAACGTCTCAGTCAGCAGGTCGATGCTTACGTCACCTGGAAGCGCGAGCTGATGCGCGAAATCACCCGCTATCGCAGCTGGCTGGTGACCAATCGGCTGAACTCCGAGGCCGTGGAAGCCAAGCTTGAGCGCGCGCTGAAGCTGCTGCGCACTGACCACATCACCCTGGCCTTTGTCGGCGAGTTCTCGCGCGGCAAGACCGAGCTGATCAACAGCCTGTTCTTCTCCTCCTACGGCCAGCGCATGCTGCCGTCCCAGGCGGGACGCACCACCATGTGCCCCACAGAGCTGTTCTTCGACCCACGCTCGGAGCGCTCCTATATACGCCTGCTGCCCATCGAGACCCGCGTGTCCGAGGCCAGTGTGGCGCAGTTCAAACGTATTCCGCGGCACTGGGTGAATATCCCTCTGGACCTCAGCGACCCGGACAACATGGTCCAGGCCTTTGTCCAGGTCGCGCGCACCAAGCCCATGCCGGTCGAACAGGCAATTGCCCTAGGCTTCCACCCGGACATGCTGGAAAGCACCCATAAACCCGGCGAAGTGCTGGTACCAGCCTGGCGTCACGCCATGGTCAACTTCGATCACCCGCTGCTGCGTCAGGGCCTGCGCATCCTCGACACCCCCGGCCTGAATGCCCTCGGCAGCGAGCCGGAACTGACCCTGTCGATGCTACCCAGCGCCCAGGCGATCATCTTCCTGCTGTCCGCCGACACCGGCGTAACCGCCAGCGACATGGCCGTGTGGCAGCAACATATTCGCCAGCTCGACGAAGACACCCAGACCAGCCTGTTCGCGGTGCTGAACAAGATCGACGTGCTGTGGGATGACCTAGCCGGCGAAGCCTTTGTGCAGAACGCCATCCGCCAGATCCAGACCAGCACTGCGCGCCAGCTCGGCATCCGGGTCGAGGACGTGCTGCCGCTGTCGGCCAAGCAAGCGATGCTGGCCAAGGTGCGCAAGGACCCGGAACTGTTGGCCCGCAGTCAGATGAGCAATCTGGAAAACCTGCTCTGCGAGCGGATCATCGCGCAGAAGGAACGCCTGCTCGAAGACCGCGTGGTCAATCAGGTGCTCGCGCTGCTGCAGAACAGTCAGCACGTGCTCAACCTGCGCCTGGAAAAAGTCAATGAACAACAGGCCCTGCTGAGCAACCATCAGCACGACAACGGCCAGATGCTCTTCGAGCTGACCGCCAAGACCAAGGAAGACCACAGCCAGCACCACAAACGCCTGCTTGGCCTGAAAACCAACCAGCGCCTACTCAAGCGTCAGGGCGACCTGCTGCGCCACGCCTCACGCAGTGAACGCCTAGATGAACACCTGAACAAGGTGCGCCGCAACCTCACCGGCAGCTGGACCACCTTGGGCATCAACCAAGCCATCCTGCATTTCTTCCGCAGTGTGGAGCAGGACCTGCACAACCTGGCGCAGGAAGCCGAGATGGCCAACAAGATGGTCGCGGCCATCTACCGTCGGCACAACGAAGAGAACCCGCTGCACGGCGTCGACGCACCGCAGTTCAACGTCAAACGCTACCTGCGCGAACTCAAGCAGCAGCAGACCAAAGCCGACCAGTTCCGCCTGCAGCTGAAAACCCTGCTGACCGAACAGCGCAGCCTGACCAAACGATTCTTCGCCACCCTGGTACAGGAAGTGATCGGCCTGCACCAACGCATGCGCCAGGAAGCCGAACAGTGGGCCAGTGATGCGCTGATGCCACTGATGCAGCACACCCTGGAGCACAAGCAACTGCTGGAAACCCACATGCTGCGGCTCAAAGCCCTGGCCCAGGAAACCCAGCAGGCACGCCAGCGCGGCCAGCAACTGGCGCGTTACAGCAGCGAACTGGAGCAGCAACTGGCGCAGGCCAACGACATGCTGCGCATCCTGCGGCGCCCTGCCCCCGTACAACGCCAGGGCAAGGTGGTCAACCTGCCAGGGGTCGCACGCCCGCATAGCATCGGCGAATAGCGCTGTTGGCTTTCACTAATGAAGCTCTTATGCTGCCACGTAGGAAAGATGTTTAAGGGGTACTGAAAATGAATAGCTCTTTTGACTTGGTTGCAAGCCAAGACGACCCGAGTGACGTGCAGCTTTCCAAGCTAATGTCACAAGTACGTCAAACAGCCCACAACAGGATTGCTCGCGTAGATAGCCTACTTACCGAATCATTGGCTCGTGCGATCAAAGCCAAGCAACAGTCCACTGCTGTACGCGCACAGCGCAATGCCTGAAGTCAGACCCAAACTGTTAGTGTTTGCCGGCCCCAATGGCTCCGGCAAGACATCCATCACTGAGATGCTGCGCAAACACCATTGGCTATCTGACTGCACCTTCGTAAATCCAGATGAAATTGCGCAGAATGAGTTCGGTGGCTGGAACTCGGAGGACGCGCTCAAGCAGGCCGCCGAGAAATCAGAGCGACTACGCGAACAATGCCTAATCGAAAAGCGAAGCCTGGTATTTGAGACCGTTCTATCCACTGAAGACAAACTTGATTTTATCCAGCGCGCTGTAGATGCCGGATTTTTTGTCAGAGTATTCTTCGTCAGTACCTCGCACCCCGCTATCAATGCCTATCGGATCACATACCGCTACATGGATGGAGGTCATGAAGTCCCCATCAGTAAAATTGTCGCGCGTTATACAAAGTCCATTGCCAATTGCGTGGCGCTGACGTCGTTGGTTGATCGACTTTACGTCTACGACAACTCGGTAAACGATCAAGACCCTCGCCTTCTATTCCGCACCCGCGAAGGGTTGCTCTGCAAAACATACGCAGCGGATGACGAAACACCCGAATGGGCATTGCAGATCAGGCAATGCATTCCTAGCGGAACCTAGCACTGTTCTTGCCGCCTGGGGCGGCGCTCTTTAGACTGCGGCTCTTCCTTTATTGCGAGCAGGGTCGATGTCGACTGCCTTTCCCCAAGACTCTGTTGGCCTGGTAACCCCGCAGGTTCTGCACTTCGCCGAGCCTCTGGCGCTGGCCTGTGGGCGCAGCCTGGCCGACTACCAACTGATCTTCGAAACCTATGGCGAGCTGAATGCCACGGCGAGCAACGCCGTGCTGATCTGCCACGCCCTCTCAGGCCACCACCATGCCGCCGGTTATCACAGTGCGGAAGACCGTAAACCGGGTTGGTGGGACAGCTGCATCGGCCCCGGCAAACCCATCGACACCAACAAGTTCTTCGTCGTCAGCCTGAACAACCTCGGCGGCTGCAACGGCTCAACCGGCCCCAGCAGCCTCAACCCGGCGACCGGCAAACCCTTCGGCGCCGACTTCCCGGTGATGACCGTAGAAGACTGGGTGCACAGCCAGGCGCGATTGGCCGACAACCTTGGCATCCAGCAGTGGGCCGCTGTGATCGGCGGCAGCCTCGGCGGCATGCAGGCCATGCAATGGACCATCAGCTACCCCGAGCGTGTGCGGCACTGCCTGGCGATTGCCTCGGCGCCCAAGTTGTCAGCGCAGAACATCGCCTTCAACGAAGTGGCACGCCAGGCGATTCTTACCGACCCGCAGTTCCATGGCGGGCACTTCCAGGAACAGGGCGTGATCCCCAAGCGCGGACTGATGCTGGCGCGCATGGTCGGCCACATCACCTACCTGTCGGATGACGCCATGGGCGAGAAATTCGGCCGTGGCCTGAAGAGCGAAAAGCTCAACTACGACTTCCACAGTGTCGAGTTCCAGGTAGAAAGCTACCTGCGCTATCAGGGTGAAGAGTTCTCCGGGCGCTTTGACGCCAACACTTACCTGTTGATGACCAAGGCGTTGGACTACTTCGATCCGGCCGCGTCCTTCGATGGCGATCTGGCCAAGACATTGGCGCATGTCAGCGCCGATTTTTGCGTGATGTCCTTCACCACCGACTGGCGCTTCTCGCCAGCGCGCTCGCGGGAAATCGTCGATGCGCTGATCGCTGCACGGAAAAACGTCTGCTACCTGGAAATCGATGCGCCCCAGGGCCACGACGCCTTCCTGATCCCCATCCCGCGCTACCTGCAGGCGTTCGACAGCTATATGAAACGGATTAAGGTGTAGCCATGCGCGCGGATCTCGAAATTATCCAAGAGTGGATTCCCGCAGGCAGCCGGGTGCTCGACCTGGGTTGCGGCAATGGCGAACTGCTCAGCTGGCTCAGCGAGCACAAAGGCGTCAGCGGCTATGGCCTGGAAATCGACCCGGAGAATATCGCCCAGTGCGTGAGCAAGGGCGTCAACGTCATCGAGCAGAACCTCGACAAGGGCCTGGGTAACTTCGCCAGTAACAGCTTTGACGTGGTGGTGATGACCCAGTCGCTGCAGGCCCTGCATTACCCGGACAAGGTGCTCGCGGAAATGCTGCGCATCGGCAAGACCTGCATCATCACCTTCCCCAACTTCGCCCACTGGCGCTGCCGCTGGTACCTCACCACCAAGGGCCGAATGCCGGTGTCGGACTTTCTGCCCTACACCTGGTTCAACACGCCAAACATCCACTTCTGCACCTTCGAAGATTTCGAAAAGCTGTGCCACGACCAGGGCGCAAAAGTCATGGATCGTCTGGCCGTAGACCGCGACCACCGGCACGGCTGGGCCAGCCGGATCTGGCCTAACCTGTTAGGTGAGATTGGCATTTACCGGATCAGCGGGCCTACTGCCGAAGACGTGCAGATCGCTAACTAACACGCCGTAGCAACCGCTTCTGGAGAACCCTTATGCGTCGCATAGCATTATTGTTTATCGCCCTGTGCCTGAGCCTGCCGGCGCTGGCTGAACGCAAGCAAACCTTCGGCGATCTCGATGTGCACTACATCGCCTTCAACTCCGGCTTTTTGCAGCCGGATATCGCCGCGGCCAGCGGCCTGGTGCGCAGCAAGACGCAGGGCGTGGTGAATATCTCCGTGCTCAAGGCGGGCAAGGCCAGCAGCGCCAGCGTCAGTGGTGAAGTGAAAGATCTGGTCGGCCGCAGCCAGCCGCTGACCTTCAAGCAGGTCACCGAAGGTGAGGCCATCTATTACCTGGCGCAATTCAACTTCACCCAGCGCGAGATGCTGCGTTTCACCATCAATGTGCATGCTACCGATGGCGTGGCGCACAGCTTCAATTTCAACCAGGAAGTCTTCCCAGACGAATGATGGCCCTGAATCCATGATGCATTTCAACGAGCTTGTACTCGCCAGCCATAACGCCGGCAAACTCAAAGAGCTGCAGGCCATGCTTGGCAGCAGCGTACGCGTGCGCTCGGTCGGCGAATTCTCCATGGTCGAGCCGGAAGAAACCGGCCTGTCGTTTATCGAGAATGCCATCCTCAAGGCACGCAATGCCGCGCGGCTGTCCGGCCTGCCGGCGCTGGCCGATGACTCCGGCCTGGCGGTGGATTTTCTCGGCGGTGCGCCGGGCATCTACTCGGCACGCTACGCAGACGGCCAGGGCGATGCGGCGAACAACGCCAAGCTACTCGACGCCCTGAAAGACGTACCGGATGCCGAGCGCGGCGCGCAGTTCGTCTGCTGCCTGGCCCTGGTGCGCCACGCCGACGACCCACTGCCGATCATCTGCGAAGGGCTCTGGCACGGGAGCATCCTGCATGCCGCGCAAGGCGTGGAAGGCTTTGGTTATGACCCGCTGTTCTGGGTGCCCGAGCGCGACTGCTCCAGCGCCGAGCTGCCGGCGGCCGAGAAAAACCAGATCAGCCACCGCGCCCGCGCCATGGCCCTGCTGAAACAGCGGCTGGGCCTGGCATGACCACGGCGGCCGGCGGCGGCTTCGAGCTGCCGCCACTCGCACTCTATGTGCACATCCCCTGGTGCGTGAAGAAGTGCCCGTATTGCGACTTCAACTCCCACGCCGCCGGGCCAACGCTGCCGGAAGAAGAATACGTCGACGCCCTGCTGGCGGATCTGGATGCTGATCTGGCGCAGGTGCATAACCGACCGTTGAGTTCGATCTTCTTCGGCGGCGGCACGCCCAGCCTGTTTTCGGCCAAGGCCCTCGGCCGTCTGCTTGAAGGCGTGGAGCGGCGCGTGCCGTTTGCCGCCGATATCGAAATCACCCTGGAAGCCAACCCCGGCACCTTCGAGCAGGCCAAGTTCAAGGACTACCGCAGCCTCGGCATTAATCGCCTGTCGATTGGCGTGCAGAGTTTCCAGGCGCCCAAACTGATCGCCCTGGGGCGCATCCACGATGGCGATGAAGCCGTGCACGCAGCCGATATGGCCCGCGCCGCCGGCTTCGACAATTTCAACCTCGACCTGATGCACGGCCTGCCGGACCAGTCCATCGAAGACGCCCTCAGCGATCTGCGTATCGCCATCGCCCAGGGGCCGACGCATCTGTCCTGGTATCAGCTGACGGTGGAGCCGAACACGGTGTTCTGGAACCAGCCTCCAGTGATGCCCGAGGACGATATTCTCTGGGACATTCAGGAAGCCGGCCAGGCCCTGCTGGCCGCCGAAGGCTACGCGCAGTATGAAGTCTCGGCCTACGCTCAGGCCGGCAAGGCCGCGCGGCATAACCTCAACTACTGGACCTTTGGCGATTTCCTCGGCATCGGTGCCGGCGCTCACGCCAAGCTGAGCCACCCGGACGGCAACATCAGTCGCAGCTGGAAAACCCGCCTGCCCAAGGACTACCTGGACAGCAGCAAACGCTTCAGCGCCGGCGAGCGCCCGTTGAGCGCAGATGAATTGCCCTTCGAATTTCTGATGAATGTGCTGCGCCTCACGGACGGCGTCGCCAGCGAACTGTTCACTCAGCGTACCGGTCTGCCGCTCAGCCAGCTTGCTGCGGCGCGCGCCGAGGCCGAGCAACGCGGCCTGCTGCACAGTGACCCGACACGCCTGAGCGCCACCCGCGAAGGCCAGCTGTTTCTCAACGATCTGCTGCAACACTTTCTACCCTGACGTACACGCCGCCACGGCTAAGGAAACCGGATGGATCTGCTACTCGACCTGATCGTCACCCTGTCGCGCTGGAGCCGCAGCCACCTCTACGACATCTCCCTGGCGATCATGGCCACCCTACTGGTGCTGTTCGGCCCTGGCATCAACGCCTGGGTGCAGCGCAATACCAGCAGCATGAACTTCATCTTCCGCACGCTGATCTTCGTGCTGCTCTGCGCGGTGGGCTACGGCCTGCTGATCGTCTTCGCCACGCCGTACCTGGCCAAGGGGCTGGGCTTTTTCAACAACTTCACCTTGGCTCCAGTGCTGATTCTGGTGTTCTTTATCATCGGCATCCTCGCCGACCGCAGCTAGATCGATACTCAAGAGAATGGTTTGATCGCTACCTTGAGCACGCCGTCGCGCTGGTGAGCGAATAGATCATAGGCTGCGACGATGTCATCCAGCGAATACTGGTGCGTCACCAGCGCGCCGAAATCAACGCGCCCGGAGGCCACCACATTGATCAGCCGGCGCATGCGCTCCTTGCCGCCAGGGCACAGCGAGGTGACGATCTTGTGGTCACCCAAGCCGGCATGGAAAGCGCCCAGCGGGATCACCAGATCCGTTGAATACACCCCCAGGCTGGACAGCGTGCCACCCGGTTTGAGCACCCGCAGCGCACTTTCGAAGGTGGATTGCAGGCCCAATGCCTCAATGGCCGCATCCACACCACGGCCCCCGGTCAGGCGTAGAATCTCCTCAACCACATCGACCTGATTGAAGTTGAGAGTAACGTCCGCACCCATCTTGCGCGCTATCTGCAGGCGCTGCTCGACGCCATCGACCACGATGATGGTGCTCGCCCCGCGCAACTTGGCACCGGCCGTGGCGCACAGCCCAATCGGCCCCTGGGCGAAGACTGCGACCACATCACCGATCTTGATATTGGCCGCTTCCGCGCCGGCAAACCCGGTAGACATGATGTCCGGACACATCAGCACCTGCTCGTCAGTCAGGCCATCCGGCACCGGGGCCAGGTTGCCCTGGGCGTCGGGCACCAACACATACTCGGCCTGGGTGCCGTCGATGCTGTTGCCAAAGCGCCAACCGCCCATGGGTTTATAGCCATGGCAGCTGCAGCCGCCATCCTGGGAGGAATAACCGTCCTGACTGGCGTAGGAGCTGAAGCTTGGGCAGATGGCTCCGGCGATCACCCGCTGCCCTTCTTGATAACCCTGTACGTTGCTGCCCAGCTTCTCGATGATGCCAACCGGTTCGTGGCCGATGGTCAGCCCCTTGGCCACCGGGTATTCACCCTTGAGGATGTGCACATCGGTGCCGCAGATGGTCGTGGTGGTAATCCGTACCAGTGCATCATTGGGCCCCACTGGCGGGATCGGTTTGTCCACCAGTTCGATGCGTCCAGGCTCGATAAACACCGCTGCTTTCATCATGCTCATGGTCAGGCTCCTTGTATGCGCTAGCACAGAGCTCTGAATGTAGTCGGGTGACTGCCCGGCATCTTGTCCTGCATCAATGCCAGGCACAGTCAGAGCAAGGCTCCAAAGCCGCAGACCAGCGATCACCAAGCATAAAAAAACCGCCTGCAAGAGGCGGTTTTCAGTACTACCGAGGCTCAGTTGCCTTCGCGTCGTAGCGCCTGCGGGGTGAAATCGCGCGGTGTCAGCTTGGCGTTGAAGTTGTACATCGGTTCGTTGTTATCCAGGCCATCGACGAAGTAGCGCTTGCCCTTGAAGTCGTAGATGGTCTCCAGAGTGCTGCCAAACATCGGCACGTCGTAGTAGCTGATCGGGTGGCTTTCCTGCACACCGCTCAGCTCGCCGCTCTTGTCGTAGAGATCGGCGGCGAGGATCTGCCAGCTGTCCTCGTCGATGTAGAAACGGCGCTTGGCATACGGATGGCTAAAGCCCTTGCGCAACTCGGCATCAACCACCCAGACGCGGTGCAGCTCATAACGCAGCAGTTCCGGGTTGACGGTGTTGCTGCGCAGGATGTTGTCGTAGGGGATGCCCTTCTGGTGCACGGCGTAACTGTTATACGGCACGAGCATTTCCTGCTTGCCGACCAGCGTCCACTCGTAACGATCCGGCGCGCCATTGTAGGAGTCAACCACGTCGGCGGTGGCCATGCCGTTGCTGTCCGGTTGCAGGGTGTCGTAGGCCAGCATCGGCAAACGGCGCACACGGCGCTCGCCACGGTTGAAGCGCCAGGCCTTGCGAATCGCCAGTACCTGGTCGAGGGTTTCCTGCACCACCAGCGCCGAACCGGCGAGCTTGGCCGGCGCGACGACCTTGTACTTGTAGTAGAACAGGGTGTTGTCCAGGTCCTGCGGGCTGACGCCTTCACGGCCGTAGAGGAAATAGATATCGCGTTCCAGCTTGAGCAGGTTGTAGGCGCCGTTGGACAGCACTGCAGCCTGGTTGGTGACGAAGCTGATCTGGTCGCCACGGTAACGCATGATGTGGTTCCAGATGGCTTCCTGGCCGGTCTTCGGCAGCGGGAAGGGGATGCCGGCGGCTGCACCATCAACACCATTACCGCCGGAAATCAGCTCGGCAGTCTGCGCGTTGAAGCGCGTAGCGTCATAGATACGCTGCGGCGCTGCAGCGCTGCGACGGGTCGGGAATACCCGCAGAAAGTAATCCGGATTTTTTTCCAGCAACGCCTTGAGGCCCACCGGCAGCTGCGCCTGGTACTGCGCCAGGTTCTGGCTATTGACCTGGTACAAGGGCGCATCGGCGCTGTAAGGGTCAGGGTGGTGCATGCCCGGCTGGTAGTTGGCCGGCGGTTGTGCAAGGCCACCATCCCAGGCTGGAATGGTGCCGGCGGCATTGCCGGCGCGCTCACCGCCCAGCGGCGTCAGGTCCTGGCCCAGACGTGCAGCTTGGGTGCTGTCGACTTTGGCCTGTGCCTGTAATGCGCACGTAGCCAGCAGCAGAATTGAAAGCGTTCTCAACACAGCGATCTCCTCGCAGCCTGGCCAATGCCAGGGCTGCTGTTTTTATGACCGGGGCAATGGTGCCCGGTTTTATATGCCGTCTTGGTGAGGAGCCGTCCTGGCGGGCGCCGGATTATTCCGATCTTGTGCAATCGTCCCTGTGCTTATGGTTTTGCTGCGCCGATAGCTCAGCGCGTGAATCAATCAGTCGATGCGCTGGAACTTCAGATCCCATACGCCATGCCCCAGACGCTCGCCGCGGCGCTCGAACTTGGTGGTCGGGCGCTCCGTCGGGCGCGGCACATACTGGCCATCGTCGGCCTGGTTCTGGTAACCGGGCGCCACGTTCATCACTCCCAGCATGTACTCGGCGTAGGGCTGCCAATCGGTGGCCATGTGCAATACACCGCCAACCTTGAGTTTCTGTCGCACCAGCTCTGCAAACGCCGGCTGCACGATACGCCGCTTGTTGTGCTTGGCCTTATGCCAGGGGTCCGGGAAGAATAGCAGCAGCCGATCCAGGCTGGCGTCGGCCACACAGTTGCGCAGTACGTCCATCGCATCGCAGCTGTAGACGCGCATATTACTGAGGTTCTGCGTCATCAGGCCGTTGAGCAGCGCGCCGACGCCTGGGCGATGCACTTCCACCCCGATAAAGTCCTGCTCGGGCGAAGCGGCAGCCATTTCCAGGGTGGAATGGCCCATGCCGAAGCCGATTTCAAAAGTACGCGGCGCACTGCGACCGAATACCTGATCGAAGTCGCGCAGGCCATCCTCCAGCTGCAGGCCGAACTTCGGCCAGCCCTGATCAAGGCCACGTTGCTGGCCTTCGGTCATACGCCCGGCCCGCATCACAAAGCTCTTGATCGCGCGGTGCTTGGAGGTGTCTTCAGCCGGCTCAGGCTGTTGCTGCAATTCGGTCATGCTGTGCTCTTAAAGTGCTTTTACTTAATCAGGCCATCCAGCGGCGAAGAGGCGCTGGCATAGAGTTTTTTCGGCATGCGCCCGGCCAGGTAGGCCATGCGTCCGGCGATGATCGCGTGCTTCATCGCCTCGCCCATCAGAATGGGGTTCTGCGCATGGGCAATGGCGCTGTTCATCAGCACCGCTTCGCAGCCCAACTCCATGGCAATCGTGGCATCGGACGCGGTGCCGACACCGGCATCGACCAATACCGGAACGGTAGCTTCTTCGAGGATGATGCGCAGGTTGTAGGGGTTGCAGATGCCCAGGCCAGTGCCGATCAGCCCGGCCAGTGGCATCACCGCGATGCAGCCCATGGCCGCCAGTTCACGGGCGATGATCGGGTCATCGCTGGTGTACACCATCACGTCGAAACCATCCTTGACCAGCACTTCGGCGGCCTTGAGGGTTTCGATCACATTGGGGAACAGGGTCTTCTGGTCGGCCAGCACTTCCAGCTTGACCAGCTTGTGGCCGTCGAGCAGCTCGCGGGCCAGGCGGCAGGTACGCACTGCCTCAACGGCGTCGTAGCAGCCAGCGGTATTTGGCAGGATGGTGTATTTGTCCGGCGAGATCACATCCAGCAGGTTCGGCTCGCCCGGATTTTGCCCAATATTGGTTCGACGCACCGCCACGGTAACGATCTCGGCACCCGAGGCCTCGATGGCCAGGCGGGTTTCCTCAAGATCCTTGTACTTGCCGGTACCGACCAGCAGACGCGACTGGTAAGTACGACCGGCCAGGGTAAAGGGTTTGTCGCTGGGCGCATGGCTCATGGGTAATCCTCGTAAAGTGGGCGGACTTTCAGCGGAATCGACTGGCCTTAACCGCCACCGATGGCGTGAACCACTTCAACCTGGTCACCGTCGCGCAAGGCGGTGGTTGCGTGCTGGCTGCGCGGCACGATATCCAGATTGAGCTCAACCGCCACGCGGCGTCCGGCCAGATCCAGACGGTCAATCAACCCGGCGACAGTTGTACCGTCGGGCAATTCGAATGCTTCACCGTTTAACTGAATATGCATGACGGGTCGGTCACAACTGGGAAAAGGGCCGGCATTCTAGCCTGATCATAGGCGTTGACCAAGGCTGAAGGCTGCCGCTCGTCCTGCTTTCTGACTTACGGGTCAGGCGATACCGCGCGCACCCAGCTTCCAGGCCACCATACCCAGGCACAGCCAGCCGGCGAGAAACGCCAGACCGCCGAAAGGCGTGACCATGCCCAGCGCACTGATGCCGCTCAAGGTCAGCGCATACAGGCTACCGGAGAACAGCACGATGCCTAGAGCAAACAGCGCGCCGGCGCAATTGACCAGCGGCGCAGGCCGTAGCATGGCCAGCAGGCCAACGCCGAACAGCGCCAGCGCGTGAATCAGCTGGTAGTGAGTGCCAGTCTGAAATACCGCGAGATAAGCCGGTGTCAGCTGACTTTTCAGGCCATGCGCGGCAAAGGCACCCAAGGCGACACCGGTAAAACCGGCGCAGGCGGACAGCAATAACCACAGACGAGCCATGCATCACTCCAGATATAAAGACAGGGCTGGCTATAATGGCCGGCAAAATCACCCTGGCCAAGCACGCATGTTTCGATCCATCACCCGTCGCCTGCTCAAACTCCTGCTCTGGCTGATCCTAGGCTCGGTATTGCTGGTGTTGTTGTTTCGCTGGGTGCCGCCACCCGGCACGGCGCTGATGGTCGAGCGTAAGATCGAATCCTGGCTCGACAACCGGCCCATCGACCTGCAGCGCAGCTGGCGCCCCTGGAGCGAGCTGCCGGATGATCTGAAGATGGCGGTGATTGCCGGCGAAGATCAGAAGTTCGCCGAACACTGGGGCTTCGATGTCGCGGCTATCCAGGCAGCCCTGGAGCACAACCAGCAAGGCGGTTCCCTGCGCGGCGCCAGCACCCTCAGCCAGCAGGTGGCGAAGAATCTGTTTCTCTGGTCCGGTCGCAGCTGGCTGCGCAAGGGTATCGAGGTGTGGTTCACCGGGCTGATCGAACTGCTCTGGCCCAAGCAGCGGATTCTTGAGGTGTACCTCAACAGCGTCGAATGGGGCGACGGTGTGTTCGGCGCCGAGGCGGCGGCGCGGCATCACTTCAAGGTCGGCGCGCCCTACCTGTCACGCCAGCAGAGCAGCCTGCTGGCCGCCGTGCTGCCCAACCCGCGCGAGTGGAGCGCCAGCCGCCCGAGCGCGCATATCAGCCGTCGGGCCAACTGGATTCGCCAGCAGATGTGGCAACTGGGTGGCAGCCATTACCTCGATCGCCTGCAACCCAGCCGTCCTGAATGGTGGCCAAGCTGGTTAAAGGACGTTTAGCTCAGCGCTGTTTAAGCAGATGCCGCGGCACAGCATAGAGGAAGTACAGCTCTTCATCTTGCAAGTGCGCGGTCATGCCCAGCTCGGGATAGACCCAAGCCTGCCCCTCGGCCAGCTCCAGAGTCAGACGCGGCTGACCGATGCTCGCGGCCAGTCGCGCAACATCCAGCGGCGCCGGCGGTAGCAAGGTCAGCGCAATAATCGGGCGATTGGCCAATGGCACTAACAACTGGCTACCCAGCGGCTGCTCCTTATCCGTCGGCTTTAGGCCGGCGGCGGCCAGCAAGCTTTCGCGCTCGGCTTTGTCCAGACCGACTTCAGCCTCCAGCGACCAATTGCCATCAGCATCCTGCAGCTCGCCGCGATACAGCAGACGTGCACCGTCCAGATTCGGCTGCAGCCAAAGCTCGCCCTCCAGAGCATCCTTCAGATGCACCAGGCTCAAGCGATCATCGGCCAGCGGCGTAAGCACCTTGGCTTGCCATTCTGCCAGCCAAGGCAAGGGTTGCGCGGCCGGCTGCGGGCGCATCAGCCACGCGCCCCAGGCAAAGAACAAGGCGGCGACCACGGCAAAGATCAGCCAGTGCTGCGGGCGTATGGGCGGTAATTTCACGGGCTTTTCCTTAGGCAGAAAAAAGCCGCACCTGGGTGCGGCTTCTGACAGTAGCGCGATTTACGCGGCGATTGAGCCCTTGAGCTTGTTCATCGCGTTCTTTTCCAGTTGCCGGATGCGCTCGGCCGATACGTTGTACTTGGCGGCCAGGTCATGCAGCGTGGCTTTCTCCTCGGCCAGCCAGCGCTGGTAGAGGATGTCACGACTGCGCTCATCCAGACCTTCCAACGCTTCGTGCAGATTAGCGGTGGAGCTGTCGCTCCAGTCGGAATCTTCCAGCTGACGCGCCGGGTCGTAGCGGTGGTCTTCCAGATAATGCGCAGGGGACTGGAAGGCGCTTTCGTCGTCGGCTTCGGCAGCCGGGTCGAAGGCCATGTCATGGCCGGTCAGGCGGCTTTCCATCTCGCGCACTTCACGCGGCTCAACGCCCAGGCTTGCGGCCACGGCATGCACTTCGTCGTTGTTCAACCAGGCCAGACGCTTCTTCTGGCTGCGCAGGTTGAAAAATAGCTTGCGCTGCGCCTTAGTGGTGGCGACTTTGACGATGCGCCAGTTTTTCAGGATGAACTCGTGGATCTCGGCGCGAATCCAGTGCACGGCGAACGACACCAGGCGCACACCCATTTCCGGGTTGAAGCGCTTGACCGCCTTCATCAGGCCGACGTTGCCTTCCTGAATCAGGTCAGCCTGGGCCAGGCCATAACCGGAGTAGCTGCGGGCGATATGCACAACAAAACGCAGGTGAGCCAGCACCATTTGCCGGGCGGCTTCGAGGTCTTGTTTGTAGAAGAGACTTTCCGCCAGCTCACGCTCCTGCTCGGGGGTCAACAGCGGGATGCCGTTTACCGCATGCACGTATGCCTCCAGGTTGGCACCCGGAACCAGAGCATGAACAGGTTGCAAAGAAGTGGACATTTGAATCCTCCGACTTACGAATCGTGGAGCAGTCTAGCATTGCTCCTTGGGACTTTATACCGAGGTACAAGTTCCCTTACACATAGTCAATATCAAGCAAAACAATAACTTACTATCTAGGGGCCAGCTCGCTCAAGTGCCTTGCGACCGCCAGCCAGGCGCCAATATAGCCCAACAACACCGCGCCGAGCAGCAGGGATAGACCATCGGCTATCGGCACGCCCGCCAGGGCGAAGTCGCTGCCGTACAAACCCGCCAGGCGCACCACGGCATCATTCAGCCAGCCGAGGCCGTAGGCCAGCAGCAGCCAGGCCAGCAGGCCGGCGCCCAAACCGTACAGCGTGCCCATATAGAGGAAGGGCCGACGCACATAGCTGTCGGTGCCGCCAACCAGCTTGATCACCTCGATCTCGGTACGGCGGTTCTCGATATGCAGACGAATGGTATTGCCGATCACCAGCAGCAGCGCCATCACAAGAAGCAAGGTCAAGCCAAAGACGAAACGCTCACCGAGCTTGAGCATGGCGCTCAGACGCTCGACCCAGAGCAGATCAAGCTGCGCCTGCTGCACGCGCGGCAGCTCGGCCAGGCGCAAGCGCAATGCTTCCAAGGCGACCTTGTCGACTTGCTGCGGCGTCACCACGATCACCCCAGGCAGCGGGTTATCCGGTAGTTCTTTCAGCGCTTCGCCGAGGCCGGATTGCTGCTGAAACTCGTCCAGAGCCTGTTCACGGCTGATCCATTCGGCCTCTTCCACATCGGCCATCTCGGCGATCTGCTCGCGTAGGGCCTGGCCCTGAGCATCCGTAGCGTCGATTTGCAAAAACAGGGAAATCTGCGCCGCGCGCTGCCAAGACACACCCAGGCGCTCGACGTTATCCAGCAGTAGCGCCAAGCCCATGGGCAAGCTCAGAGCCACGGCCATCACCAGGCAGGTAAAGAAGCTGCCAATCGGCTGCTTGCCCAATCGGCGCAGGCTGTCGACCAAGCTGGCACGGTGGTTTTCCAACCAGGCATGCAGCTGATGGGTAAAGCTTGGGCCATCGTCGCCCGGAGTCGGCGATTCGGATTTTTTCGGCGCGGCACCGACACGCTGTGCGGGCTGCGGAGGCGGCATGCGGGTGGCGCTCATGCAGCCTCCCCGTCGCCGATCAGGCGGCCGCGTTGCAGGGTCAGCATGCGGTGGCGCATGCGCGCGATCAGCGCCAGGTCGTGGCTGGCGATCAGCACAGTGGTGCCCAGGCGGTTGATGTCTTCAAACACCCCCATGATCTCGGCCGCCAGGCGCGGATCGAGGTTACCGGTGGGTTCATCCGCCAGCAGCAGCGCCGGGCGATGCACGACGGCGCGGGCAATACCGACGCGCTGCTGCTGACCGGTAGACAGGTCGCCAGGGGATTGCTCGGCCTTGTCGGCCAGCGACACACGCTCCAGCGCAGTGCGCACGCGAGTGCCGATCTCGTCCTTGGACAAGCCGAGAATCTGCAGCGGCAGCGCCACGTTGTCGAATACGCTACGGTCGAACAGCAGCTGATGGTTCTGGAACACCACGCCGATCTGCCGACGCAGGAATGGAATCTGGGCATTGGTGATGTGCGACAGGTCCTGCCCGGCCAGCAACAGCTTGCCACTGCTCGGCCGCTCCATCGCCAGCAGCAGGCGCAGCAAGGTGCTCTTGCCGGCGCCGGAGTGCCCGGTAACGAAGAGGAACTCGCCACGGCGCACGTGGAAACTCAGTTCGTGCAGCCCGACGTGGCCGTTGGGGTAGCGTTTACCGACCTGCTCGAATTTGATCATCCTATTTCTCCGCGAACAGCGCCTGAACGAAGGCTTCAGCCTCGAAGGTGCGCAGGTCATCAATGCCCTCGCCCACCCCGATATAACGAATCGGCAAAGCAAACTGCTTGGCCAGGGCAAAGATCACCCCGCCCTTGGCGGTGCCGTCCAGCTTGGTCAGCGCCAGGCCGGTGAGGTTGACCGTCTGATTGAACTGCTTAGCCTGATTGATCGCGTTCTGCCCGGTGCCGGCGTCCAGCACCAGCAGCACTTCGTGCGGCGCGGTGTCATCCAGCTTGCCGATCACCCGGCGGACTTTCTTCAGTTCTTCCATCAGGTTGTCTTTGGTGTGCAGACGCCCAGCGGTGTCGGCGATCAATACGTCCATGCCGCGCGATTTGGCCGCCTGTACCGCATCGAAGATCACCGAGGCCGAATCAGCGCCGGTGTGCTGGGCGATTACTGCAATCTGATTGCGCTCGCCCCACACCTGCAGCTGCTCAACGGCGGCGGCGCGGAAGGTGTCGCCGGCGGCAAGCATGACTTTCTTGCCATCCTGCTGGAGTTTTTTCGCCAGTTTGCCGATGGTGGTGGTCTTGCCCGCGCCGTTTACGCCGACCACCAGAATCACATAGGGCTGCTTGCTGCTGTCGATCTGCAGAGGCTGCTCGACCGGCTTGAGCAGCGCCACCAGCTCATCCTGCAGGGCCTTGTACAACGCGCCGCTGTCAGCCAGCTCCTTGCGTGCCACACGTTTGGTCAGGTTGCCGATGATCGCCGTGGTGGCCTCGACGCCAACGTCAGCGGTCAGCAAACGGGTTTCCAGGTCTTCGAGCAGGTCATCGTCGATGGCCTTCTTGCCGAGAAACAGGCTGGCCATGCCCTCGCCGAGGCTGGCGCTGGTTTTCGACAGGCCTTGCTTGAGGCGTTCGAGAAAGCCGGCACGCTGTTCTTCGGCACTTTTAACCGGCGCAGCGGCTGGCTGTACGACTGCTGGCGCGGCCACTGGAGGCTCGACGACAGGCTCAACCACCGCAGGCACTTCAATGTGCGCATGCAGCACTTCGCTGCCGGCATTGATGCGGAAACGCGACGGGCGTGGCTGCGGGTTGGCTTCGCTGCCTTCAGCCGGCGCGGGAATGGCGGCAGCGGCCTGCTCAACCGGAGCGACCGGAACAGGTTGCGGCTCGACGGCAATGGCGGGCGATTCAACTGGCGCCGCAACTTCGCTTACCGGCGCAACTGGCTCTGATGCGGGCGTGGCGACCTCGGTAGCCGGAGCAGCTGGCTGCTCGATAACCGGAGTCAGTTGTGGCTCAGGACTGCTCGGCGCTTGCGGCTTCTTGCGCAGCCAGCCGAACAGGTCTTTCTTCTCTGCAGGTTTCTCGGCAGAGGCCGGCGTAGAGGGCGCGGGCGTGTTCTTGTCGTCGTTGGAACCAAACATGGAGGACGGCTATCTCAAAGGTGCGACGCGCAGGCCACAGGCTCTAAAAAGCATTACTCACGCGACATTAAAAGCTGAAGAGTGCACGCGGTAACAATCAGAAGCCTTAGCAGGCGTGGTCGCCAGTAAAACGGATGCGTATCCTAGCACCTCCGCGCCCGCCGACGCTAAGACCAAGCGGGCCCGTCCGACAGGTCAATAATCCATGCATATGATTGCCCAACGCACTGCAGCTCTGCTGCTCGGCGTGCTTTGTACACCGCTGCTGGCTCTGGCCGCAGAAACCCAACCCACCCACGAATTCAGCCTGGACAATGGCCTCAAGGTCATCGTGCGCGAAGACCATCGCGCCCCGGTGGTGGTCAGCCAGATTTGGTACAAGGTCGGCTCCAGCTACGAGACGCCCGGCCAGACCGGCCTGTCCCACGCCCTCGAACACATGATGTTCAAGGGCAGCCGCAAACTCGGCCCCGGCGAAGCCTCGCGCATTCTGCGCGAGCTGGGCGCCGAAGAAAACGCCTTTACCAGCGACGATTACACCGCCTACTACCAAGTGCTGGCCCGCGACCGCCTGGCCGTAGCCCTGGAGCTGGAAGCCGACCGTCTGGCCAGCCTAAAGCTGCCGGCCGATGAGTTCGCCAAGGAAATCGAGGTAATAAAGGAAGAGCGCCGCCTGCGCACCGACGACAAACCGTCGAGCCTGGCCTACGAGCGCTTCAAGGCCATGGCCTACCCTGCCAGCGGTTACCACACACCCACCATCGGCTGGATGGCCGACCTCGAACGCATGACCGTCGAAGAGCTGCGCGACTGGTACGAGGCTTGGTACGCGCCAAACAACGCCACCCTGGTAGTGGTCGGCGATGTCAGCGTCGCCGAGGTGAAAACTCTCGCCGAGCGCTATTTCGGCCCGATCCTCAAGCGCACCGTGCCGACGGCGAAAGCCCCGCGTGAGTTGGCCGCACCGGGCGAGCGTCGCATCACCCTGCACCTGAAAACCCAGCTGCCAAGCCTGATGATGGGCTTCAACGTACCTGGCCTGGCCACTGCCGAACAACCGCGTCAGGTCCATGCTTTGCGTCTGGCCGCTGCGCTGCTCGATGGCGGCTACAGCGCTCGCCTGCCGACCCGCCTGGAACGTGGCGAGGAACTGGTGTCCGGCGCATCGGCCTGGTATGACGGGTTCTCCCGTGGCGACAGCTTGTTCATCCTTTCCGCCACGCCTAACGTGCAGACCGGCAAGACCTTGGATCAGGTCGAAGCCGGCCTGTGGCGTGAGCTGGAGGATCTGAAAAACACCCCGCCAAGCGCCGAAGAGCTGGCCCGCGTGCGTGCACAAGTGATCGCTGGTCTGGTCTACGAGCGTGACTCGATCACCAGCCAGGCTACCGCCATCGGCCAACTGGAAACCGTCGGCCTGTCGTGGCAGTTGATCGACAAGGAACTGGCCGAACTGGAGGCCGTGACACCGGCCGATATCCAGCAAGCCGCCAGCACCTTCTTTACCCGCGACCGCCTAAGCGTCGCCCATGTTCTGCCTGAGGAGAAACGCAATGAGTGAGCGCAATGGCCTGCGCTACGGTCTGCTCGGCCTGGCGCTACTGATAGTGCTGGCGCTGCTGGCCCTGGTGATCAACCGCCCGGACAGCAGCCCCCCCCCGGCTCCGGCCGCCGAATCGACCAGCATCGAATCCCTGGCCGCCCTTGGCGATCAGCCACCGAGCCGCCGCGACCTGAATATCCAGACCTGGCAGACTGCCGAAGGCGCCAAGGTGCTGTTCGTCGAAGCCCGCGAGCTGCCGATGTTCGACCTGCAACTGACCTTTGCCGCCGGCAGCAGCCATGATGATGGCGTACCGGGCCTGGCCATGCTGACCAACGCCATGCTCAACGAAGGCGTACCGGGCAAGGATGTCGGCGCAATCGCCGCCGGCTTCGAAAACCTCGGCGCCAACTTCGGCAACGGCGCGTTTCGCGACATGGCCATCGCCAGCCTGCGCAGCCTCAGCGCTGCGGACAAACGCGAACCGGCCATGCAACTGTTCAATCAGGTGCTCGGCCAGCCGACCTTCCCGGAAGACGCCCTAGCGCGGATCAAGAACCAGCTGCTGGCCGGCTTCGAATACCAGAAGCAGAACCCCGGCAAGCTGGCCAGCCTGGCGCTGTTCGAGCGCCTGTACGGCACACATCCTTACGCGCACCCGAGCGACGGCAATGCCGAGTCGATCCCAAGCATCAGCCGTGAGCAGTTGCAGGCTTTCCACGCTCAGGCCTACACAGCCAATAACGCGATTATCGCGCTGGTCGGCGACCTCTCTCGCAGTGATGCCGAAGCCCTGGCGAGCCAGGTATCCGCCGCCCTGCCGAAAGGCCCGGCGCTGCCGCGTATCGCCCAGCCGGAAGAGCCCAAGCCGGGCCTGCAACATATCGAGTTCCCCTCGAATCAGACCCACCTGATGATTGCCCAGCTCGGCATCGACCGCCGCGACCCGGACTACGCCGCGCTCTACCTGGGCAACCAGGTATTCGGCGGCGGTGGTTTCGGCACCCGCCTGATGACCGAAGTACGCGAAAAGCGCGGCCTGACCTATGGCGTCTACTCTGGCTTCAGCGCCATGCAGGCGCGTGGCCCCTTTATGATCAACCTGCAGACCCGTGCCGAACTCAGCGACGGCACCCTGCAACTGGTCAAAAGCATGCTCGCCGACTTTATCGCCTACGGCCCGACCACTGATGAGCTGAACAATGCCAAGCGCGAGCTGGCCGGCAGCTTCCCGCTGTCCACCGCGAGCAACGCGGCGATTGTCGGCCAACTCGGCTCCATGGGTTTCTATGACCTGCCGCTGAGCTACCTGGAAGACTTTATGCGCGACGTCGAAGCGCTGAGCGTGGAACAGGTCAAAGCCGCCATGGCCAAGCACCTGAATCCCGACGCCCTGGTGATCGTCACCGCCGGCCCGAGCGTGACGCAGAAAGAACTGCCACCGCCCACCGACCGCCCCGCCGAACAACCTTCTGGCGTACCGGAGCACTGATGAGCAAGCGACCCAAACCGCCAAAAGCCAACCCCGCCCACAGTGGCGATGGCCAGCTGCGGATCATCGGCGGGCAATGGCGCTCGCGCCAGTTCAACTTCCACATGGCTGCCGGGCTGCGGCCGACGCCGAACCGGGTGCGCGAGACCCTGTTCAACTGGCTGGCGCCCTATGTCGAGGGCGCCAAGGTGCTCGACCTGTTCGCCGGCAGCGGCGCGCTGTTTCTCGAAGCCCTGTCGCGCGGCGCTGGCAACGCCCTGGCCCTGGACCTCAACCCAGCGGCTATCGCCAGCCTGCGCAGCCACCTGCAAACGCTGAAGTGCGACAACGGCCAACTGCAGCAGACCGACGCCCTGCTCTTTCTGCAAAACCCAGCCGTCACGCCGTTCGATCTGGTGTTTCTCGACCCTCCGTTCAACCAGAACCTGCTGCTGCCCGCCTGCACCCTGCTCGAGCAGAATGGCTGGCTGGCGGCCGACGCCTGGGTCTACACCGAAAGCGAGAATTCACCGTCCAGCCTCGGCATGCCCGGCAACTGGCGTCTGCACCGTGAGCAGAAGGCCGGCCAGGTGTACTACGCGCTATGGCAGCGCACGGCTGCAGCCTGAGGCAAACTCCGGGCTTCACGTCGTGAAGCCCAACCTCCGTCAGGCTCTGCTATTCGCCCCACTCATATAGCTTCCGTTTCACCGCCTCAGGCCCTAGCCTGAGCGCTTTCCCAAGCGATACCTGTTTATGACCACGCCCTTCACACCCGCCTGGTGGCTGCCCGGCCCACATCTGCAAACACTGTGGAACCCGATGTGTCGCAAGCCGGCGAAGCTTGCGCGCACACGCGAGCGGCTGTGGCTGGACGATGGCGACTTTCTTGATCTGGACTGGCACGGCCCACACCAGGCCGACGCGCCGCTGGTGTTGGTGCTGCATGGCCTGACGGGCTCGTCCGACTCACTGTATGTGCTGGGTTTGCAGCAAGAACTGGCGGCCCAGGGCTGGGCGAGCGTGGCGCTGAACTGGCGCGGCTGCTCCGGCGAGCCGAACCTGCTGGCCCGTGGTTACCACTCCGGCGCCAGCGAGGACCTGGCAGAAACCGTGCGCCACCTGCGCGCCCAACGGCCGATGGCGCCGATCTATGCCGTG
The DNA here is from genome assembly GCA_035655415.1 of Pseudomonas sp. Taxonomy (GTDB): domain Bacteria; phylum Pseudomonadota; class Gammaproteobacteria; order Pseudomonadales; family Pseudomonadaceae; genus Aquipseudomonas. The sequence continues at coordinate 24,764 of DASRUM010000051.1, forward strand.
GGTTATTCCCTGGGCGGTAATGTGCTGCTCAAGTACCTTGGCGAGAGCGGCGCCGACAGTCAGCTGCAGGGCGCAGCTGCGGTGTCGGTGCCGTTTCGTCTGGATCAGTGCGCCGACCGCATCGGCATGGGCTTTTCCAGGGTCTACCAGAGCCACTTTATGCGCGAGATGGTGGCCTACGTGAAGGACAAGCAGCGCCTGTTTGCCCACCAGGGCATGGCCGACCGCCTATCCACCCTGGAGAAGCTCGGCTCGCTGGACAATATGCGCACCTTCTGGGATTTCGACGGCCGCATCACCGCACCGTTGCATGGCTACGCCGATGCCGAGGACTACTACCGCCGCGCCTCCAGCCGCTACTTCCTCGGCCAGATCGAGACGCCGACGCTGATTATCCAGGCCGCCGACGATCCCTTCGTCTTTACCCACAGCCTGCCCGAAGCCAGTGAGCTGTCACCCAGCATCGAATTCGAACTGCACGCCCACGGTGGCCATGTCGGCTTTGTCGAAGGCAGCCTGGGTAAACCGGGTTATTACCTGGAACGGCGTATTCCGCAGTGGCTGAAACAACAATTCAACCCGTAGCCCGGATTGCGCCAAGGCTTATCCCCGGGCTACGGACTTGACGGCTCGCGCTTAAATCACCTGTTCCAGCGGCACATGCAGCTTGGCGTACAACGCCTCGACCGCCTCACGTGCACTGGGGGTGATGTAGCCGCCCTCCAGCGCCAGCACCTGATAAATGCCACGGCGCAGCATCTCCTGGCTGAGGTCGCCGGGGTTGCCGCGAGTGGTGCAGAGAAAGCGCACCCAGGAGGTCATGATGATCCAGCTGTTAAGGGTCAGCGCCTCAATCTGTGGCGCATTCATCAACAGGATGCCGGCCTCGACAAAGCCCTGATAGATGTTCTGCGCTCGCTGCAGGCAGCGCTGCGAGAACAGCTTGTAGCGCTCAGCCAGCTCGGCGTCGCTGTCGAGCAGGTGCTCAAGATCGCGGTGCAGAAAGCGGTAGTGCCACATGGCGGCGAGCAGTGCTTCCAGATAGAAGGTCTTGTCCTGCACCGTCAGCGCGCGACCCTCGGGGCGACGTAAAAAGGTATCCACCTGGCTTTCATAAAGGGTAAACAGCTCGGCGATGATCGCCTGCTTGTTACGGAAGTGGTAGTACAGGTTACCCGGTGAAATCCCCAGGTGTGCGGCGATATGGTTGGTGGTAACGCTGCGCTCGCCCTGGGCGTTAAACAGCGCCAGGCTCTCCTGAATGATGCGTTCGCGGGTTTTCAGTGGGGCTGACATAACGACTCGATCTCGGCTCAAAAGCTCGGCAAAGGTACAGGCAGAAACGCCAGAAGTGTTACCGGAAAAAGCCGTGGAAACATGCGCTAACTTTTCGTTGGGCTGCGTCTGTCGGTGGACCAGGCCATGCTATTTGACAGATTAGAGCAATTGCTCTAAAAATCCAGCACACCTTTTCTGCAGCGGCCTCAGCTCATCTGATGCACTGCATTGCTGGAATGCCGAGGAGCAACACCATGGTCGCCGACGTCGCTTACCTAGAACAAAGCCTGCAACGCAGCCAACAGCAGCTCAGCCAACTGGAGAGCAGCTTTACCCGTCAGCGCCAAGCGTTCAAGGCCAACCCCATGCCTTCGGCCGAACAACGCATTCAGTGGCTGAACGTACTGCGCGACCTGCTCAGCAACGAACGTGATGCGCTGATCAGCGCCATCTCCCAGGATTTCAGTAACCGCAGCGCCGACGAAACCCTGCTCGCCGAGCTGATGCCGAGCCTGCATGGCATTCACTACGCGACCAAACGCATCAAGAAGTGGATGAAGCCTTCACGGCGCAGCGTCGGCATGCAATTTATGCCGGCCGCCGCCAAGGTCATCTACCAGCCGCTGGGCGTGGTCGGAGTGATCGTGCCGTGGAACTACCCGCTGTTTCTCGCCATTGGTCCGCTGGTCGGCGCGCTGTCAGCCGGCAACCGGGTGATGATCAAGATGAGCGAGTCGACCCCGGCCACCTCGCAACTGATCAAGGACCTGCTGGCCAAGGTCTTCCCCGAGGATCTGGTAACCGTGGTGCTGGGCGAGGCGGAAGTCGGCATGGCCTTCTCCAAACTGCCGTTCGACCACCTGCTGTTCACCGGCGCCACCAGCATCGGCAAGCACGTGATGCGCGCCGCCGCCGAGAACCTCACCCCGGTCACCCTGGAGCTGGGCGGCAAATCGCCGGCCATCGTTTCGGCCTCCGTACCCCTGAGTGACGCCGCCGAACGCATCGCCTTCGGCAAGACCATGAACGCCGGTCAGACCTGCGTGGCCCCGGATTACGTGCTGGTGCCAAAAGACCGCGTAGAGGGTTTTGTCGAGGCTTACCGCAAAGCGGTGCAGAGCTTCTACCCGACGCTGGCGAACAACCCGGATTACACCGCGATCATCAACGAGCGCCAGCAGCAGCGCCTCAACGGCTATTTGCAGGACGCCGAGAGCAAGGGTGCGACCATCATCCCACTGTACCCAGAAGCCCAGGGCCGGCGCATGCCGCAGGCCGTGCTGCTTAACGTGACCGATGAGATGAAGGTGATGCAGGACGAGATTTTCGGCCCGCTGCTGCCGATCATCCCCTACGACAAGCTGGAAGACGCCTTCGCCTTTATCAATGAGCGTGACCGACCGCTGGCGCTGTACTACTTCGGCTACGACAGGAGCGAACAGCAGCGCGTGCTGCACGAGACTCATTCCGGCGGTGTGTGCCTCAACGACACCCTGCTGCACGTGGCCCAGGACGACATGCCATTCGGCGGCGTCGGCCCGTCCGGCATGGGGCATTACCACGGCCATGAAGGCTTCCTCACCTTCAGCAAGGCCAAGGGCGTGTTTATCAAACAGCGCTTCAATGCCGCCAAGCTGATCTACCCACCCTACGGCAAAGCCCTGCAGAAGCTGGTGTACAAGCTGTTCGTTCGCTAACCCAAAATGGCCTGAATCGGTGATAACAATAAATGCACAACACCACACTTGAAGCACCGGCCCTAACTCGACGCAACCTACTCAAGATCGGCCTGATGGGCTCGGCCTTTCTCGCCACGGCCGGGCTGGCCGCCAGCCTCAGCGGCTGTTCGGCAAGTACACCGAAAGCCGGCTTCGCGGTGATCCGCGAATCCGATCTGGCTTTTCTGAATGCTTTGATTCCGGTGATGCTGGCCGGAGCAGTAACGACCGAGAAGATGCCTGCTGCCGTCAGCGCCACCCTCGAAAACCTGGACTACAGCCTGAATCACCTGTCGCCGGAAATGCTCAAGCTGACCGTGCAGCTATTCGATGTGCTCGCCATGCCGATCACCCGCGGCCCACTAACCGGCGTCTGGGGCGGCTGGGAAAACGCATCGCCTGCCGACGTACAGGGATTTCTCGACCGTTGGCAGAACAGCCCCATCGGTTTGTTGAAGATGGGCCACGCCTCGCTGCTGCAACTGGTGATGATGAGCTGGTATAGCAGAGCCGAATCATGGGCCCACTGCGGCTACCCCGGGCCGCCGACGGTCTAACGCCGCGTCGATCCCGTAGGGTGCGCTGTGCGCACCGCCTAAGCCTATTTTTGGTGCGCATGGCGCACCCTACGGGCCTAACCAGCAACCGCAGCGCTACCCATTACCCAGCCGCCAAGCCGGCCAGAACAAGAAAGAGAGCCCGCAATGCCCGTACCCGATATGTTCAAGCAAGGCCTGGCCAACGGCTGGAAAACCTACAACGGCTCTCGCTTGGACAGCGATCTGACCCTGGAAGCCGACGTGGCCATCGTCGGCAGCGGCGCGGGCGGCGGTACTACCGCAGAAATCCTCAGCGCGGCCGGCTTCAAGGTGCTGCTGATTGAGGAAGGTCCGCTGAAGACTAGCGATGATTTCAAGATGCTCGAAGACAAGGCTTACGCCAGCCTCTATCAGGAAGGCATCGGCCGCATGAGCAAGGATGGCGCCATCACTATCATGCAAGGTCGTGCGGTCGGCGGCACCACGCTGATCAACTGGACCTCGAGCTTTCGCACGCCCGCGCCAACCCTGGAACACTGGGCCAAGGAGCATGGCGTAAAAGGCCACAGCCCCGAGGAAATGGCCCCCTGGTTCGAGCAGATGGAACAGCGTCTGGGCGTCGCCCCCTGGGCCGTGCCGCCGAATGCCAACAACGCGGTGATCAGCAGCGGTTGTGAAAAGCTCGGCTACGAGTGGAAGGTCATCCCCCGCAACGTGCGCGGCTGCTGGAACCTCGGTTACTGCGGCATGGGCTGCCCGACCAACGCCAAGCAGTCGATGCTGGTCACCACCATTCCGGCGACCCTGGATAAAGGCGGCGAACTGCTCTATCTGGCCCGCGCCGACAAGCTGCTGATCGAGGGCGACCAGGTCACAGGCATCGAATGCCTCGGTATGGATGAACGTTGCGTCGCGCCCAATGGCCGCAAGATCACGGTCAAGGCCAAGCATTACGTGCTCTCAGGTGGCGGCATCAATACACCGGGGATTCTCCTTCGCTCGAACGCACCAAACCCGCACCAGCGCACCGGTAAACGCACCTTCCTGCACCTGGTGAACTTCTCTGCCGCGCTGTTCGATCAGGTAATCAATCCCTTCTACGGCGCGCCACAGTCGATCTACTCCGACCACTTCCAGTGGGATGACGGTACCACCGGACGCCTGTCCTACAAGCTCGAAGTACCGCCGCTGCAGCCCGCGATGACCTCCACCCTGCTCGGCCGCTTCGGTATCGACAACGCCATGCGTATGGAGCAACTGCCCAATACCAACGTGATGCTGGCCCTGCTGCGCGACGGCTTTCACCCGGACAGTGCCGAAGGCCGGGTGGAGCTGCGCGGCGATGGCAGCCCGGTACTCGACTACCAGATGACCGACTACACCTGGGACGGCGTGCGCCGCGCCTTCCATAGCATGGCGGAAATCCAGTTCGCCGCCGGGGCCAAGGCGGTGCTGCCGCTGCACGCCGATGCCGGCTATGTGAAAACCCTGGGCGAGGCCAAGCAGCTGATTGACACACTGCCACTGGAGATCTACCGCACCCGCCTGGGTTGCGCTCATGTCATGGGCGGTTGCGCCATGGGCGAAGATCCCCGCCAGGCAGTCACCGACAGCCTCGGCCGCCATCACCAACTGAGCAACCTGTCGATCCACGACGGCTCGCTGTTCCCCACCAGCATCGGCGCCAATCCGCAGCTGTCGATCTACGGCCTGACCGCCAAACTGGCGACAAAGCTCGCCGAACGCCTCAAGCACGCCTGATGCCAGGGTATTCACGGGCCGTTCTGTGCCCGTGAATACCCTCGATAACCGGCGGCCGACTTGGCCGCAGGGAAGCGCTGCGCTACCATCCGACTCCCCAACGGACCCGCCAGGACGTCACGATGAATCGAGTGTTATACCCAGGCACCTTCGACCCCATCACCAAGGGGCACGGCGACCTGGTCGAGCGTGCCGCGCGGCTGTTCGACAGCGTGATCATTGCGGTTGCCGCCAGCCCGAAGAAGAACCCGCTGTTCAGCCTGGAACAACGCGTCGAGCTGGCCCGGGAAGTCACCCAACACCTGCCCAACGTTGAAGTAGTCGGCTTCTCCACCCTGCTCGCGCACTTTGCCAAAGAACAAGGCGCGAACGTGTTTCTACGAGGCCTGCGCGCAGTATCGGACTTCGAATACGAATTCCAGCTGGCCAATATGAACCGCCAGTTGGCCCCCGATGTGGAAAGCCTGTTCCTCACCCCGTCGGAAAAGTACTCGTTTATCTCCTCGACCCTGGTCCGCGAAATCGCAGCTTTAGGTGGTGATATCTCCAACTTCGTGCACCCGGCCGTGGCCACCGCGCTGACCGAACGTTTTAAGCGCTAAGCCATTACCACATGGCCGCGTGCATGCGCGGCCCTGATGCGGCACAATTTGCGCATTGCTTCCCCAAGTTTTATGGCTGTACCCAAGAGGGCACAGCAGGAGTGCGTAATGTCCCTGATCATCACCGACGACTGCATCAACTGCGACGTCTGCGAGCCCGAATGTCCGAACGCTGCGATCTCCCAGGGCGAAGAAATCTACGAGATCGACCCCAACCTGTGCACTGAATGCGTCGGCCACTATGACGAGCCGCAGTGCCAGCAGGTCTGCCCGGTCGATTGCATCCCGCTCGATGAGAACAATGTCGAGAGCAAGGATGAATTGATGCAGAAGTACCTGATCATTACCGGTAAAGCATGAAAACCGGCCGCCTGATCCGCGGCCTTCTCCCCTGGCGCACCCTGCTCGGTGCGCTTGCTCTACTCTGTGCCCTTGAGCTGCATGCCGCAGCCCAACCTGAACGCATCGCTATTGCCAGCGCACACCCAGCCGCCACCGTGGCTGGCCAGGAAACCCTGGCCCTGGGCGGCAACGCCTTTGACGCGGCAGTGGCCATCAGCGCAGCGCTGGCGGTAGTCGAACCCTATGGTTCCGGTCTGGGCGGCGGCGGCTTCTTTCTGCTGCGCGAAGCCGGCGAATCACCGACCTACCGCTTTCTCGATGCGCGTGAGCGTGCGCCACAAGCAGCCCACGCCGACCTGTACCGGGTCGAGGGCGAGATAAACAAAGATCTTTCACTGAATGGCGCGCTGGCCGCTGCCATTCCTGGTCTGCCCGCCGCCCTAGTCGAGCTGGCCGAACGCTTTGGCCGCCTGCCGCTGCGCGACTCGCTGGCGCCGGCCATTCGCCTGGCGCGCAGCGGCGTCAGCATCGACCGGGTTTACCGTGAGCGCGCCGGCTGGCGGCTCGAAGCCATGCGCCAGGACGCGGAAACTGCGCGAATCTTCCTCGACAAAGGTGAAATCCCCGAAGAGTTCGGCCTGCTGCGTCAGCCGGAACTGGCCAGCACCCTGGAGCAGCTGGGCACAAAGGGCCTTCAGGGCTTCTACGGCGGAGCAGTGGCGGAACAGCTGGTCAAAGCGGTGCGTGATGCCGGCGGTATCTGGACCCTCAAGGATCTGACCGACTACCGCATCGTTGAACGCCAGCCGCTGCGCGTTTCGCTGGATCAGGGCCGCGAGCTGATTAGCGCACCGCCGCCATCAGCCGGCGGCATCGCTTTAGGGCAAAGCCTGCTGATGCTGCAGCAACTGCCCTGGCAACAGGCTGATCGCGTGCAACGCACTCACCTGGTGGTGGAAACACTACGCCGCGCCTACCGGGATCGCGGCCTACTGGGGGACCCCGACTTTGTCCGCAACCCAGCGCAGCAACTACTAGCCCCTGATTACCTGAAACAGCTCGCCAGCAGCATCGACCCGCAACGCGCCACGCCGAGTGACAGCCTGCCACCCAGCAAAACCTGGCAGGAAGGCGACCACACTACCCACTTCTCGGTACTCGACACCGAGGGCAATGCGGTGGCGGCGACGCTGTCAATCAATCTGCCATTCGGCGCGGCCTTTACCGCACCCGGCACCGGGGTGCTGCTAAACAATGAGATGGACGATTTTGCTGCCGATGTACAAGGCAGTAACGCCTATGGTCTGAGCGGCAGCCAGGCCAACAGCATCACCGCCGGCAAGCGGCCGCTGTCGAGCATGAGTCCAAGCTTTATCGAAAGTACCGAGGACTTCGCCAGCTTCGGCACCCCAGGTGGCAGCCGGATTCCCAGCATGGTGCTGCTGGCGATGCTGCAGTACCTGGATCAACAACCGATTGAGCGCTGGCCCAGTGTCAGCCGCTACCACCACCAGTTTCGCCCGGACCTGATTGAGCATGAACCAGATACGTTCAGCCCAGCAGAAATCACGGCGCTAGAGGCGCTCGGGCATCAATTGAAATCAACAGGCAGGCAGTACGGCAATCAGCAGGTGCTGTACTGGGACAAGCAAGGCGGGAAGGTTGCAGCGGCAGAAGATCCGCGCGGGATCGGTACTGCGGTGGTCACACCAGCCGTACCGCAGTAATGCGGATCACTGATGCGCCAAACAGGACTTTTCAGGGCTGCCAAACCAAACACAGTGGCAGCCCACACGCAGAGAACGCTATCAGTTCTTCTTGTAGCCGCTAGTCGTGCAACCCAGGCAACGCACAAAGGCGGCCTCTCCGGGCTCAACAACCAGAGCTTTACCAGCCTCACCAATATTGCCGCCAGCAGCCGTGAATGGCAGGCTCACCACGAAAGCCACAGCGCCGATGGCAGTTGCGCCAATCAGCAAGGGCCGGGCAACCAGCAGATCGCCAATCATCGAAAATGCTTTTGGCGCGTTAGCCGTGTAAAGAGGGTCGCCACTGCTGTTCTGCTGCGCTACGTCAGCATAAGCCGGCAGCGCCAGCAGGCCAGTGGTCAGCGCCAGAGCAGCAGCGGTTGAGCGGAACAGTTTCATGGGGCGATCCTTCAGCTATTAGGAGGCGGTAAAGCTAACTATAACAGTGCATTGGTAATTGTCAGCGTGACGGCCGTCAATCGCCATAAAAGGCGTATTCAGGTTTTTCCGGCATAACAGGGTCGGTAAAACCCGAATTTTTCGCCTCAGATCCTAAACAGTGCTCTTAGCGCTGGCAGCGAGGACAGTAGACGCTGGCACGCTGGCCCAGTTTGACCTCGCGCAGAGTGCTGCCGCAGTGCTTGCAGAATTCCCCGCCGCGACCGTAGACAAACAGCTCCTGCTGGAAATAGCCGGGCTGACCATCGCCGCCAACAAAGTCACGCAGGGTGGTGCCACCGCGCTCGATGGCGTGGACGAGGATGCGTTTGATCTCATCTGCCAACGTCAGATAACGCGCCCGCGACACCGAGCCGGCTTCGCGACGAGGATCAATACCCGCAGCAAACAGCGCCTCGCTTGCGTAGATATTGCCCACCCCGACCACCACGGCGTTATCCATGATAAAGGGCTTGATCGCCATAGCGCGGCCACGGGACAGCTGGAACAATCGCTCGCCATCGAACAGCTCGGTCAACGGCTCCGGCCCCAGCTTGCTGAGCAGCACATGGTTCAACGGATCACTGCTCCACAGCAGCGCGCCGAAGCGCCGCGGATCGGTGTAGCGCAGGGCCAGACCGGACTCCAGCTCAATATCCACATGCTCATGTTTGGCCGCCGGTAAACCCGCCTCGACCAGACGCAGGCTGCCAGACATGCCCAGATGACTGATCAGACTGCCGGTTTCGGCCTTGATCAGCAGGTACTTGGCACGCCGTTCGACGCACTCGATACGCTGCCCAGACAGCTGGATATCCAGGTCCTCGGGTATCGGCCAGCGTAGGCGGCGCTCGCGCACGATCACCCGGCTGACACGCTGGCCTTCAAGGAATGGCGCAATGCCACGGCGAGTGGTTTCTACTTCAGGAAGTTCTGGCATAACGAGTGATCAGTTGAGCAATCCGAGCGGGCGCCTACCTTAGCAGGATCGCCCCGCAGCGACGAGGCAGCCTGTTAACTTGCCCCTAAGTCGCGAATGCTCTCGCGCAGGTTCTCGAAGTCATAGTCGGATAGGCCAACATACTCCAGCACCAGCTGCTCAATGCTTTGCCACTCATGGTCGTCCGGCTGATTGCCCAAAACGCGATGGCTGGCGCAGATGTGCTCGGCCATCTTCAGAATCGCCAGCAGGGTTTTCAGCTGCGCATCGCGACTGGCGTCCTCGGTAAAAATCGCCAGGGCGTTGTGGTGGCTGGCAATGGCTTCGCACAGGTGCAACGGCAGGTTCCACGACTTGGCGGTGAAGTAGCCGACCACCGCGTGGTTGGTGTTGAGCAAGCGGTTTTCGGTATCCACCACGCGGCGCTCGCCGGTGGCGGTGGCATAGGCCTCCTCGAGCACGTTCATGTAATTGGGGAAGCGCTTGATCATCAGCGGGATGCCACAGTTGTGGAACAACCCAAGGGTGTAGGCCTCATCCGGCGAGTGGTAGCCGATGCGCTTGGCCAGGGTCAGACAGGTCATCGCCACATCCTGGGCTGTGTCCCAGAAGCGGTTGAGGGTGACGATGGCCTCATCGGTCAGCTCGCCACGAATCGACTGCGCATTGATCAGATTGATCACCGTGTTGCAGCCCAGCAGGTTGACCGCCTGCTGGATCGAGGCGATGCGATTGGCCAGACCGAAAAACGGCGAGTTCACCAGTTTCAGCAGCGCGCCGGATAAGCCTGGGTCCTGGCTAATCAGCTTGGCGATGGCGCGCAGGTCCGGGCTCGGCATCACCTGTTCCATCTGCAAATCCACCATGATCTGCGGCTGCGGCGGCACGCTGATGCCCTGCAGCACTTGCTGAATATATTCGGCGGAAAGCTCTTGGGACATGACGGGAACAACCGGAATGAGAAGTGAGCCACAGTCTAGCTAAACCCCCCGCACTTCCACAGGCGACTTTTGTAACCGCCGCGACGCTACTGAACCCGCTATAATTCCGCTCTTTTTTCGGAGTCCCCAGCATGTCCCTGCCCAGCCTGCGCCTGAAAGCCAACGCCGATCGACGCCTGCGCGCCGGCCATCTGTGGGTCTACAGCAACGAAATTGATGTCGCCGCCACCCCGCTCAGCGGTTTCCAGGCTGGCGACCAGGCCATCCTCGAGGCGACCGGCGGTAAGCCGCTGGGCGTCGTCGCGATGAGCCCGAACAACCTGATCTGCGCGCGCCTGCTGTCGCGTGATGTCAAACACGTGCTGGACAAGTCCCTGCTGGTGCACCGCATCAACGTCGCCCTGTCGCTGCGCGAGCGGCTGTTCGACAAGCCCTGCTACCGTCTGGTGTATGGCGATTCAGACCTGCTGCCAGGCCTGGTGGTCGACCGTTTCTTCGACATTCTGGTGGTGCAGCTGGCCTCCGCCACCATGGAACGTCACAAGGATGACGTGCTCGCCGCGCTGATCCAGGTCTGCAAGCCCAGCGGAATCCTGCTCAAAAATGATTCCGCAGCCCGCGACGCCGAAGGCCTGGCGCGTTATGTGGAAACCCCGTTTGGCGTGGTGCCAGAGTGGGTCGCCCTGGAAGAGAACGGCGTGAAATTCGAAGCGCCAGTGATCGAAGGGCAAAAAACCGGCTGGTTCTATGACCACCGCATGAACCGCGCGCGCCTGGCGCCCTACGTCAAAGGCAAGCGCGTGCTCGACCTGTTCAGCTACATCGGCGGCTGGGGCGTGCAGGCGGCGGCGTTCGGTGCAAGCGACGTGATGTGCGTGGACGCCTCCGGTTTCGCCCTCGATGGCGTGGAGCGCAACGCCGCGCTGAACGGTTTGACCGATCAGGTCGCCTGCGTAGAAGGCGATGTGTTCGAAGCGCTGAAACAGCTGAAAGCCTCGGAAGAGCGCTTCGACGTGATCGTCGCCGACCCACCCGCCTTTATCAAACGCAAGAAAGACCAGAAGAACGGTGAAGGCGCCTATCGCCGCCTTAATGAACAGGCTATGCGCCTGCTCAACAAGGACGGCATCCTGATCAGCGCCAGCTGCTCCATGCACCTGGAAGAAGACAACCTGCAGAACATACTGCTGACCAGCGCCCGCCATCTGGACCGCAATATCCAGCTGCTCGAGCGCGGCGCCCAAGGCCCGGATCATCCGGTGCACCCGGCCATCAATGAGACCCGCTATATCAAGAGCCTGACCGTGCGTCTGCTGCCCAACAGTTGAGCACCTGCACCTGCCGAGTGCGTGTCGGCAGGTGCTTCTTTCTCTCCCGCGCTGTTACCACTCCCCACACCCGCCTGGCGCAACCCCGCGCCTGGACTAGGCTTAGACCCCAGCACCGCTGCGCTCGCGATGTGCCGCCGCTGACTGGCACAGTGCTTGCGTAACTTGAACATTCAAACAAGTACCCGTTGCAGCATAAAAGCGGGCGCACGAATTCAAGCATTCAGATAACGGCCACAAGCTGCTGTCTGTTCAGAGCAAAATCGGGGAGGGGTATGGCTGACCTGGCTGGGGACAAACCGTTCCTGCAATTCACCAACGTTAAGAAGACTTACGACCACAAGAATCTGGTGGTCAAGGATTTCAACCTGGATGTGGCCAAGGGCGAATTTATCACCCTGCTCGGCCCTTCCGGCTCGGGTAAAACCACTTGCCTGATGATGCTCGCAGGGTTCGAGGACGTGACCAGCGGCGAGATCCTGATCAACGGCCGCTCGGTCACCAGCATCGCACCCTACCAGCGCAATATCGGCATGGTATTCCAGCAGTACGCACTGTTCCCGCACATGACCCTGCGCGAAAACCTCGCCTACCCGCTAAAGATCCGCAAGCAGCCCAAAGAGGTGATTCGCGCCAAGGTCGATGAGTACCTGTCCTTGGTCGAACTGCTGGATTTCGGCAACCGCTTCCCCGGGCAACTCTCCGGCGGCCAGCGCCAGCGTGTGGCCCTGGCCCGCGCGCTGATCTTCGCCCCCGACATCGTATTGATGGACGAACCGCTGGGCGCACTGGACAAGAAGCTGCGCGAGCAGATGCAGTTCGAGATCAAGCGCCTGCACGAACAGCTCGGCTTCACTGTGATCTACGTGACCCACGATCAGACCGAAGCGCTGACCATGAGCGACCGCATCGCCGTGTTCAACAACGGCATCGTCCAGCAGTGCGCACCGCCCCATGTGCTCTACGAGCGCCCGGCCAACCTGTTCGTCGCCGATTTTATCGGCGAGAGCAACAAGCTCAAGGGCGTGATCGAATCGGTCGGTTCTGAGACCGTCGAAGTGCGCCTGGACGACGGCGCCATGGTCAGTTCGCTGAAGGCCAATTGCACGGAAGTCGGCTTGCCCACCACGGTGTCGATACGCCCGGAAAAACTCACCTTTACCGACCGCCTGGGTGCCGCCGGCAACCAGGTCATGGCGCGTTTCGTCACCCGCCACTATGTAGGCGAATACATCCGCTACCACTTCGAAACCGCCGACGGCACCGAGCTGGTGGTGAAGAACATGAATGACAGCAGCGCCCCGCAACTCAGTGCCAAGGAAGAAGTAGCCCTGGCCTGGCTGCCGCAAGACAGCCAGGCCCTGGATCGCCCAATCGCCACACCAACCTGACCCCCATAACTAGAAGCAGAAGCAATGGAGCACAGCAATGGCTAGAACACTGACCACCCGCTTTTCCACCTTCGCCCTCGCCGCCGCCCTGGGCACGGCAAGTTTCGCCGCCAGCGCGCAGGAGACCCTGACAGTGGTGTCATGGGGCGGTGCCTACGGCGCGGCCCAGCAGAAACACGTTATCGACCCGTTTATGAAAGACACCGGCAACAAGGTGCTGTTCGAGGATTACACCGGCGGTGTGGCCGAGATCAAAGCCCAGGTCGAGTCCGGCAATATCCAGTGGGATGTGGTCGACTTCGAGGTAATCGACCTTGAGCGCGCCTGTTCCGAAGGCCTGCTGGAAAGCATCCCGCGTGACATCCTGCCGGCCGGTATCGACGGCGTGCCGGCTGAGAAGGACTTTATCCCCGAAGCCCTGGCCAGTGAGTGCGCGGTCGGCAACATCGTCTGGTCGGTAGTATTCGCCTACAACGAGAAAACCATCGGCGGCACCAAGGCTGCGAGCATCACCGATTTCTTCGACACCAGCAAAATCGCTGGCAAGCGCGCCCTGCGCAAACGCCCGCAGGTGAACATGGAATGGGCGCTGCTGGCTGATGGCGTGCCACCGGGCGAAGTCTACGACGTGCTGTCCACCCCGGAAGGCCAGGCTCGCGCCTTCGCCAAGCTGGACACCATCAAGAAGGACATCGTCTGGTTCGACTCCTGGTCCCAGGCACCACAGCTGCTCAACGATGGCGGCGCGGTGCTGGTGCAATCGGCCAACGGCCGCTTCTATGACGCCATCCGCCAGGAAAACAAACCCTTCGTTATCGTCTGGGACGGCCACGTCTACGACCTCGACGCTTGGGCCATCGTCAAAGGCTCGCCGAAAAAGGACCTGGCATTGAAATTCATTGCCTACGCCACCGGTTCCACCCCACTGGCCGGCATGCCGGACGTGGCCTACGGCCCAACCCGCAAATCCTCCATGCCGCTGGCCGACCAGAGTGCCGCACCGCACTTGCCGACCGCTCACCTGAGCAAAGGCATCCAGGCCGGTTCGGACTTCTGGGCTGACTATGGCGAATCCCTCGGTGAGAAATTCAACGAGTGGCTGTTGAAGTAACCCGCTATGACCCCTCTCCCGCCGGAGAGGGGTCAGGATTTTCGGAGTAACGCCTTGTCCTCCCTTACGTCTACCGAAGCCAGCCAAGCCTCCAGCGCCCGCAACAAGAAGCGCCTCACCGCCTTTCTGTTTGTTGTGCCGTTGCTGGTGTTTATCCTGCTGACCTTCGTCGCACCGATTGCCAGCATGCTCTGGCGCAGCGTCCACCACCCGACGGTGGCCGCCCTGATTCCGCTGACCCTGAGCGAGCTGCAACGCTGGGACGGCAAAGCGATTCCTGATGAGAAAACCCTGAGCGTGTTCGCTCAGGAGCTGCATAGCCTGGCCAAAGAGCGCCAGTCCGGCAAATTGGCCGAAGAGTTCAACCGCGCCTCGGCGGGCATGTCCAGCGTGGTCAAATCCACTGCGCGCAAGCTCAGCCGACTGCAAGATGCGCAACTGCAGCAAGAGGGTGCCGACATCCTGCTCAAGTCGCACCGTAACTGGAGCAAGCCGGAAATCTGGTACGCCATCCAGCGCGCGGGCAAACCCTACACCTATGACTACTACCTGACCGCGCTCGACCTGGAGCTGCACCAGGAACAGGGCATTCAGGTGCGCGAAGACACGCAGATCTACCTGCAGCTGTACAGCAAGACCCTGACCATGGCCCTGGTTATCACCATCTTCTGCGCCCTGCTCGGCTACCCGCTGGCCTACTACCTGGCCGGCCTGCCGGAGAACCGCGCCAACCTGTTATTGGTACTGGTGCTGCTGCCGTTCTGGACTTCACTGCTGGTGCGCACCACGGCCTGGATCGCCCTGCTGCAAACCAATGGAGTGATCAACTCCTTCCTGCTCGGTATCGGCGTAATCGGCCAGCCCATCGAGATGCTCTACACCTCGTTTGCCACGGTAGTGGCGATGACCCATATCCTGCTGCCGTTTATGATTCTGCCGCTGTACAGCGTGATGCGCGGCATCGACCCCAGTTACCTGCGCGCGGCGCTGTCGCTGGGCGCGCGGCCGATCCCGGCATTCCTGCGCATCTACTTCCCGATGACCCTGCCGGGCCTCAGCGCCGGCGCGCTACTGGTATTCATCATCTCGGTTGGCTACTACATCACCCCGGCGCTGGTCGGCGGCACCGATGGGCAGATGATCAGCAACATCATCGCCTTCCATATGCAGCGTTCGAACAACTGGGAACTGGCCGCCGCGCTGGGCTCCCTGCTGCTCGGCCTGATCCTGCTGCTGTACTGGCTGTACGACCGTTTTGTCGGCGCCAGCAATATCAAACTGGGCTAAGGAACAGACGATGAAGATTCCCGCCTACTACGGCTTCTGGCACCACCTCGGCGCTTGGCTGCTGAAAACCAGCTCCTGGCTGGTGCTGCTGTTTCTGATCCTGCCGATACTGGTGATCATCCCACTGTCGTTCAACGTCGAGCCGTTCTTCAGTTTTACCGAAGGCATGCTCACCTTGCAGCCCGAGGCCTACTCGCTGCGCTGGTACAGCGCCATTTTCAGCGACGACAAGTGGCTGCTGGCGATCAAGAACAGCTTTCTGATCGGCATCTTCGCCACCCTGATCGCCACCGTGCTCGGCACCTGCGCGGCGGTGGGCCTGGCCCGCGACGATATGCCGATGCGCCGGCTGATTACTGCCCTGCTGCTGTCGCCGATGATTGTGCCGCTGATCATCACCGCCGCCGGGATGTTCTTCTTCTATTCGGATCTCGGCCTGGCCGGCAACTACCTCGGCGTGATCATCGCCCACGCCGCCCTCGGCACACCGTTCGTGATCATCACCGTGACCGCCACCCTCACCGGCTTCGACTACAGCCTGGCGCGCGCCGCGTTGAACCTGGGCGCCACGCCGCTGCGGGTGTTCTTCGACATCATCATGCCGCTGATCCGCCCCGGGGTGATTTCCGGCGCGCTATTCGCTTTTATCACCTCGTTCGACGAGGTGGTGGTGATCCTGTTTATGGCCGGCCCACAACAACGCACCATCCCCCGGCAGATGTTCTCGGGCCTGCGCGAGCAGATCAACCCAAGCATCCTGGCCATCGCCACCCTGCTGATCCTAGTGTCCATCGCCCTGCTGGTGACCATCGAACTGCTGCGCCGCCGCGCCGAGCGCATGCGCGGTATCGAACTGCCCACCTGAAAGCCCGCCCCGAAAGGCGGGCACTGCGACCTACTGGATACCGCGTCGGTTGACCGACCACTGCAGACTGCTGCAAAGGCTGCAGCGCGCACCGAAGAAGGTGCCACGCGCGCTCTGATCGTCCATCAGCTGGAAGCGGAACCAGGCCGTGGTTGGCCCGCGGTAGGCACCACCGTCACCCACGGGTTCAAAGTGGCTGACGAAGCGCCGCTCGCCCCAAAACACCGGCACATTGGTACGCAGATAGACCGGCTGAGCGTTCAGGTAAGGAAATGCGATGGTGTCTCCGCCGCCGGACATCAGGAACATTGGCCCCTGCTGGCGACGCTGCGAGGCGGTATCGTGGCCCAGGCCGATGGTGTAAGGCTGAATCGGCGCAGTGGTTCGCACCCGCTCGTCCTGCCCAGCCATGATCGACCCGCCGCCGCCCTGAGAGTGCCCTGAAGTAGCCACGCGCCCAGTATTGAGCTTGCCAGCATAGGTGCCATAAGCGTTGCTGTTTTCCTGCACCAGGTAATCCAGGCAGGCCAGCATGTCCTGGCCGGTGCCAGCGTTGGAGGTTTCCGCTGCCGCCACCACAAAGCCGTGACTGGCCCAGTGCGACAGCAACCCGGCATAGGTTGACGGCCCAGTACCGGTGCCATTGCCCCAGAGAATCACTGGATGGCGCACACCGCCCTGCCCCAGGTTGCTGGGGCGGTAAATGCGACAGCTCGGCCCCTCGCTCTGGTTGCTGGTGGCATAGGGGCCGCTGCGCTCGAAGCTGGAGACATTCGGGAAGGGTGCCCCCGGCGTGTCCGGTAGCGGTGCAGCCAAAGCGCTGATGGAAATAAACAGGCTGGCGGCAGCCAGGCCGCCGGGTTTCAAGTCGAGCATCGAAGGTTCCTCGTTCTGTTGTCTTTTTATACGAGTCGCCATCGCCCTGCCGACCCACCACATCGGACTGGGCGGCGCGGCACACAACTCTGCGCTGGCGATTATGGGTGCCAGCCGCATCGGCAATATGCACCGCCAAGCACCCTAAATGACCAATCAGTCAAGCCGGCAGTCGCCCAAAGGAGGTAAGCGGATGAACGGCATCGCACCAAGGAGCGACGCTAATCGCCGCCTGCCGCATCCACCGCAAGCGCCGACAATCAATGCGCCTTGGCTCAGCGGCAGCGGCGGGCGTAGAATCGGCGCATCTCTCGCCGTCCATCCCCTGGCGGGTCTCTGAGCACGAGTCAGACAGCGGCCACCCCGCGTCGTCCAGTGGTCCCCGCCGAACGCACGGCCATCTCCCGTTTGCATCCGGTGCAGTCGACGCTCACCATACGAACATCACCTGATTAACCGCAGGAACTGTGTCATGCCCGATTACCGCTCAAAAACCTCCACCCACGGCCGCAATATGGCTGGCGCTCGCGCCCTGTGGCGCGCCACCGGGATGAAGGACGAAGACTTCAAGAAGCCGATCATCGCCATCGCCAACTCCTTCACCCAGTTCGTGCCCGGCCACGTACACCTGAAGGATATGGGCCAGCTGGTCGCCCGCGAGATCGAAAAAGCCGGCGGCGTGGCCAAAGAATTCAACACCATCGCGGTCGACGATGGCATCGCCATGGGTCACGACGGCATGCTCTATTCGCTGCCGAGCCGCGAGATCATCGCCGACTCCGTGGAGTACATGGTCAACGCACACTGCGCCGACGCCATCGTCTGCATCAGTAACTGCGACAAGATCACCCCCGGCATGCTGCTGGCATCGCTGCGCCTGAATATCCCGGTGATTTTCGTTTCCGGCGGGCCGATGGAAGCAGGCAAGACCAAGCTGGCCAGCCACGGCCTGGACCTGGTCGATGCCATGGTGATCGCCGCTGACGATTCGGCCAGTGACGAAAAAGTCGCCGAATATGAGCGCAGCGCCTGCCCGACCTGCGGCAGCTGCTCCGGCATGTTCACCGCCAACTCGATGAACTGCCTGATGGAAGCCCTGGGCCTGGCGCTGCCCGGCAACGGTTCGACCCTGGCCACCCATAGCGACCGCGAGCAGCTGTTCCTACAAGCCGGGCGCACTGCTGTCGAGTTGTGCAAACGCTACTACGGTGAAGGCGACTCGTCGGTGCTGCCGCGCAATATCGCCAACTTCAAGGCGTTCGAGAACGCCATGACCTTGGACATCGCCATGGGTGGTTCAACCAACACCATCCTGCACCTGCTGGCAGCGGCGCAGGAAGGCGAAGTCGATTTCGACCTGCGCGATATCGACCGCCTGTCGCGCAAAGTGCCGCAGCTGTGCAAAGTCGCGCCGAACATCCAGAAGTACCATATGGAAGACGTGCACCGCGCTGGCGGCATCTTCTCCATACTCGGTTCCCTGGCCCGCGGCGGCCTGCTGCACACCGACCTGCCGACCGTACACAGTAAGTCCATGGCCGAAGCCATCGCCAAATGGGACATCACCCAGACCGACGATGAAGCCGTGCACACCTTCTTCCGCGCAGGCCCGGCCGGCATCCCGACCCAGACCGCATTCAGCCAGAGCACCCGCTGGGACACCGTGGATGACGACCGCGAGAACGGCTGTATTCGCAGCGTCGAGCATGCGTACTCGCAAGAAGGCGGCCTGGCCGTGCTGTACGGCAACATCGCCGTCGACGGCTGCGTGGTGAAAACCGCCGGTGTGGATGAGTCCATCCACGTCTTCGAAGGCAACGCAAAAATCTTCGAAAGCCAGGACAGCGCCGTGCGCGGCATCCTCGCCGACGAAGTGCAGGCCGGCGATATCGTCATCATCCGCTACGAAGGTCCGAAAGGCGGCCCGGGTATGCAGGAAATGCTTTACCCAACCTCTTACCTGAAATCCAAAGGCCTGGGCAAAGCCTGCGCCCTGCTCACCGACGGCCGCTTCTCCGGCGGCACCTCGGGCCTGTCCATCGGCCACGCCTCGCCGGAAGCCGCAGCTGGCGGTGCTATTGGCCTGGTGCGCGAAGGCGACAAGATCCTGATCAACATCCACGAGCGCTCGATCAACCTGCTGATCAGCGATGAAGAGCTGGCCGCACGCCGCGTGGAACAGGACAAGAAAGGCTGGAAGCCGGTGGAAGTACGTCCGCGCAAAGTCACCACAGCGCTCAAGGCCTACGCCCTGCTCGCCACCAGCGCCGACAAGGGTGCAGTGCGCGACAAGGCACTGCTGGACAAACTGGTGCCTTAAGCCAATAGGCGCACTCAGAAGCCCGGCCTAGTGCCGGGCTTTTGCTTTCGGCACAACAGGTGCGCGCTGTATCCTGCCAGGCATGCAGGTTTCAAGGACTAGGGACAATGCTGGTAGCCAGGCGAGTGCAAAAAACCGCCGAGAAACACGACGAAGAGAGCAGGTTAGAAGAACTGCCGCTCAGCGACTTTCGTCACACGCCTGCTTGGGTGCTGCTCGGTGAGCCCGGCGCAGGCAAGAGCGAAGCCTTGAGGCAAGAAGCTCTGGAAGTCGGCGGCGAGTACGTTACGGTGAGCGAGTTTGTAGAAACAACCCCTCCGCTGGCGGAGTGGTACGGCAAGACGCTGTTTATCGACGCGCTGGATGAAGCCCGGGCCTCAGGATCAGTAAGCCTGATTCTGCATATCCGGCAGCAGCTACGTCAGCTTGGCAAACCAGCTTTCCGCCTTTCTTGTCGCGCTGCAGACTGGCATGGCTCGACCGACAAGACTGAGCTGCAGAGCATCAGCCCGGACAACCAACTGACCGTGTTACAGCTATGCCCGCTGAGTGATGACGACATCCAGCAAATCCTGCAAAACCAATTCAACATTGCCGAGCCCAAAACCTTCATCGAACAGGCTGAGCAGCATGGGATAGCCCAGCTACTCAGCAACCCGCAAATGCTGGGACTGATGGCCAGAGCGGTCAGCGGTGGGTCCTGGCCGGAAAGTCGCAGCGAGGTTTATCGACTAGCCTGCGAAAAGCTGGCACAAGAGAGCAACGCTCTGCACCGGCAAATTAGCAAGGCCAAAGCAGTCGATGGCGAAACATTATTGAAGGCGGCGGGGCAGCTATTTGCCATACAGCTGCTGTCTGGCAAGGCAGGCATTGCCACCGACCTGAACGCCAGCAATACCGGGAATCCAGAGCTAGATCAGTTCAAGCCAGAAAGCTCCGCTGCAGCTAGAAAAGCACTGCAATCTGCGTTGTTCACTCAAGCTCCCGGTCAGGCTGAACGCTTGGCTCCCTGCCACCGCAGTATTGCCGAGTATCTGGCCGCAAAATGGCTCGCAAACAAACTGGATAGAGAAAGCCTGCCACAGGGGCGACTGCTTAATCTGCTGCTCGGCTTTGACGGCGGCGTGGTAGCCGACTTACGCGGCCTGCTGGCGTGGCTGGCTCACCACAGCACATCAATACGTTCGCGACTGATAAAGGTCGACCCTCTCGGTGTGGTGCTATACGGCGATGTTCGCCCATTCAGCCCGGAAAACAAGCGCCATCTACTGCATGCCCTACGGCAACAGGCAGAGCGGTTTCCCGGATTTCGCTGGAGCCTCTGGCAGGACATGACAGGATTCCGCGCACTGGCCGACGAGGCCTTGCTCGAAGACTTCCTGCGTACCCTTCAAGCACCTGAGCGTGACAAGGCTAGCCAGTCCCACATGGACTGTGTGTTGGATATTCTCGAATACAGCCATACCTATGCCTGCATGGCGGCCCCACTGCTTGCAGTCATCAAAGATGCATCGCTTTGGCCACGGCTTCGGTATAGCGCACTCAGGATCTGGTTCAAGCTGGCCACTCCTATAGAAAGCAAAGTCTTGTTGTCACAGATTTGCAGTGACCAGGTTGAGGACGAAGATGACGAACTGCTGAGTCGGCTACTGGATCGGCTATATCCGGAGTTTTTGATTCCGGACGAGCTACTCCAATGCATTCACTCCCCCAAGAACACACATCTGATCGGCGGCTATCGGATGTTCTTAGAGCACGGATTATCAAAACTAGCTCCGGCAAATCAGTTGCCCGCTTTGTTAGATGGCCTCTGTGCAAAACGCGATTTTTTTGATGAAGACAAAACCGAGCGGATGGTTTCCCGTTCGGTCGACCGGTTGCTTGTCCGTACCCTCAATGAGCTTGGTGATTTCGCCACAGACGAGCAGCTTTTAAACTGGCTGGGAGTTGGTACTAATAAGCATGGTTACTTCAACCGGGATCATGATTCTCGAGCACAAATCCAGCGCTGGCTCGAACAGCGTCCTGAGAAATACAAAGCCGTGCTTGCGCAATGCGTCGAAGCCAATGCACGCGGCAGCAAACATGCCTCCTACCTCCTTTTGCATGATGCCGCCCCACCAGCAGACATAGGCCTTTGGCATCTCCATCTGGCCGGCATACCAGAGGAAGCGACAGCAAGAATCCATGCTCAGTACGCAACTCACGCCCTAATGCATCAGCGTGGTGCCGAGGGTCTATCTCTAGAGGCGCTTGAAGCGTGGGCACGGGACTTTCCAGAACGGGCAGACTGGTTAAACGAAGGACTTGTTTGTGATCTGGAGCGAGAGAGCTGGCGCCTGGAAGACGCAGCACGTACTCGCCCCTACAGAGAACGGCAAGCCGAGGAGCGCCGCCAACGAACTCAAGAGATTACTCCCGAGCTACCCGCCATTGCTGCCGGAACAGCCGCGGCAGAGCTACTTGAAGAGTTAGCTTTAGTTTGGTTGAACGGGCTCCATGATATTTATGGGGACACAATTAGCGAGCGTTTTGCCAGTTACAGCGATCTGGGTGATGTCCTCATGCAGGCAGCCGAGTCAGGCTTTCGGAACTGCTTGCAGCGCCCTGCCCTGCCCTCGGTCGCAGAAGTCATCGATATGGATCAAGCCGGAAAGCGTGATTACATCAGCCTGCCGTACCTGCTTGGCCTGCAACTAAGCTGGGCAGATGCACCCGAGCAAGTCACGGCACTGCCAGATGATCAGGTTGAGTTACTGCTGGCTATCTATCTCTGCACACCGCTTTTTGGACTAGATAGTCTGAGCGCCTGGTGCGCGCAAACTGCACAGCAACGCCCCGAATTGTTTGCCAGAGTACTGACTCGCCAAGCTACTAATGCTTTTGCCGCGGGCAATACTTCTGCAGGTATGGCGTATTCACTGGCAAGAGATGCTTCCTATACGAAGGTCGCTCAGCTGACCAGCCCAGAATTGCTGCGACAATTCCCTGAAAGCGCCACCGAGCAACAGCTCCACGACCTTCGGCAGCTACTGAGAGCAGCTCTAGTGACAGCACCTGAATGCCTTGCTGCACTGGCTCTAAACAAGCTGAAATCGCCACAACTCAATACTGAACAGCGCCTTCTGTGGCTGGCTCTACAGCTACTGACGGGAAACCCCGAAGACGAGAGTGAGTTTTGGCAGCGCCTTGGCGAAGCAGAGGAAGCCAATGTAGCCATGCAACTAGCGGTTGAGGTCTTGAGACAAGGCATTCAGCTGCAGCCTTGCCAACCGGAACGGATTGTGGGGCGCTTGATAGAGACGCTTATCCCTCATGCCGAACTGGAGCACCGTAAAGGAGGAGGGTTTGTTACTACCGCTATGGATCTTGGTGACGAACTGCGCAGCATGATCGACTGGCTTGGTGCACAGCCTACAGTAGAAGCCAATAACGAGCTGCAGCACCTGCTCGCTTGCCCAGCGCTAGCAACTCAGGTCTACAGGATTCAGAGTACATTGGAGCAGCAGCAGGCGCGCAGGCGAGAGGCTGAGTTCAAGTTCCTTGACCTCAAGGCAGTGGCAGATGTGCTGGCCAATCAGGCTCCAGCGAATGTGGCGGATCTGACTTATTTGACACTGAGTCACCTAGACGATATCGCCCATGAGCTTCGCAATGCCAATGACGACGGCTATCGGATGTTCTGGAACATCACAAAGGCTCAGCCGACTGGGCGGCGAGAAGAAAACCTGTGCCGCGATGTTCTGCTGACCCGCCTACGCTCGCGCTTGACAGCACACGGCATCAGCATCGCTCCTGAGTATGACCATGCGGGAGACAAGCGCGCCGATCTGTATCTGGACTACCGCAATCAGTTGGCCCTACCAATCGAGGTCAAGCGCGATGACCATGCAAAACTCTGGACCGCACTGTGCGACCAACTGATCACGCAATATGTAGATGCCCCGAAGTCGGAAGGTCACGGCATCTACCTAGTGCTCTGGTTTGGCGAAAGCAAGAACCTGAAAAGCCTCCCGAACCGACAGCCAAAACCAACAACGCCTGCCGAGCTGAAAACCAAGCTCGAAGCTCAACTGACAAGTGCGGAGCAGCAAAAGGTGTTTGTGCGCGTGTTGGATGTGAGCTGGCCGACCTGACGCCCTTTCAACTGACTCCCATATAACGCCCGGCGCGGTGGTTGATCGCCAGCACCATATTCAGCGCCAGCGCGCCGAGGATCGACAGCGCCACCTTGTCCAGCGGCACGACCATTACCGCCCCCATCACGATCATCACATCAATGCCCATCTGCACCTTGCCGGCGCGCAGGCCGAAGCGCTCCTGCAGGTACAGCGCGAGGATATTCACCCCGCCGAGGCTCGCGCGGTGACGGAACAGCATCAACAACCCCAGTCCCATGGCGAAACCACCGAACAGCGCGGCATACACCACGTTCAGGTGGGTGAAGCCAATCCACTGCGGGGTTAGTTCAGCCAGCAGCGAGACCATCCCCACTGCGCAGAAGGTGCGCAGAGTGAACGGCCAGCCCATGCGCCAGATGGCCAGGGCGTAGAACGGCAGGTTGATCAGAAAGAACACCAGGCCGAACGGCCAGCCGAGCAGGTATTTCATCAGAAAGGCCAAACCCACGGTGCCGCCCGTCAGCAAACCGGCCTGACCGTAGAGGGTGATCCCCAACGCCACCATGGCCGTGCCCAGCAGCAGCGCCAGGCCATCTTCCCAAAGGGGATGGCGGATAAAGATCGCGGCAATACGATCCGGCTCGGCGTGATTGGCATCAGCGTCATGCATGGGGAACAACCTGTAGAGGGCAAATGACAATAGACAGCGTAGCGGCCAGCAAGGCATCGCCTGGCATGGGTTAACGCTACGCAACAACGACGCGCAGGGTGGCACGCCATACCGGCGCCCACCCTGGCGGAGATCAATGCAGCACGGAAAAACTCAACCCGAACGGGCTATTTGCGATCCCACACTTCAAACACATAGCCGGGCGTTTCCAGACCTGCTGGGTGCTCGATGGCCGAGGACAGGTGCCAGTCGGCTTCGACAAACGCGGGAAAGTGCGCATCACCCTGAGGGCTGATGCCGACGCGGGTAAGATACAGGCGTTCGGCCTGGGCCAGGCCCAATTCGTACAACTGCGCGCCGCCGATCAACATCAGCTCCTCGGCGTCCTCTTCACGGGCCCAGGCATCGGCACGTTCGAGCGCCGCTTCCAGACTGGCGAACACTTCCGCGCCCTCCAGCTGCAAGCCGGGCTGACGACTGACCACCAGATTAAGCCGGCCCGGCAAGGGACGACCGAGGGAATCCCAGGTCTTGCGACCCATGATGATCGGCTTGCCCAGGGTCAGCGCCTTGAAGTGCTTGAGATCCGCCGGCAGATGCCAGGGCAGTTGGTTATCGCGGCCGATCACGCGGTTTTCCGCGAGGGCGGCGATCAGGCTTAGAGGAAGAGTCTTGTTCATGGCGGCGAGCATAACAGAGGCTCACGGCACCTCGCAGCCCACCTTTGGCGCTGCCAACCTGCGCACGGGTTCGAGCATTGTCATCCTGCGGTTGCCAGGCTGTCGTCGAACCGTCACCGTTGGCCAGGCAGGCTTGCACTTCCACCCCGCGCAAGGAGTCGCCGCCATGTTCCTCAATCTCCGCACCCTGTTCTGCGCCAGCTTGCTGGCCCCGCTGCTGGCCATGACCAGCCCGGCTCAAGCCGACAGCGTACAAGCCGCCATCGACTGGGCCAGGCAGCAGCCGCAAACCCACCACGGCAAGCCCGGAGGCGACGCCAAGCCGCTGATCATCGCCCACCGTGGCGCCAGCGGTTATGTGCCTGAACACACCCTGGCTGCCTATGCCCTGGCGGTCCTGCAGGGCGCCGACTATATCGAGCCGGACCTGGTAACGAGCAAGGACGGCCAGCTGGTCGCCCGCCACGACAACGAACTGGGGCTGACCACCGATGTCGCCCAGCGTCCCGAGTTTGCCAACCGCCAACGCACCCAGACGATTGATGGCGTGACCCTCAACGGCTGGTTCAGCGAAGACTTTACCCTCGCCGAACTGAAGACCCTGCGCGCCATTGAGCGCATCCCGCAGATTCGCCCAGGCAACGCCCGCCTGGACGGCAACTTCAGCATCCCCACCCTGCAGGAAATCATCGACCTGGTGAAAAGCCTGCAACTGAGCCAGCAGCGGGTAATCGGCCTATATCCGGAAACCAAGCACCCGACCCACTTCCAGCAACTCGGCCTGGCCCTGGAGAAACCGCTGGTCAGGCTGCTGAAGAAAAACGGCTACCAGAACGCCAAGGCGCCGGTGTATATCCAGTCCTTCGAGGTGGAAAACCTCAAGACCCTCAGCCGCCTGACCTCCATCCGCCTGGTGCAGCTGTTCGGCGCCGGCCAGCCGTTTGACCAGCAAGTACTTGGCACTGGCCTGACCTACGCGCAGATGGCCAGCCCGGCCGGCCTCAAAGCCATCTCGCGTTACGCCGCAGGTGTTGGCCCGGAGAAAAGCTACATCATCCCCCGTGACGCCAACGGCAACCTTGATGCAGCCAATGCCACCGCGTTCGTGGCCAATGCCCATGCCCACGGCCTGAAGGTGCACCCCTACACCTTCCGCGCGGAGAACACCTTTCTCCCGGCCAATCTGCGCATTGGTAGCGACCCGCAGGCACGCGGTGACAGCGCAGCAGAAATTCAGCTGTTTCTCGATGCCGGCATCGACGGCCTGTTTATCGACCAGCCGGACATCGCTGTGCGCCTGCGCGCAAAACCCTGAAGCAGAGCGGATTTAGCCCTACACGGCGGCAGCGGTTATGCTCAGGACCTGTCCTGATCAATGAGTCGCCGTGTGAGCCCACTCGATAAATCCCCACCCAGCCGCCTGCACCGCCTCTGGCTAAGCGAGACCATTCGCCTGCGCGAGGAACATGCCGGCCCGCTGGAAGACAGCGAAGCCAACCGCCGCGCCCAGGCCCAGGGTGGCGCACTCGACGAACGCATCCAGACCCGCGCCTGGTTGCTGGGCGAACGTGACGGCCAGGTGCAGGCGCTGCAGCACTGGCTACAGGGCGCGCGCCTGGCCGGACTGTTTCTAGTGCTGCTGGCCATTCTTAGCGGCAGCGGCTTGGCGGTGGCGGCATTGGGCGACGGCCTGCGCCCGGTCAATGTGTTCTGGGCCCTGGGCAGCCTGCTCGGGCTGAATCTGCTCCTGCTGCTGGGCTGGGTACTGGGCCTGCTGCTAAGTCGTGACAGCGCGGGGGCGCTCGGCCATCTGTGGTTATGGTTAAGCGCCAAACTCGCCCGCGATGCCCAGGCCGCGCAACTGGCGCCCGCCCTGCTGTTGATGTTGCAACGCCAACGCCTCAGTCGTTGGGGGCTCGGCGTGCTGGTGCAGGGCTTTTGGCTGCTGACCTTGCTTACCGCGCTGCTGACTCTACTGGCCCTGCTGACAACCCGCCGTTACGGCTTTGTCTGGGAAAGCACCCTGCTCGGCGCCGATGCCTTCGTCGCCATCACCAATGCCCTGAGCGTGCTGCCACGGGCGTTGGGCTTCAGCGCGCCAACGGTGGCCATGATCCACGCCAGCACCAGTGATGTGTACAACACTGAGCTGGTGCGCCAGAGCTGGGCCGCCTGGCTGATTGGCGCAGTCCTGATCTACGGCGTACTGCCGCGCCTGGGCCTGCTGCTGCTCTGCCTATGGCGCTGGCGCCGGGGCTGCGCGGCGCTGAGCCTGGACCTCAGCCTGCCCGGGTACAGCTTGCTGCGCGAACGCCTGCAACCGAGCAGCGAACGCCTCGGCGTATGCGATGCCGCGCCGGCGCAGCTGCATCAGCCGCAAGCCGGCAGCCTTGCCGAAGGCAGCCAGGGCGCACTGTTGGTGGCGGTCGAGCTGGACCCACAGCGCAGCTGGCCGCCAGCCTTGCCCAAGAGCATCGGCGATGCCGGGGTGATCGACAGCCGCGAACAGCGCAATCAACTGCTCGACCAGCTCAACCGCTTCCCGCCGGCACGCCTGCTGATTGCCTGCGATCCGCGCCGCTCGCCGGATCGTGGCAGCCTGGCGCTGCTCGGCGAACTGGCGTGCACGGCCAGCGCCACGCGCATCTGGCTGCTGCCACCACCGCCTGGCGAAGCGCTCGACAGCGCGCGGTTGGGCGACTGGCACCGTGCACTGGAGCAACTGCAACTGAGCTACAGCGACAGCGCGCCGTTCAGTTGGCTGGAGCATGGCCATGACTAAACCCGTAGCCCGGATGCAATCCGGGGAATATCGACAACGCGAAGCAAGCTCCCGGATTTCATCCGGGCTACGAGAGGCAATGTGAGCCATCCACTGAAACTCGCCGTGGTCGGCCATACCAATGTCGGCAAGACCTCGCTGCTGCGCACCCTGACCCGCGATGTCGGTTTCGGCGAGGTGTCCCATCGCCCCAGCACCACTCGCCATGTCGAAGGTGCGCGCCTGTCGGTGGATGGCCAGGCGCTGCTGGAGTTGTACGACACCCCCGGCCTGGAAGACGCCATCGCCCTGCTCGATTATCTGGAACGCCTGGATCGCCCCGGCGAACGCCTGGATGGCCCCGCACGGCTGGCGCGCTTTCTCGACGGCAGCGAAGCGCGCCAGCGTTTTGAGCAGGAAGCCAAGGTACTGCGCCAGCTGCAGGCATCGGACGCCGGCCTCTATGTGATCGATGCACGCGAGCCGGTACTGGCGAAATACCGCGACGAGCTGGCCGTGCTGAGCATGTGCGGCCGGCCCCTGCTGCCGGTGCTGAACTTCGTCAGCAGCAGCCAGCACCGCGAGCAGGACTGGCGCGATGCCCTGGCCCGCCTTGGCCTGCATGCGCTGGTATGTTTCGACAGCGTGGCGCCACCACTGGATGGCGAACGCCGCCTGTACGACAGCCTGGCGCTGCTGCAGGAAAAGGCTCGCCCGCAACTGCAAAGGTTGATCGACGATCACCTGACGCAGCGCCAATTACGCAAAAGCAGCGCTGCGCGGCTGATCGCCGAACTGCTGCTGGACTGCGCCGCCTGCCGCCGTAGCGTGGCGGCGCAAGCGGTGCTGGAACAGGGCGCCATCCGCGACTTGCATCAGACCATTCGCCAACGCGAGCAACGCTGCGTGGAAGCCCTGCTGCGCCTGTATGCCTTCCGTCAGGAAGACGCCAAGGCCGGCGACCTGCCCTTGCTCGACGGGCGCTGGGGCGACGATCTGTTCAACCCGGAAACCCTCAAGCAGCTCGGCATCAATATCGGCGGCGGCATGGCCGCTGGCGCGGCGACCGGCGTGGGCGTCGATCTGCTGGTCGGCGGCATAACCCTCGGCGCGGCGGCGCTTATCGGCGCCGTGCTCGGCGGCAGCGCGCAAACCCTGCGCGGCTATGGCGCGCGGCTGAAAGGCAAACTCAAAGGCCAGCGCGAGCTGACCGTGGACGACGCCGTGCTGCGCCTGCTCGCCCTGCGTCAGCAGCTGCTACTGCAAGCCCTGGAAGCCCGCGGCCATGCCGCCGTCGAGGCCATCAGCCTGAGCACGCCGCAGGACGCCAGCTGGCGTGAAGGCAAACTGTCGGACGCGCTGCACAAGGCCCGCGCCCACCCCGAATGGTCATCCCTCAACCCCGGCGCGCAGCTGGAAGACGGCGAGCGCCAGGAGCAGGTGCAGCAGTTGGCGGCGGAGCTGCTCTAGCGTTAAGACATCGCGGCCATGGCCGCGATTAGCGATCAGACCGCGACGGGCGCGCTGATATGCGGATGGGCCTGGTAGCCAACCAGCTCAAAGTCCTCGAACTTGAACGCCAGCAGGTCCTTAACTTCAGGGTTGAGCTTCATTACCGGCAGCGGCAACGGCTCGCGACTCAACTGCAGGTCGGTCTGCTCGATATGGTTGGCGTACAGGTGACAGTCGCCTCCGGTCCAGACGAAGTCCCCCGGTTGCAAGCCGCAAACCTGGGCGACCATCAATGTCAGCAGTGCATAGCTGGCGATGTTGAACGGAACACCGAGGAAGATATCTGCCGAGCGCTGGTACAGCTGGCAGCTCAGCTTGCCGTCGGCCACGTAGAACTGGAACAGCGCGTGGCACGGCGGCAGAGCCATCTGCTCAACCAGCGCCGGGTTCCAGGCGGAGACGATCAGGCGGCGCGAGTCCGGGTTCTTTTTGATCATCTCGATAAGCTTGCTGATCTGGTCGATCGACTCACCGTTCGGCGCCGGCCAGCTACGCCACTGATAGCCATAGACCGGGCCGAGGTCGCCGTTTTCGTCGGCCCACTCGTCCCAGATGCGCACACCGTTGTCCTTCAGGTACTTGATGTTGGTGTCGCCCTGGAGGAACCACAGCAGCTCGTGGATGATCGATTTCAGGTGGCACTTCTTGGTGGTCACCAGCGGGAAGCCGTCAGCCAGGTTGAAGCGCATCTGATGGGCAAAAATGCTGTAGGTGCCGGTGCCGGTACGGTCACTTTTGAAGGTGCCGGTCTCGCGCACCAAGCGCATCAGGTCGAGGTACTGTTTCATTGCACGGCCTCCTGTGCCGCCTGACGTTTGTAGGCATAGGCGATCAGACCCAGGCCGCCGAGCACCATCGGTACGCAGAGCACCTGGCCCATGGTCAGCCAGCCGCCGGCCAGGTAACCGAGCTGGGCATCCGGCACGCGGACGAATTCGACGATAAAGCGGAAGATCCCGTAGCACACGGCAAACATGCCGGACACCGCCATGGTCGGCCGTGGTTTGCGCGAGTAGAACCAGAGGATGGCGAACAGCGCCACACCTTCCAGGGCGAACTGGTAGAGCTGCGATGGATGGCGCGCCAGTTGCTGCGGGTCGGTGGGGAAGATCATCGCCCACGGCACGTCGGTGGCCTTGCCCCACAGTTCGGCGTTTATGAAGTTACCGATACGCCCGGCGCCCAAGCCAATCGGCACCAAAGGGGCGATAAAGTCCATCAGCTCAAAGAAGCTTTTGTTGTTGCGCTTGCCGAACCACCAGGTGGCCAGCATTACGCCGATCAACCCGCCGTGGAACGACATGCCGCCTTCCCAGATGCGCAGCATGCGCACCGGTTCGGCGATATAGGCCGCTAGGTCGTAAAACAGCACGTAACCCAGACGGCCACCGAGGATTACACCCATGGCGACCCAGAACACCAGGTCGGAGAGTTTCTCCTTGTTCCAACTCGGTGCGAAGGTGTTGACCCGGCGCGAAGCCAGCCACCAGGCGCCACCGATGCCGATCAGGTACATCAGGCCGTACCAATGGATTTTCAGCGGGCCAAGGGCCAGTGCAACCGGGTCAATCTGCGGGTAAGGCAGCATTTCAGTTCCTCAGATCAGAAAACTCAGGCCCACGCTAAACAGCAGCAGGGCAAACAGACGTTTAAGCAGGCGCGGCGACAGCTTGTGCGCCAGGCGTGCGCCGACACGGGCAAAGTACATGCTGGGGATGGCAATACCGACCAGCGCCGGCAGGTAGACGAAACCCAGACTCCACTGCGGCAGCGCGGGTTTATCCCAACCCAGCCAGATAAAACTCAGGGCGCTGGCTATCGCAATCGGCAGACCGCAGGCCGAAGACGTGGCCACCGCCTGCTGCATCGCTACGCTGCGCCAGGTCAGGAACGGCACGGTCAGCGAACCGCCGCCAATCCCGAAAATCGCCGAGGCCCAGCCAATTACACCGCCGGCCAGGGTCAGTGCCGGCTTGCCTGGGACAGTGCGACTGGCTTTGGGTTTCAGCTCCAGAGCCATTTGCACGGCGATGATGATCGCGAATACGCCGATGATCTTCTGCAGCAGCGGCCCCTGAATCGCCGTAGCGGTCATCGCGCCGAGCCCGGCGCCGAGCAGAATCCCCAGGGTCATCCAGGCAAATACCGGCCACAGCACCGCGCCTTTACGCTGATGCTCAATTACAGAGTTGATTGAGGTGAAGATGATGGTCGCTAGCGACGTGCCTACTGCCAGGTGCGTCAAAATCGCCGGATCAAAGCCCTGGGCGGCAAAACTCAGCACCAGCACCGGCACGATGATAATGCCGCCGCCCACGCCAAATAACCCGGCAAGCGTTCCAGCTGCAGCCCCAAGGACCAAATACAGCAGCAGTTCCATCAGCACCCCCGCAAACAATCCGGCATGGTAACGGATGCACAGGGCCGGACTCTACTTTGGGCGATGGATGTCCGCCCTGGCTTTGCGTAAAGTGCCCCCATCGCCTGTGGAATAGACCAGCATGCGCCCGACCCTGTACCTGAAACTGAGCTGTAACCAGATGCACCTGATGCATCTGCAAAGTGGCCGCGCGCTGCACCTGCAAGCTGATCCGGCGTTCAGCAACCAGCGCCTGCTAGTAGCTGATTTTGCCGCCGCGCAGCAACTGCTGCAGCGCGGTATCAATGAACTGCTGCCCAAGCGTTTTCTGCGTCTGAGCCGGCCGCCGCAACTGCTGATCCAACCGCTGGAGCGCCTGGAAGGCGGACTGTCGCAAGTCGAGGAGCGCATCCTTCTGGAGCTCGGCCTCGGCTGCGGCGCACGCAAGGTACGCCTGCACCTGGGCAACGAACTGGATAACGCCGGCGTGCTGGCGAAGTTAAGGAGCTAATCCATGTGCCTGATCGTCCTGGCCTGGCGACCGGGCCATGCCCAGCCGCTGCTACTGGCCGCCAACCGCGATGAGTTCTACGAGCGCCCCAGCCAGCCCCTGGCCGAGTGGCTCGATCTACCCGGAGTGATTGCCGGACGCGACCTGCAGGCCGGCGGCACTTGGCTGGGCGTAGGTCCAAATGGGCGCTTTGCCGCCCTGACCAATATTCGCGACCCCGGCCAGGCTCAAGGCAGTCGCTCACGGGGCGAACTGCCAGTAGCCTTTCTCGCCGGCAGCCACAGCGTCGAAGATTTTCTGCATCACTTGCACGAGCAGCGTCGGCACTACAGCGGCTTCAACCTGCTGCTCGGTGACAACCAGCAACTCTGGCACTACAACTCCCTGACCGGACGCGCCACGCCATTGGCCGAAGGCGTACACGGCCTGTCGAATGCCGACCTGGACACGCCCTGGCCCAAGCTGCAGCGGGCCAAGCAGGCGCTGCACAACGGGCTGCATGAACCGCACCCGCAGATGCTGCTCAAGCTGTTGGCCGACCCCACCCGCGCGGAAGACGCTGACTTACCGCACACCGGCATCGGCCTGACCGGCGAACGCCTGCTGTCCAGCATCTTTATTGCCAGCGCCACCTACGGCACGCGCGCCAGCACCGCGTTGATCGTCAATGCCGACGGCAGCCGCGTGCTGGCCGAACGCACGTTCGGCAGCAATGGCAACTGTTTAGGCGAAGTGGTTTTGCAGTGTTGAAGCCGTTCAGTTGCTTCAGGCAGATTCGCTGAATTGGTCAAGGGTAAACAGCGGCGAGGCAATCGTCGGATCGTCGGCATCCGCCACCAGCAACGGCCGGCCATCGGTCTGAAAGGCCAATCCCTCAATTTTGACCACAGGCGCCAGACGGTTCAGCTCGAGGATGCTCAGCTGCGCATCGAGCCGCCCCAGCACGCTGCCAACGCAGGCACCGTCCAGGTAGCTGGAATCGGTAGCCTCCGCCGTTGCAGTGAAATACAGCGAGCCATTGGGCGCCATGCTGAGATCGGTGAGGCTCAGTGGCACACCGTCCAACTCCGGCAGGTGCAGCGGCACAATCCGCTGCAAGGCGGCGGCGCTCAGTTGTCCATCCTGCAGATCGCGCAGCACCTGCGGCAAATCGAGCACTACTAGAGCATTTTCCCGACCATGGCCATTACCGCGCTGCGCCAGCAGCAGCTGCCCGCGATAGACCACACCGCCTTCGATATTCAGGTCCTGAAAGTGTTCAGCGAGCGCCTGATACAAGGGGCTTAGGTCGATAACGCGCACGTTGTCGGCCTCAACCAGGCAACCGCGACAGCGGCGCTTGGTCGAACCCGAGCCCAGGGCAAGCAGGCTGTCGTCAGGCAATAACAACAATGCCTCGAAGTCGGGTTTGAGGCGTTTGCGCTGCTTGGCATCGTCGGGCAACTCGCCCGGCAGCAGCGTCAGCTCGGCCTGCCAGTCGCCACTCAGGCTGTAGCGTTGCAGCACCAGCGCATCGTCAGCCAGCACCCAGAAACTCTGGCCCTGACACACCAGTGCACTGGCCGCCGACAAGCGCAGGGTTGCGAGTTGGCGCAGCTGCAGAAAGTTATCCGCGAGGTTCAGCACGAGCGGCGTGCGCTCACGCCTGGATATCCGACGCCGGATTGATCATGCGACCCAGGCCGAGGTTGCGCAGGGCCAGTTGCAGGGTGCTGTGGATCACCTGCGGACTGTCGATGGTCATGATCTGCGCCAGCAACTCCTGGGCCTTGCTCAGGCTGATCTGGCGCAGCAGCCACTTCACTTTGGGCAGGTTGGTGGCGTTCATCGACAGGCCGTCGAAACCCAGGGCCATCAGCAACACGGCGCACGCCGGATCACCGGCCATTTCACCGCAGATGCTCACCGGTTTGCCTTCAGCATGCGCACCATCGACCACGATACGCAGCGCCTGCAGCACGGCAGGATGGAGGAAGTCGTAGAGATCAGCGACGCGCGGGTTATTACGGTCCACCGCCAACAGGTATTGGGTCAGGTCATTCGAGCCTACCGAGAGGAAATCGAC
Organism: Pseudomonas sp.; assembly: GCA_035655415.1. GTDB lineage: Bacteria > Pseudomonadota > Gammaproteobacteria > Pseudomonadales > Pseudomonadaceae > Aquipseudomonas. The sequence continues at coordinate 58,928 of DASRUM010000051.1, forward strand.
TTGGCGTGCCAGTTCGCGCACCTGATAGACCGCCGCAGGAATCTCGATCATCACCCCGACCGGTGGCAGCGGCACGTCGGTGCCTTCGTCACGCACCTCGCCCCAGGCACGGTGAATCAGGTGCAGCGCTTCTTCCAACTCCTGAATCCCGGAAATCATCGGCAGCAGGATGCGCAGGTTGTTCAGCCCCTCGCTGGCCTTGAGCATGGCGCGGGTCTGCACCAGGAAGATTTCCGGGTGGTCGAGGGTGACGCGGATGCCTCGCCAGCCGAGGAAGGGGTTGTCTTCCTTGATCGGGAAGTAGCTCAGTGCCTTGTCGCCGCCGATATCCAGGCTGCGCATGGTCACCGGCAGCGGGTGGAAGGCGGCCAATTGCTCGCGATAAATCGCCAGCTGCTCCTTCTCGCTGGGGAAGCGCTCCTTGATCATAAACGGCACTTCGGTGCGGTACAGGCCAACCCCTTCAGCACCGCGCTCCTGGGCGCGTTTTACGTCGGCGAGCAGGCCGGTGTTGACCCACAACGGCATGCGGTGGCCATCGAGGGTTTCGCACGGCAAGGCGCGCAGCGCGTCGAGACCTTGGGCCAGCTGGCGCTCTTCCTCGACCACTTCGGCGTATTGCTTGCGCAACACTTCGCTGGGGTTGGTGAACACCTCGCCGTGGTAGCCGTCGACGATCAGCTGAATGCCGTCGATCTTCGAATACGGCAGATCGACCACGCCCATCACCGTGGGAATACCCATGGCTCGGGCAAAAATCGCCACATGGGAGTTGCCCGAGCCCTGCACCGAAACCAGGCCGACCAGCTTGCCTTCCGGCACCTCACCGAGCATCGCCGGCGACAGTTCTTCGCTGACCAGGATGCAGTTGTCCGGGTACACCAGGGTCTGCTGGCGCGCCTGCTGCAGATAGGCGAGCAGGCGCCGGCCGAGGTCTTTGACGTCGCTGGCGCGCTCGCGCAGGTAGGCGTCGTCCATCAGTTCGAAACGGTTGATGTGCTCGCCAATCACCTGGCGCAGTGCGCCCTGGGCCCACTGGCCGGTGCGGATGACCTTGACCACCTCGTTACCCAGAGCGGCGTCTTCCAGCATCATCAGATACACGTCGAACAGCGCACGCTCTTCGGGGCGCAGCTGGGTGGCCATCTTCGCCGACAGCGCGCGCATGTCGCTGCGCACACCTTCCAGGGCGTTATTGAACAGGGTCAGCTCGGCGGCGATGTCGTCGACGGTTTTATCCGGCACCACTTCCAGGTCGGCCGGCGGCAATACCACCACCGCTGTACCAACCGCTGCGCCGGGCGAGCCTGGCACGCCGACGAACTTGGCTTCCTGAATGCCCTTGCCCTGCCGGCCCAAACCGCGAATCGAGCCGGTGGCCTCAGCGTGGGCGATAACCCCGGCGAGCTGCGCGCTCATGGTGACCAGGAAGGCTTCTTCGCCCTCATCGAATTGGCGCTGCTCTTTCTGCTGGATAACCAGCACGCCCATCACCTTGCGGTGGTGAATGATCGGCGCACCGAGAAAGGAGGCGTAACGCTCCTCGCCGGTCTCAGCAAAGTAGCGGTAGCGTGGGTGTTCGGAGGCGTGTTCGAGGTTGAGCGGTTCTTCGCGGGTACCGACCAGACCGACCAAACCCTCGTTGGGGGCCATGCTGACCTTGCCAATGGCCTTCTTGTTCAGACCCTCGGTGGCCATCAGCACAAAGCGGTTGCTTTCCGGGTCAAGCAGGTAGACCGAGCAGACCTGGCTGCCCATGGCCTCGCGCACCCGCTGCACGATAATGCCCAGCGCCGCCTTGAGGTCCTTGGCGGCATTTACTTCCTGGACAATCTTGCGCAGCGTATTGAGCATGCTTGGCTCTAGCCTGTGTCAGTCGCGCGCCAAAAGGCGCGGAGCGAGTTCTTTGAGGGCGCGACGGTAAACCTCGCGCTTGAATGTCACCACCTGGCCCAGCGGGTACCAGTAACTGACCCAGCGCCAGCCGTCGAACTCCGGCTTGCCGGTCAGGTCCATGCGCACCCTATCTTCTGCGCCGGTCAGACGCAGGAGAAACCACTTCTGTTTCTGCCCGATGCACAGCGGTTGGCTGTGTGTGCGCACCAGGCGCTGAGGCAGACGATAACGCAACCAGCCCCGGGTGCAGGCGAGAATTTTCACATCCTGCTGTTCCAGGCCCACTTCTTCATTCAATTCGCGGTACAGCGCTTCTTCCGGTGACTCATGGTCATTGATCCCGCCCTGCGGGAACTGCCAAGCGTCCTGGTTTATCCGACGCGCCCACAGCACCTGGCCGACATCATTGGTCAGAATGATGCCGACATTCGGGCGAAAACCATCGGAATCGATCACGGCACAC
>DASRUM010000052.1:0-7111 GCA_035655415.1 Pseudomonas sp.
GAAGCAGCTGGAAATCCTGATTGCCGCCGATGGCAGCTACTCGCTGAATGCCAAACAGTTGCTGAAAAGCGATCTGGAAAGCCTGATGGCAGCGCTGCAGAAGGAATCGGAAGGTGATAACAGCCTGCCGCTGATCATCAGCGCCGATGCCAAGGCTCAGCATCAGGCGGTGATTACCGCCATGGATGCGGCCGGCAAACTGGGTTTTGCCCACCTGCGCATGACCACCATCGAGGCGCAAGCCGCGCCTTGAGGGTTGCCCACTGATGAGCCTGTCCGCACGACTCACTGCAGCCTGGTACGCCGGTCACCCGGCGCTGGGTTTGCTGCGTCCGCTGGAGTGGCTGTATCGCGCGGTGGTGCAGCGTAAGCGTGCGCGTTTTCTGGCCGGTGAGGGCGAGATCTACCGTGCTCCCGTACCGGTAGTGGTGGTCGGCAATATCACTGTCGGCGGCACCGGCAAAACCCCCATGATTCTCTGGCTGATCGAGCACTGCCGCCGCCAAGGGCTGCGCGTCGGTGTGGTCAGTCGGGGCTATGGCGCTCAGCCGCCGCAGCTGCCCTGGCGTGTGCAGGCCGATCAGGCTGCCAGCGTGGCCGGTGATGAGCCGCTGCTTATTGTGCAACGCAGTGGCGTGCCGCTGATGATTGATCCTGATCGCGGCCGCGCCGTGGCGGCTTTGCTGGCGGCCGAGGAGCTGGACCTGATCCTCAGTGACGACGGTTTGCAGCACTACCGCCTGGCCCGCGATCTTGAACTGGTGCTGATCGATGCCGCGCGCGGCTTGGGCAATCGCCATTGCCTGCCTGCCGGCCCGCTGCGAGAACCGGTCGAGCGTCTGCAGAGCGTGGATGCGCTGCTGTATAACGGCGCGTCCAGCGATCCGCACGATGGCTACGGCTTTACCCTGCAGCCGCGTACCTTGGTCAACCTGCGCAGTGGCGAGCAGCATCCGCTCAGTCACTTCCCGGCCGGTCAGGCCCTGCATGCGGTCGCCGGTATTGGCAACCCGCAGCGTTTCTTCAATACCCTCGAAGGGCTACACTGGCGACCTGTCGCGCATGCCTTTGCCGACCATGCCCCGTATAGCGCCGAGCTGCTGGATTTTAGCCCGGAGCTGCCGGTGCTGATGACGGAAAAGGATGCGGTCAAGTGCCGTGCCTTTGCGGCTGACGATTGGTGGTACCTGGCGGTGGATGCCGAGCCTTCGGCCGCGTTTGTCGCTTGGTTTGATCAGCAATTGCAGCGTCTTGTGCCGCGCGCCTGACTGTTCTGATCATTCGGCGGCCTCGACCGCCCCAGCAGCTGCTCCCTATCAAGGATCTCCCATGGACCCGAAACTACTCGACATTCTCGCCTGCCCACTGTGCAAGGGCCCGCTGAAGCTCGCCGCTGACAAGAGTGAGCTGATCTGCAAGGCCGACGCACTGGCTTTCCCGGTTCGCGATGGCATCCCGGTGATGCTGGAAACCGAAGCCCGCACCCTCAACGTCGACGAGCGCCTGGACAAGTAAATGAGCACTGCCTTTACCGTTGTGATTCCGGCGCGTTTTGCTTCCAGCCGCCTGCCGGGCAAGCCGCTGCAGGATATTGCCGGCAAACCGATGATTCAGCATGTCTGGGAACAGGCGTGCAAAAGCAGCGCCCAGCAGGTGGTAGTCGCCACCGACGATGCGCGCATCGTTGAGGTCTGCCGCAGCTTTGGTGCGCAGGTGGTGCTGACCCGCGTCGACCATAACTCCGGTACCGACCGCCTGGCTGAAGTAGCCACGGCTCTGGGCCTGGCGGCTGATGCCATCGTGGTCAACGTGCAGGGCGATGAGCCGCTGATTCCTCCCACGATCATTGATCAGGTGGCGGCCAACCTGGCGGCCAACCCACAGGCGGCAATCGCCACTTTGGCTGAGCCGATTGAGGATGTGCAGGCGTTGTTCAATCCCAATGTGGTCAAGGTGGTCAGCGACAAGACCGGCCTGGCCCTGACCTTCAGCCGTGCGCCACTGGCCTGGGCGCGGGATGCCTTTGCCAAAAGCCGGGACGAGCTGCCAGCAGGCGTACCGTACCGTCGCCACATCGGCATCTACGCCTACCGTGCGCAGTTTCTGCATGACTTCGTCGTCTGGGGTCCGTGCTGGCTGGAAGACACCGAGTGCCTGGAGCAGCTGCGCGCGCTCTGGCATGGCGTGCGTATCCATGTCGCCGATGCCCTGGAGGCGCCACCTGCGGGCGTCGACACGCCAGAAGACCTGGAGCGGGTTCGTCGCCTGCTGGGGGCCTGATGCGCGTTCTGTTTGTCTGCCTGGGCAATATCTGCCGCTCGCCAACGGCCGAAGGCGTGTTACGCCATAAGCTGCGTGAAGCGGGGCTGGAAGGGCGCATCGAAGTAGACTCGGCCGGCACTGGCGACTGGCACGTGGGCAAAGCAGCGGATCTGCGCACGCGCCAGGCTGCGCAGCAGCGTGGCTATGACCTGTCTGCGCTGCGCGGTCGGCAGGTCAAGGCGGCGGATTTTCATGCCTTCGACCTGATTCTGGCGATGGATAACAGCAACCTGCACGACCTGCAGCAGCTGCGTCCGGGCAATGATGCGGCCGAGCTGGACCTGTTTCTGCGGCGTTATCAGCTGGAACTGGATGAAGTGCCGGACCCTTATTACGGTGGTGAAGCCGGTTTTGCCCAGGTGCTGGATTTGATCGAACAGGCCTGTGATGCCCTGGTTATTGAACTCAAGGGGCGCTTATGAGCTTGCAGGTGCGCACTCAGGTCTCGCTAAAGCCCTATAACAGCTTTGCCGTCGAGGCCCAGGCCAGCCATTTTGCCGAAGCTGAGAACGATCAGCAGGTGCGCGAAGCGCTGAGCTATGCGCACACACAGCAGTTGCCACTGCTGTTGCTCGGGGGTGGCAGCAATCTGCTACTCACCGCTGACGTTGAGGCGCTGGTGCTGCGTATGGCGAGCCGCGGTATTCGCGTACTGAGCGATGACGGCGAGCGTGTGGTGATCGAGGCAGAGGCGGGGGAGCCCTGGCATCCGTTTGTGCAATGGACGCTGGCGCAGGGCTTTGCCGGCCTGGAAAACCTCAGCCTGATCCCCGGCACAGTTGGCGCGGCGCCGGTGCAGAATATTGGTGCGTACGGCGTTGAGCTGAAGGATCTGTTTGCCGGTTTGACCGTCTTGGATCGGCGCAGTGGTGAGCTGCGCGAGTTCTCTCTGCAGGACTGCGCCTTTGCCTACCGCGATAGCCTGTTCAAACGCGAAAGCGGGCGCTGGGTCATCCTGCGGGTGCGCTTTGCCTTGAGCCGTGCGGCTGCGCTGCATCTGGATTACGGCCCGGTGCGTCAGCGTCTGGCGGAGCAGGGCATCAGTGCTCCGACGGCGCTGGATGTCAGCCAGGCCATCTGCGCCATTCGCAGCGAAAAGTTGCCTGACCCGGCTGAGCTGGGCAATGCCGGCAGCTTCTTCAAGAACCCGTTGGTATCGAGTGAGCTGGCGCAGCATTTGCGCGCCGAACATGCCGATCTGGTGGCGTATGCTCAGGCAGACGGGCAGGTAAAACTTGCCGCTGGCTGGTTGATCGAGCGTGCGGGCTGGAAGGGCTTTCGTGAGGGTGATGCGGGCGTGCATCGTCTGCAGGCGCTGGTATTGGTGAATTACGGGGACGCCAGCGGTGCGCAGTTGTTGGCACTGGCGCAGCGTATCCAGGCGGATATCGCCCAGCGTTTTGCGGTGGACTTGGAGATCGAGCCGAACGTGCTGTAAAGCGTTTTGGCGGAAGCTAGCTAACAGCGTGTTGATCGCGCTGTAATAAAAGCTACAACGCAAAAGGGGATGCCGCAGCATCCCCTTTTTTATTGCCTAGCGGATCAGACCTGCGGTTTGACCGCTTCTTTATCCTGCTCGTCAGCTTCTACTTCAGTAAACAGTGAGCTTTGCGGCTCCTGGTTTACTTCTGCTTCTACTTGCGCGGCGGCTTCGGCCTTGGGCTCGACTGCTTCGATGCTCGCAGGTGCTTCGGCTGCAGTTTCAACTACGGCTTCGGCAGCCACTTCTGCAGCTGGCTCTTCAGCTACCGGTGCAGCAGCTTCAACCTGTACGGAGGCTGCTGGGGCTTCGGCGGCTTCGCGGACCAGACGCTCGGCTTCACGCTGACGACGACGCACTTCGCGCGGATCGTTAGGTGCGCGGCCGGTGCTGCTGGCGGCAACCACAGGGGCAGCTTCGGCTGCTACAACTTCAGCTACTACGGCTTCGGCAACCGGCTCGGGTGCGGTAACCACGGCAGGCGCTTCAACAACCTCTGCAACCGGGGCTGGCGCCTCTACAACAGCAGGTGCTGGTGCAGCTTCGCTGACTTCGGTGGCATATACAGGTGCTTCGCTGACTTCGACAACCGGGCTGCTTACTGCTTCTACAGCTACGGTCTCAACAACGGCTTGTGGCGTTTCAGCTGCAGCGATTTCGCGAGGCTGCTCCTGCTCGACAACTACCGGTGCGGCTTCGGCGGTTGCTTGGACGGCTTCGTCTGCGCCAGTGATAACGGCGGCTGTTACTGCTGCTGAAACTACTGTGTTGTCGGCATCGGCTGGTGCTTCTGCGCCTTCTTCACTGCCTTCAATCGGATTGCCGTTGGCATCGTTCTGGCGCTCGCGACGATTGCTGCGACGACGCTGACCACGGGAGCGGCGACGTGGGCGATCGCCACCTTCGCTGCCTTCCTGCTCATCGTCCTGCAGTGCTTCTTCAGCGTTCAGTACTTCTTCATCAGCGGCTACTGCGGCCTGTTCGGCGCGTGGCTGGCGCTCTTCACGCTGTGCGCGCGGTTGGCGCGGTTCGCGTTGCGGGCGTTCGGCACGGGCTTCTTCGCTGACGGTTGCGCTATCACCAGGTGCGGCATCCAGTGGCTCACGCAGTTCGCGCGGCTGGCGCTCTTCACGTGGCTTGCGATCGCGCGGCTGACGCTCTTCGCGCGGTGGGCGCGACTGACGAACTTCCTGCGGCTCGCGAACTTCTACGACGTCACGCGGGCTGCGTTCCTCGCGTGGTGCACGCTCTTCGCGCGGTGCGCGTTCCTCACGTGGAGCGCGTTCTTCACGGGCTGCACGAGGCTGACGCTCTTCACGCGGTGCGCGGTCCTCACGTGGGCCACGCTCTTCGCGCGGCTTGCGCTCTTCGTTGTTGCGACCACCACGGCTGCGGTTCTGCTGGCGACCGTTGCGACGCTCATCGCTGCGCTGTGGACGTTCGCTGGTTTTCTTCTCGACGACGGCAGGCTTTTCTTCTTCCTTGCTGGCGAACAGACTGACCAGCGACTTGACCAGGCCCTTGAACAGGCTTGGTTCAGCGGCAGCTACAGGCTGTGCGGCTACTGCTTCAACCGGGGTTGGTGCAGTGCGTTGCGGCGCGGTCTTGATCGCGGCTTCCTGGCGAACCAAGGTGCGCGTTGCGGCGGCCTGCTTCTCTTCTTCCACTTCAACGGTCGCCATTTCATAGCTGGACTGAGTGGACTGAGCCTCCGGACTGTCGTCACGGATACGGGTGACTTCGAAGTGCGGGGTTTCCAGGTGATCGTTCGGGATGATTACGATACGTGCACGGGTACGCAGCTCGGTCTTGGTGATCGAGTTGCGTTTTTCGTTGAGCAGGAATGCGGCAACTGGAATTGGCACTTGTGCGCGAACTTCAGCAGTGCGGTCTTTCAGGGCTTCTTCTTCGATCAGGCGCAGAATGGCCAACGACAGCGATTCGACGTCGCGGATGATGCCTTGACCATTGCAGCGTGGGCAGACGATACCGCTGCTTTCGCCCAGGGATGGACGCAGGCGCTGACGCGACATTTCCAGCAGGCCGAAGCGCGAGATGCGACCCACTTGTACGCGGGCACGGTCGGCTTCCAGGCTTTCACGGACTTTTTCTTCCACGGCGCGTTGGTTTTTCGCCGGGGTCATGTCGATAAAGTCGATAACGATCAGGCCGCCGATGTCACGCAGACGCAGTTGGCGGGCAATTTCTTCAGCCGCTTCCAGGTTGGTCTGCAGGGCCGTTTCTTCGATGTCGCTGCCTTTGGTCGCACGCGCCGAGTTGATGTCGATGGACACCAGGGCTTCGGTCGGGTCGATGACGATGGAGCCACCGGACGGCAGTTTCACTTCGCGCTGGAAGGCGGTTTCGATCTGGCTTTCGATCTGGAAGCGGTTGAACAACGGCACGCTGTCTTCATACAGCTTGATCTTGCTGGCGTACTGCGGCATCACCTGATTGATGAAACTCAGGGCTTCCTGCTGCGCTTCGATGCTGTCGACCAGTACTTCGCCGATGTCCTGGCGCAGGTAGTCGCGAATTGCGCGGATGATCACGTTGCTTTCCTGGTAGATCAGGAAGGGCGCAGCGCGGTCCAGCGAGGCTTCTTTGATAGCGGTCCAGAGTTGCAGCAGGTAATCGAGGTCCCACTGCATTTCTTCGCTGGAGCGGCCCAGACCTGCAGTGCGCACGATCAAGCCCATGTCGCTTGGAGCGACCAGGCCGTTCAGGGCTTCACGCAGCTCATTACGCTCTTCGCCTTCGATACGACGCGAGATACCACCGGCGCGCGGGTTGTTCGGCATCAGTACCAGGTAACGACCGGCGAGGCTGATAAAGGTGGTCAGGGCTGCGCCCTTGTTGCCACGCTCTTCTTTCTCGACCTGAACGATTACTTCTTGGCCTTCCTTGAGCACGTCTTTGATATTGACGCGGCCTTCTGGAGCCTTGCTGAAGTATTCGCGGGAGATTTCTTTGAGCGGGAGAAAACCATGGCGCTCAGAGCCGAAGTCGACGAAGGCGGCTTCCAGGCTAGGTTCTACGCGGGTGATTTTACCCTTATAGATGTTGGATTTTTTCTGCTCACGAGCGCCGGACTCGATGTCCAGGTCGTAGAGTTTCTGCCCATCTACCAGGGCAACACGCAACTCTTCGGGCTGAGTTGCGTTAATAAGCATTCTTTTCATGTAGTACCGTCGGTTTCCGGTGCTGGCGGAAGCGGCGTTCGGCACACACGACTTCAGGGGTCGGTGTCAGGTGCGTCAGGAACGGTCGTAAAGCGTTCCAGTGTCTAGCGGCGGTCAGCCAATTGTG
>DASRUM010000053.1:0-4510 GCA_035655415.1 Pseudomonas sp.
GCTTGAGGCCTGCGCCAGTTACCGCAAGGGCTTGCCGCTGATGGTGCTGGCGCTGGCCGACAACAGCCGTGAGCTGCGCCTGGCCGATGCCGCCGATGTGCCGTTGATGTTCGAGGCCTTTGCCGACCGTGCTTACCTGGCCGATGGGCAGTTGGCACCGAGGCGTTTGAGCGGCGCGGTGCACCATGATCCGCAGCGGATTTTCCAGCAGGCCCTGGCGATTGCCCGCGGTGAGCCGTTTGCCGATATCGATGGAAAGCCGCTGCAGCTGCGCGCCGACAGCCTCTGCGTGCATGGCGACAACGCCGACTCCCTGGCCGTACTGCGGCGTTTGCGGGCCAGCCTGGACGCCCTATGATCCGCCTCGAACCAGCCGGTGCTGAAGCGCTGCTGCTGGTGCTGGCCGAGCAGCCGGATGCGCAGCTGCCGCAGCGGATCGCGTTGCTGGCCGAGCGTATCCGTGGCGAGTTGGGTGAGGTGCTCACCGATCTGGTGCCGGGCTGGACCAGCCTGCTACTGCACTACGACCTGCTGCGCACGGATCACCTGGAATTGGCCGAGCGGCTCAAGCCGCTGCTGGAGCGCTGGCTGGCCGAACCCTTTGTCGCGCAGGCCGGGCGGCTGCATGAAATCCCCATTTTGTATAACGGTGAAGACCTCGCCGAGGTCGCGCGTCTGTGTCAGCTGAGCAGCGCTCAGGTGATCGAACTGCATGCGGCGACCGAGTACCGCGTTGGTGCGATTGGTTTTGCTCCGGGGTTTGCCTACCTGGGTGAGCTGGACGCGCGCCTGGCCTTGCCACGCCGCGCCACCCCGCGCATCTCAGTACCGGCCGGGAGTCTGGCGATTGCCGAGCGGCAGACGGCGATCTACCCGCATAGCTCGCCCGGCGGCTGGCACCTGATCGGCCGTTGTCCCTGGTCGCTGTTCGACGCCGCGAGAACACCGCCATGTCCATTGGCACTGGGTGATCGGGTGCGTTTTCGCAGCATTGATGAGCGCGACTTTATCCGCGAAGGCGGTCAGTTATGAGCAGCCTGCGGGTGATCAAACCAGGGCCGCAGAGTCTGTTGCAGGATGCTGGACGTCAGGGGTGGCAGCACCTGGGTGTATCGCCAGCGGGGCCGCTGGATTGGCACGGCGCGGCCTGGGCCAATCATCTGCTGAACAATCCCTGGGGCACGCCGCTGCTGGAAATCGCCCTGGGCGGCGTCGAGCTGCAGGCCGAGGTCGACACCTGGGTGGCGGTTTGCGGCGCCCAGGTGCCGTTGAGCCTGGATGATCAGCCGCAGCCATTATGGACACGCTTGCCGCTGCGCAAAGGACAGCTGCTGCGTATGGGCTTTGCCCGCAGCGGCCAGCGCGCCTATCTGGCGGTGGCCGGCGGCTTTAATGCGGCGCCGGTGCTGGGCAGCGTCAGCGTGCAGCTGCGCGAAGGGCTGGGGCAGGCTTTGCAGGCAGGGGATCTGCTGGTTTGTCGGCCGGCGCATTTCAGCCGCTGCGTCAGCGTGCCCTGGCCCTATCTGCCGGATTACGCCTGCAAACCCTTGCTGCGTGTGATTACCGGCGGCGATGCGGCGAGTTTCGAAGAAGACCAACTGCAGAGCTTTTTCGCCCAGACCTGGCAGCTCAGCCCGCACTCTGATCGCATGGGCGCACGGCTGCTCGGCGAGGCCGTGCAGCCGCCCGTGCGGCAATGGTCATTGGGGGTTGGCCGGGGGGCGATTCAGGTGCCGCCGGATGGCCAGCCGATCATCCTGCAGGCCGACCACCAGAGCATGGGCGGTTACCCGCTGCTCGGTTGGCTGCATCCGCTCGATCAGGGGCGCCTGGCGCAATGCCCGGCGCACCATCCGCTGCGTTTCACGCCAATCAGCGTCGGTGATGCGCAGGCCGAGCTGCGCGAGTTCTACCGATTCTTTCGTCGTTAAAGCGTTTTGGCCATACGGCTGGCCAGCAAGGCCCAGGAAAACAGCAGCAGGCAGATAATCAGCATCGGCCAGCCACGCCAGTACAGGTAAGGCGTAAGCCCCTGCATCGGTTGCACCTGGCCATAGAGCACGCCCTGTTCGAACTGCGGCAGTTGCGTGGTGATCTGGCCTTGCGGGTCGATCAGCGCGGTGACGCCGTTGTTGGTGGCGCGGATCATCCAGCGGCCGGCTTCCAGGGCGCGCATCTGCGCCATCTGCAGGTGCTGCAGCGGGCCGATGGAGCGACCGAACCAGGTGTCGTTGCTGATGGTCAGCAGCAGGTCGCTCTGCGCCGCGAGGCCGGCGGAAAACTCTGGGTAGACCACTTCGTAGCAGATAAACGCGGCAATCGAATATCCCTTGGCCTGCAACAGGCTTTGCTCGGCGGAGCCTCGGGCAAAGTCCGACATCGGCAGGTCGAAGAAGGCGATCAGCCCGCGCAGCAGGTCCTGCAGCGGCACGTATTCACCGAAAGGCACCAGCTTCTGCTTGAGGTAGTCGCCGCTGCCCTGGCCGACCACGCTGATGCCGTTGTAGTAGCGTTGTTCGCCGCGCTCGTTGCTCTGGCGAATTGGCACGCCGGTAATCAGCGCGGCATTTCGCTCATTGGCGAAGCGATTGATCATGCCCAGGTAGCCCTGGGCCCGGTCCTTGAGCACCGGAATGGCGGTTTCCGGCCAGACGATCAGGTCGGTCGGCTTGGAGCTGAAGGTCATGTCGCGGTACAGCGCGAGCTGCGCGTTGAGCTGCTCGGGGTCCCATTTCATGTTCTGTTCGATATTGCCCTGCATGGCCGACACGCTCAGCGGCTCGCCCAGCGGCTGGGTCCAGGCGTGGCCCTTGAGAGCGATACCGGCGATCCACGGGGCGATTAACAGCACCACGCCGATGACGAGAAACGCCTTGCGCGTGCGCAGTTGCGCCAGGTTCACCAGTAGCGCGGCGCTGAGCGCCAAGGCAAACGACAGCAGCCACACGCCGCCCACCGGGGCCAGCCCGGCCAGTGGACCGTCGAGCTGGCTGTAACCGGCATACAGCCAGGGGAAACCGGTGAGAAACCAGCTGCGGAAGGCCTCTTGTGCCAGCCATAGCGCGGAGAAAGCCAGGGCATCGGCCAGTGGCGCTTCAACCCGGCGCAGCCAGCGCGTCCAGACCCAAGCACTGAGGGCGAATAGCAAGCCCAGACCGCCAACAAACAGCAGGGTCAGAAATACCGCCAGGGGCGGCGAGGCCGCACCGTAATCGTGGATGCTTACGTACACCCAGCTGGTGCCGGCAGCGAACATGCCAAAGCCATAACTCCAGCCGCGCAGCGCCGCCTGACGCGGCGTGAGGTCACGCAGGCCGAGGTAGAACAGGGCGATGGAGAGGATGGCCAGCGGCCACAGGTCATAAGGCGCCAGCGCCAGGGGCGTGATAGCGCCTGCCAACAGCGCGATCAAGTTGCCGGGCCAGCCAGGTCGGGTTATCCAGTGCATTGCATGCAGGTCCTTGGATTGAGGTGGCGCAAGGGTAAAGCGGGAGGGCAGACGGGGGAAGTGTTGCGAGGCTTGCTTGAGAGCCTGCTTACGATCTCGCGAGTTAGAGCCATGCAAGGCAAAAACAGGCGAGGAAGCGCAGTGTACGAGTTGTACATGAGCATTCCGAGCCTGTTTTTAACGCCGCAGGGCCGACGAGCAGCAGATCGTAAACAGGCTCTGTGGCCGGCTATGGGTCAGTTGCTAACCGGGCTCAGGCGCAGCAGATGGATGCGGCGGCTGTCGGCGTTGAGTACGCGGAAGCGGAATTCGCCGATCTGGGTGACTTCGTTGCGCTTGGGCAGGTGGCCGAAGGCGCTCATCACCAGGCCGCCGACGGTGTCGAACTCGTCATCAGAGAATTCGGTATCGAAGGCTTCGTTGAAGCTTTCAATCGGCGTCAGCGCCTTGACCAGGAAGTCGCCGGAGGGCAGCGGTTTGACGTAGCTGTCTTCTTCCACGTCGTGTTCGTCTTCGATATCGCCGACGATCTGCTCAAGCACGTCCTCGATGGTCACCAGGCCGGCAACGCCGCCGTACTCATCAATCACCACGGCCATGTGGTTGTGGTTGGCGCGGAACTCGCGCAGCAGCACGTTGAGGCGCTTGGACTCGGGCACGAAGGTGGCCGGGCGCAGCAGGTCCTTGATATTGAAGTTGGGTTGTTCGCCCGAGAGGATCAGCGGCAGCAGATCCTTGGCCAGGAGGATGCCGATGACATCGTCGAGGCTCTCGCCAACCACCGGATAGCGCGAGTGCGCAGCCTCGATGATCGAGGGCAGAAATTCCTTGGGCGTCTGGTTGGCCTTGATGCTCATCATCTGTGAGCGCGGCACCATAATGTCGCGAACCTGCAGGTCGGCGACCTGAATTGCACCTTCGACGATGGCCAGTGCTTCGCTGTCGAGCAGCTTGTTCTGATGCGCTTCGCGCAGCACTTCCAGCAATTCCTTGCGGTTTTTCGGCTCATGAGCAAAAGCCTGGGTCAGTCTGTTAAACCAGGACTTCTGCTCGTTGCTCGAT
>DASRUM010000054.1:0-3214 GCA_035655415.1 Pseudomonas sp.
CGATATCAATGCCTTTATTCAAACTGCCGTTTGAGGAAAAACGCCCGATAACCGCACCATTGGAAGGCCACAGCCAGCCCGATGCAGAACGCTGCGTGGGCGGTAATGCAGTGACGCTTGGGGTGGTTTTCACCGGCGCTGGTGGCTGGGTTTGTACGGGCTTGGTCTGAATGGGTGTACTCGGCCGACCGGACGGCGTGACTACGACTGGCGCAGTCGCCACCACCGGCGGACGACTGGCAGGCTGGCCATCAAAGCGAATGATCTGGCCAACCCTAATCAGGTAAGGCGGCGCAATGCCATTGCGTGCTGCCAGTGCCTTCCAATCCCAGCCGAAGCGAAAGGCAATCGAGTACAGCGTATCGCCACGTTGCACCTGATACTGGCCACTACTGACCGGCTGACGCTGCGGTGCCTGGCTGGCGCCGCCATGGGTACGGTCAACCACCTTGACGCCACCCGGCGGCGGACTCGCACAGGCGCTGAGCAGCGCACCGAGGACAAGGCCACTCAACAGGGTACGAGCACTGCTGGCGCGAATCGGCAATTGAATGGCTGTGAAACTCACCTGCATCTCCCTCGGGTAAAACTGCTTACATCTTGCTGGCGTGCATTGTGCCGCAATTATGGGTTATCACCAGCGCTTTGCGGATTGCGCCCAGCCAGCCACTCCAGGCCCAGCACCAGTAGGATGCCAACAACCGCCAGGGCAATCGCCAGAAGCAACTGCGGGTCCTGGCCGCTGATTTCAGCGAACTGCGCAGGCCAGAGGTTCGCTTGCAGCAACGGCACCTGCTCACCATGGCTATCGGCACGCCAGGTCAGGGTTTCCTTCCAGGGCCAGATCTTGTTCAGCGAACCGATCATCAACCCCGTGAGAAACGCCAGCGTCAGGTCACGCCAGCGCGCCAGCAGCCAACGCAGAACCCCGGCAAAGCTGACAATCCCCACCAGGCAACCGCTGGCAAAAATCAGCAGCACGGTAATATCCAGCCCCTTTACCGCGGTCAGCACAAAGCTGTACAAACCCAGCAACACCAGAATAAAGCTGCCGGAAATCCCCGGAAGAATCATCGCGCAGATGGCGATAGCACCCGCGAAGAACAGGCTCAGCGGGTCATGCCCCCACTGCAGCGGCGACGCTACGGTAATCCAGTAGGCGAACGCCGCCCCCAGCACCAGACTGACAACCCGCGTCCAGTTCCAACGCTGGACTTCGCGCACCACTAAGTGCGTGGAAACCAGAATCAAACCGAAGAAGAACGACCAGACTGGAATCGGCTGCTCATCCAGCAGGTAGGTGATCAGCCGCGCGAGGCTCAGCACGCTGGTCATGATGCCCAGCAGCAGCACCAGCAGAAACGTCGCATTGGCGGCCTTCCAGGCTTCGACGATACGCCCGCGCAGAAATAGGCCTAGCGCAACCGGCACGCTAGCAATCGAGCGCAGCAACTCGTCATAGATACCGGTAATAAAAGCCACGGTGCCACCGGATACGCCGGGCACTACGTCGGCAGCGCCCATGGCAATGCCTTTGGCGTAGAGCAGGAAATACTTCTTCATGAGTTCATCCGTAAACAATCGAGTCAGGCCAGAGGCCCGTTAAGCAAGGGTACAAAGCGCACAGCATCCAGCACATGCCGGGAGAAGCCGTCTTCTTCACGGACGATCAGCAGCAATTCCTGCACATCGCATGCACCGACGGGAATCACCAGACGCCCGCCCGGAGCCAGCTGATCAAGCAACGCCTGCGGCACATTGGCCGCCGCTGCGGTAACGATGATGCCGTTGTACGGCCCCAGGGCGTTCCAGCCTTCCCAGCCGTCACCCCAGCGAAACACCACATTGCGCAGATTGAGCTGGGTCAGACGCTCCTTGGCTTTTTCCTGCAGGCTCTGGATGCGCTCGACGCTGAACACCCGCTCCACCAGCTGCGCCAGAATCGCGGTCTGGTAGCCCGAGCCGGTACCGATCTCCAGCACCTTGTCCAGCGGCCCGGCCGCCAGCAGCAGCTCGCTCATGCGCGCGACCATGTAGGGCTGCGAGATAGTCTGGTTGTTGCCAATCGGCAGCGCCGTGTCTTCATAGGCCCGATGAGCCAGGGCCTCATCGACAAATAGATGACGTGGCGTGCGGCGGATGGCTTCCAGCACATGGGCGTTGGACAGGCCTTCTTCGTAAAGACGCTGTATCAGCCGCTCGCGGGTACGCTGCGAGGTCATGCCGATGCCGCGGTGGTGCAGTTCGTCCTGTTCACGGCGGATCACAGCAAACCCTCCAGCCAGGGTTGCAGGCTATTGAAACCGTCCATAAAGGTGCGATCCAGCTGCAGCGGGGTGACCGAGACATAACCCTGCATCACTGCATGGAAATCCGTGCCGGGGCCGCCGTCTTCCGCATCACCGGCCACCGAGATCCAGTAACCCTCTTTACCACGCGGGTTGACCACCTTCACCGGCGCCGCAGCGCGGGCGCGATGGCCCAGGCGGGTCAGCTGAATGCCGCGGATATGCTCCAGCGGCAGATTGGGGATATTCACGTTGAGTACGGTGCGCGGCGGTAAATCGAGTTGCTCGTGGGCTTCGACCAGCTTGCGCGCGAAATAGGCCGCGGTTGGCAGATTGTCCGGCATGCGCGAAAGCAGGGAAAAGGCAAACGCCGGACGGGCCAGAAAGCGCCCTTCGAGTGCCGCAGCGACGGTGCCGGAATACAGCACGTCATCGCCGAGATTAGCGCCCAGGTTGATGCCGGACACCACCAGATCCGCCACTTGCGGCAACAGGCCGTTGAGGCCCAGGTGCACGCAATCGGTCGGCGTCCCGTTCAGGCTGATATAGCCATTGGGGAGCGTGGTCGGGTGCAGGGGACGGTCGAGGGTCAGCGAGCTGCTCGCGCCGCTCTTGTCCTGATCGGGGGCAATCACCGTGCACTCGGCATAGTCGGCCAGCGCCGCATGCAGCGCAGCAAGGCCTGGCGCAGCGACGCCGTCATCGTTGGAAATCAGAATACGCATGGGTTGTCCGTCTGCCCTGCAGGCAACAGATCGACGAGCTCACGCACCAAGACGGTGGCAAAGCATCCAGCCGGCAGGACGAATTCCAGTTGCAGAATGTCAGGCTCGGGATAATGCCACGACAGGCCGCCAATGGGGAGGCGCAGGATACGCCGTTCGTGCGTCATGTCCGCTTCTGCCAACCAGTCGACCAGAACGCTT
>DASRUM010000055.1:0-4579 GCA_035655415.1 Pseudomonas sp.
GCATGTAAGCGGCATAGAGCACGGATTTGTCCTTGATTGTCAGCGACAAAATTCCGTTACGCGGGCCCAAGTTAGGAGGCAGACTCATGCGGCATTCCTGATTTTATTCACTTAATGGCCGATTCTAGCCCGGTCCGGGCAAGCTTGCCCACTGCACCAGCAAGGCTTCGAGAAGCAAGACACGGTTAAGGTTAGCCTTGCCGAGAACTTTCTGACGCTGCGCCAGCAACCAATCCTGCATGTTCAGCACTTTCGGCTGTGGGGTTTTATCCGCCAGGTACTGCACCACCTTCCGCATATCAGCTTGTCCCAGCCCGTCTTCATCGCGGGTCAGCTGGTAGCGCAGCATCAGCTGCGACCACTGGCAGAACCAGTCGAACAGCAACTGCAGAGATACCGCATTCCAGCTCTCGGCCAACTGACTGGGCGCAATCTGCTGTTTGAGCAGCTTCTTCACCCCCTCAACCACCTGCGCGCGCTGAGCGATAACGCCCTGCTCATGCATCTTAACCGCCGCCAGCGGCGAGCCGGCGGCAAGGAACAGCAACTCGTTATGTTCTTCGGCGCTACAGCCCGGCAACGCCTGCGCCAGCCATGCCAGGCTCATCGCCTCGCTTGGCAACGGACAGGCCTGCTGCACGCAGCGGCTTTTCACCGTCGGCAACAAGCGGCTGGGCTGATGGCTGATCAACAGCAACACGGTATTGCCGGACGGCTCTTCCAGGCTTTTCAGCAAGGCGTTGGCGGCGTTGACGTTCATCGACTCAGCCGGCTCGACCAGCACCACTTTGCGCCCGGCCAGCTGCGCGGTTTGCACCACAAAGCCAACCAGCTCACGGACCTGATCAACTTTGATCGCCTTGTCGGCCTCTTCCGGTTCCAGAATGTAGTTATCTGGATGGGTGCCAGCCGCCAGCAGATGGCAGGACTTGCACTGGCCACAGGCATCCAGGCCGGCAGGCTGCTGACACAACAGCCGCGCCATCAGCCGCTCAGCCAGCGCACGCTTGCCGATGCCGGCCGGCCCGTGTAGCAAATAGGCATGGGCATGCTGCGTGCGACCCGCCAGTTGTTGCCAAAGCGAATCCTGCCAGGGGTAAGCGTCAGCCACGCTGCAGCTCCAGCAGTTGCGGCAGCAATTCATCCAGCGCGCGCTGAACCTGAGTCAGGGATTGCGCGGCATCGAGAATACGGTAGCGCTGCGGCTGCTCGGCGGCGCGGCGCAGGTAGGTCTGGCGCACGGCATCGAAGAACTGCCGGCCTTCCTGCTCGAAGCGATCCAGCCGACCGCGCGCCGCAGCACGGGCCAGGCCCACTTCGATCGGCAGATCGAACACCAGGGTCAGGTCTGGGCGTAGCGAGCCCTGAACGAACTCCTCCAGCAAGGCGATACGCACCTCGGAGAGCCCCCGGCCACCGCCCTGATAGGCGTAGGTCGCATCGGTAAACCGATCACAGAGCACCACAGCGCCACGCGCCAGTGCCGGACGGATCACCTGCGCCAGATGCTGAGCACGCGCGGCAAACACCAGCAGCAGCTCGGTGTCGGCCGCCATCGGCTCATCACTGGGCGCCAGCAGCAGCTCACGCACCCGCTCAGCCAGCGGCGTGCCACCCGGCTCACGGGTCAGCAGCACATCGATACCCTGCTCGCGCAATAGCTCGGCCAGGTAGTCACGATTGGTGCTCTTGCCTGCGCCCTCCGGGCCTTCCAGGGTGATAAACAAACCGCTCACAGGCTGTCCTTACTGATTATTGGGCACTACTGGGGCCGGGCTCGAACGGTAATCCGCGCGGCGCTTGAGCTGATACTCGCGCACGGCCCGGTTGTGCTGATCCAGGGTGTTGGAAAATACATGGCTGCCATCGCCACGGGCAACGAAATACAGGCTGCTGCCGGCCACCGGGTTCAGCGCCGCATGGATCGCCTCGCGCCCCACCAGGGCAATGGGCGTCGGCGGCATACCGTCGATGGTGTAAGTGTTGTAGGCCGTCGGCTGACGCAGATCATCACGGGTAATTCGGCCGTTGTAGCGCTCGCCCATACCGTAGATCACAGTCGGATCGGTTTGCAGACGCATGCCGATACGCAGACGCCGCACAAACACCCCGGCAATTTCGCCACGCTCTTGCGGCACGCCGGTTTCCTTCTCGATCATCGAGGCCATGATCAGCGCGTCATAAGGTTCTTTGTACGGCAGGTCCTTGGCTCGCTGCGCCCATTCCTCGGCCAGCACCTGCTCCAGTCGCGCATGGGCCTGTTTGAGCAGCTCAAGATCGCTCATGCCGCGCACAAAGCTGTAGGTATCGGGGAAAAAACGCCCTTCCGGATTCTGGCCTGGCAGGCCGAGCTTGTTCATCAGCTCGGCATCGCTCAGCTCACTCAGGGTCAGCTCAAGACGGGTTTCACGCGCCAGTGCCGCACGCACCTGGCGGAAATTCCAGCCTTCAACCAGCGTCAGGCTGTATTGCAGCACTTCACCACGTCGCCACTGGCCGAGCATATCCGATGCCGTTGCGCCGGGCATCAGGCGGTATTCGCCACTGTGCAGCGGTTGATTGCGCAGGTTGAAGCGCCAATACAGGCGCAGCCAGAAGGCCTGATCGAGGATGCCATCGGCCTCAAGACGATTGAGTACGCCACCCGGCGTCGCGCCTGCCGGCACATCCACCAGATACTCTTCGGTCAGGTTCAAGGGCTGGTGCAGCGCCGTATGCTGTTGCCAGGCGGCAAACGCAACCAACAAGCCAGCCAGCAGCACGCCGCCTTCCAGCAGCAGCAAAAATTTGCGTATCACGAATCAGCAGTCCAGTAGATCGCGGGCAATGGCCTGCAGTTTACGGGTGAGCGGGCCGACCGGCCAGTCGTGTGCGAGCAAAGCGCGAACTGGCCACACGCCATAGACGCTGTTGCACAACATGACTTCGTCCGCCGCCAGCAACTCGGCGTAACTGATATCCCGTACCTGGCACTTGACCCCCTGCGCAGCGGCCTGGACCAGCAACTCGGCGCGCATCACACCGGCAACCCCACAACGCGACAGGTCAGCGGTAATCAACACACCGCCACTGACCAGCAACAGGTTGCTGTAAATGCCCTCGATCACCCGGCCACTGGTGTCCAGCATCAGCCCTTCCGCATGCTCGGCGTCCTGCCACTCGGTGCGCGCCAGCACCTGCTCCAGGCGATTGAGATGCTTCAGGCCCGCCAGTAATGGCTGCTCAGCCAGACGCGTGACGCAGGCAAACAGGCGCACACCTTGTTCAGCATAGGCTGCGGGATAAACCGGTTTGGCAGTTGCCTGCAGAATCAGACGCGGCTGCGCGGGCTGTGGCAGCGCATAACCACGCTGCCCATCACCACGAGTGAGGATGAGCTTGGCCACGCCCTCACCCAACTGCTGACTGAAGGCCAGCAGCTGCGCGCGCACAGTCGGCAGATCGACGGATAACTTCAGCCGTGCACAGCCTTCAGCCAAACGAGTCAGATGGCGCTCTAGCAGCACCGGCTGCCCAGCATTTACAGCGATGGTCTCAAACAGCCCATCGCCGTAGGCCATGCCGCGATCCGTGACGGACAGCAGCTCGGCCGGTTGGCCATCCACCCAGCTCAGCATCAACCGGCGAACCGGCGGAACACCAGGGAGCCGTTGGTGCCACCAAAACCGAAGGAGTTGGACAGCACTACGTCCAGCGCCATGGCCTTGGCCTGGTGCGCAACGAAGTCCAGATCACAGCCTTCGTCCGGGTTATCCAGGTTGATGGTGGGCGGCGCCACCTGATCACGCAGCGCGAGGATGCTGAAGATCGCCTCCACCGCACCGGCAGCGCCGAGCAAGTGGCCGGTCATGGATTTGGTCGAGCTGACCGCCAGCTTGTAGGCGTGCTCACCAAACACCGACTTCACCGCAGCCACTTCGGCTTTGTCACCCGCCGAGGTCGAGGTGCCATGAGCGTTGATGTACTGCACCTGCTCGGGATTTACGCCAGCATCGCGCAGGGCATTGGTCATGCAACGCGCCGCACCCGCGCCATCTTCCGGTGGCGAGGTCATATGGTAGGCGTCACCGCTCATGCCAAAGCCGATCAGCTCAGCGTGGATGGTCGCGCCACGCGCCTTGGCGTGCTCCAACTCTTCCAGCACCAGCGCGCCAGCGCCGTCGGAGAGAACAAAACCATCACGGTCCTTGTCCCAAGGGCGGCTGGCCTTGGCCGGCTCGTCATTGCGGGTCGACAACGCACGAGCCGCACCAAAGCCGCCCATACCCAGGCCGCAGGCGGCCATCTCGGCGCCACCAGCAACCATTACATCGGCTTCGCCGTAGGCAATATTGCGCGCCGCCATGCCGATGCAGTGAGTACCGGTGGTACAGGCCGTGGCGATGGCGTAGTTAGGCCCCTGCAGTCCCAGATGAATCGACAGGAAGCCGGAAATCATATTGATGATAGAGCCAGGCACGAAGAACGGCGAAATACGCCGCGGCCCCTGCTCAATCAGCGACTTGCAGTTGTTCTCGATATTGGTCAGGCCACCGATACCGGAGCCCATGGCCACGCCGATGCGCTCACGGTTGGCATC
>DASRUM010000056.1:0-27978 GCA_035655415.1 Pseudomonas sp.
TGCCACCGTCGCTGCTGCTCAGGCCAGAGACTACGCCGTTGGCAACCGCCAGGTCGGCGCTGGTGAAACCTGTTATCGCCTCGCTGAAGGTTATGGTCACCAAGGAGGTTTCTCCCGCAGCAATAGCGGTGTCGGCCACGACTATGGTCGCCGTTGGGCGCACCGTGTCGACGGTGTAGTTGTTGGAGTCGGTAGTACCGACACCGGCGTTGCCCGCGCCATTGATCAGGCCGGTATTGTCCAACGTGATCACGTTGCTGGTATCGGAAATACTGGCGCTCGGCGTGAAGGTGGCCGTCCAGGTGACGCCGCCGTCGGTGCTGCTCATGGTGCTGAGCGTGCCGTTGCTGACGGTCAGGTCCGAATTATCGAACCCGCTGACTGCCGAATTAAAGGTCACTGTGACCAACGAAGTCTCGCCGATGCTCAGCGTGCTATCGGCAATCACGATGGTCGCCGTCGGCACGTTGGTGTCGACCTGGTAGTTGTTGGAGTTGGTGGTGCCGGTGCCGGTGTTGCCCGCCCCATCGCTGACGCCGGTGTTGTTCAGGACAATGAGGTTGGACGTGTCGCTGACCCCGAGGGCCGGAGTAAAGGTGGCGGTCCAGGTGATGCCGCCATCACTGCTACTGACCGCACTCAGCGTGCCGTTGGCGATGCTCAGGTCCGAATTGTCGAACCCCGTCACCGCTTCGGAGAAGGTGATGGTGACCAGCGACGTCTCGCCGACACTCAGCGCCGTATCGGCGACCACGATGGTGGCGGTCGGACGCTGGGTGTCGACGGCGTAGTTGTTGGAGTCGGTTGTACCGCTGCCGACGTTGCCCGCACCATCCACCACGCCCGTGTTATTGAGCGTGATCAGGTTGGTGGTATCGCTGACACCCGCGCTTGGCGTGAAGGTCGCAGTGTAGGTGATGTTGTCGCTGGTGCTGAGTCCGCTCAGGCTACCGTTGACAACCGTCAGGTCCGCTAGGGTGAAACCTGTTACCGCCTCGCTAAAGGTAATCGTCACCAGCGAAGTTTCGCCCACAGCAACGGCCGTGTCTGCGACGACAATAGTCGCGGTCGGCCGCGCGGTGTCGATGGCGTAGTTGTTGGAATCGGTGGTGCCCGTACCGACGTTGCCCGCCGCGTCAGCCACGCCGGTGTTATCCAGGGTGATGAGGTTGCTGGTGTCGCTGATGCTGGCGCTTGGTGTAAGTGTGCCGGTCCAGGTGATGCCGCCGTCGCCGCTGCTTAGGCCGGTGATCGTACCATTGGCGACCGTCAGATCGGCGGTGGTAAAGCCTGTTACCGCTTCGTTGAAGGTGATGGTCACCAGCGAGGTTTCGCCGACGCTCAGGGAGGTGTCGGCGACAACGATGCTAGCGGTTGGCCGCTGCGTGTCGACCGCGTAGTTGTTGGAACTGGTGGTGCCGCTGCCGGTGTTACCGGCCGCGTCCGCCACACCGGTATTGGCCAGGATGATCAGGTTGGTGGCATCGCTGACGCTGGCGCTCGGGGTGAGCGTCGCGGTCCAGGTGATGCCACCGTCGCTGCTGCTCAGCCCGCTCAGGGAGCCATTGGCAACGGTCAGGTCGGCCAAGGTGAAGCCGGTCACCGCTTCGCTGAAGGTAATGGTGACCAGCGAGGTTTCGCCGATGTTCAGCGCGGTATCGGCCACCACGATGGTCGCG
Source organism: Pseudomonas sp. (assembly GCA_035655415.1). Classification (GTDB taxonomy): domain Bacteria; phylum Pseudomonadota; class Gammaproteobacteria; order Pseudomonadales; family Pseudomonadaceae; genus Aquipseudomonas. Next base: position 1,680 of record DASRUM010000056.1, read on the forward strand.
GTGGGACGCAGCGTGTCGATGGCATAGTTGTTTGAATCGGTGGTGCCGGTGCCAGCGTTCCCGGACAGATCGGCAACGCCGGTGTTATCCAGGGTGATCAGGTTGCTGGTGTCAGTGATACTGGCGCTCGGGGTAAGCGTCCCGGTCCAGGTGATACCGCCGTCGCTGCTGCTCAACCCGGTGACCGAACCGTTGGCAACCGTCAGGTCAGCGGTGGTGAAACCACTCACTGCCTCGTTGAAGGTGATAGTCACCACGGAGGTTTCACCAACGCGCAGCGCGGTGTCGGACACCACGATGGTGGCGGTCGGGCGTTGCGTGTCGATAGCGTAGTTGTTGGAGTTGGTAGTCCCCACGCCAGCATTGCCATTGAGGTCCGCCACGCCAGTGTTATTCAGGACAATGAGATTGGAGGTATCGGTGATCGCCGCATCCGGTGTCAGCGTGGCCGTCCAGGTGATGCCGCCGTCGCTACTGCTCAGGCCGCTGAGGGTACCGTTAGCGACCGTCAGGTCGGCGACGGTGAAACCGCTCACCGCTTCGCTGAAGGTAATGGTGACCGTCGAGGTCTCGCCAATCCTGAGGGCAGTGTCAGCCACCACGATGGACGCCGTGGGCGCCACGGTGTCGTTGACGATGTAATTGTTCGAGTCGGTGGTGCCCACGCCGGCATTGCCGGCCGCATCCTGCACACCCGTGTTATTCAGGGTGATGAGGTTGGTGGTGTCGGTGATATTACTGGCCGCGGTCAGGGTGGCGGTCCAAGTGATGCCACCGTCGCTGCTGCTGATAGTGCTGAGCGTGCCGTTGGCAATCGTCAAGTCGGCGTTGGTAAAGCCGGTTACGGCTTCGGAGAAGGTGATGGTCACCAACGAGGTGGCACCGGAGTTCAGGCTGGTATTGGCCACTACAATGGTGGCAGTGGGCGGTGTCTCGTCTGGTACGTAGTTGCTGTTGAGGGTGCCACCGTCGCCGTAGATGCTGTTCTGCGCTGCCGGAGAACTACCTGGGGTGCCGGCACTTGTGCCGCCCGTACCGCCAACACCGACGTTGCCGGCCAGTGCGCCGAAGTTGGCGGCAGTCATCAGGATCGAGCCCTTGTTCCAAATGGCGCCGACACCGACGCCGCCAGCTCCGCCTGCTTGGTTATTGCCATAAGAACCGCCACCGCCACCACCACCACCCGCACCGATGTTGTTGGAAATCACCGAGTTGCCGATAACCCGTAGGGTCGCGCCGGTATCGTTGTAGATACCGCCAACTGCTCCGCCACCGGCCCCGCCGATGGCGTCAAAGCCAGCACCGCCACCGCCGCCGCCGATGGACACCCCGCCAGCGGAAGCCGTACCTCCGGCTGAACCACTGGAATAGCCCCCGTAGGTGCCGCCAGCCCCGCCAACGCCAGCAGCGGTGCCACCCTTGCCGCCAGCGCTGTTGCCGCCGTCGCCGCCTTCACCAGCCGAGCCGAGTTCGCCCGGGTAGAAATATCCGCCATTAGCAAAGGAATCGCCGCCGCTGCCGCCGACACTGCCTGGGCTGGTGGCTATTGCACCACCACCACCACCGCCACCGCCGGCATAGGTCGGCGACACACCGCCACCACCACCACCGCCTGACGCAGCGTTCGCAGTAACCGTGACGTTTCTCAGGGTGAGGGTGCCGGCGTTGTAGATGCCGCCGCCTTGGGCTACCTGTGCAGTTGCGCCACTGTCGCCACCGTCGCCCGCGACCATGCCGCGGGTAATCACCAGGCCATCAAGAGTGGCCGTGGTACCGGCCGTTACGCGGAGTATCTGGGTGCGATATTGCCCATCCAGGGTGACGTCGGCGACGTTGTCGTTATCAAGGTCGCCGTCGATGGTGATGTTTTTGTCGACCACCAGCGCACTGGTCAGCGCGACGGTCATGCCGATATCGAAGGTGACAATGTCGCCGTTCTGCGCAGAAGTCAGGGCAGCACGCAAGGATCCCACCCCTGCATTGAAGTTGTTGGTCGCGGTCCAGGTAGCCAGCCCCCATTCATATTCGCTCATGGCGCTGGCAGACAGCACGCTGGCGCTTTCAATGTTGCCGGCCGCGATTTCCAGCTCCCAGTCGCCGCCCATCCCTGTGCGGTCATCGGAGGCCGCTACATCACGACCCGTCAACTGCGCCAAGGACTCGACCAGGCTCAGGCCGCGGTCGCCTTCGGCGGTGTAGCAACCGTAGATCAGGATATCGCCACCGGCATTCATGTTCTGGCCGATCTGCGCCAGTACCTCGCTGCGGGCCTGGATGTTGTCGGCCGACAGATAGCTGTTACCCAGCCACAAATCACCGGCGTTACCGTGGGCAATAATCTGCACCGAGCTGATGCCCTGGTGGGACTGCAGATAGTCGGCAATCTGCTGCAGGCCGTCCTTGCTGCCATCCAGCTCCACCACCAGGGTGCCGGGTGCAACGCCGTCGAGCAGGCTGGCGGCATCCCTGACACGGGAGTCGACAAACAGCACTGCCTTGCCCGGCACGACCGCCTCGGTGGCGTCGGTCTGACCTTGAGGTGTTTGGTGATCTGAAGCCTGCTCCGCCGTCGAGGTTTGGGTGTTATCGGGGGCCGGTTGAGCGTCTTGCTGCGCGGCATCGGCCACGGTAGCGGCCACGGCACCGTCGAACAGCATTCGCGGTTCCAGGGACATGATCATTGGCGATGCCAGGGCCTGTGCGCCCTCGGTTACCCGCGATTTGCCTTTGCTCCACCACATAAGGTTCACCCGAACTCGAACGTCTCTAACACATCAATGAAAAACCGCAATCAACTGATCGCGGCGTCGGTTTTCATACGAATAACATTGGCTGCGCTGGAGGCGCCATCGCGCCAGAATGACAACGCGGCATACTTTTCAAACAGGTCCGGCGGCAACAGGGTACGCCGGACTTGCGGCGCGACCTCGGGCCTGACCTTGTGCAGGCCGGCAACCCCTAGAGACTGGTCAAAGGCAGGTGCGTCGTAGGTCAAACGATTGAAGTCGTGCTCGAACCAAGGCTCGCCAATGAACTCATACACCAGTCGCATCACTCGCTCCGGGGCTTGGCTCAGCAGGTCGTAATCAACGATCAGCAACGACTCGGCATGTTCGCCGTAATAGGCCTCTTTCAGTGCCGTCCAGGCAAACCCCACCAGGCGGTTACGCTGCGCCAGGGTTTCGCAGCGGCTGTAGACGGTGTTGCGCTCGTCGTCGTCATTGAACAGTTTGGTGTTCTCGAAAGGGTTGGCACGGTAGATCCGCTCCAGGCTATCGAGGACCCAGGCGACGTTGCGCACGCAGGCGATGGTTTTGGCTTGAGGAAACAGATCATGCAGGGCAGGCAGGCGTGCGCACCACTGACGGTTGGTGTCGAAGATGAGGGGTTTATCGGCCTTATCAGCGTAGTAGGAGTCGAACAGCCCACGCAGCAAACGGCGCCGCTGGTCGGTGTCGATCACCGAGCCGAACTCGCTGCCGGCGCTGCATTGCTGGAGAACGCCGTTGAACAGCGAACCGACGGGGCTGGTCATCCCGGCATGAAAACGCGGATTCTGCAGAAGGATCGCAGAAAGCAGGGTTGAACCCGAGCGCGGCAAGCCGGAGATAAAATGAAACTGTGACATCCCTGCACCATTGTTGATCCATTTGTAGGACAAAGACTAGTCGAGTAAGCGCACTACGCCCAGCAGTATTTCGATATCAAAGGCACGCTGGACTGTGAAAAGCAGATGAAATGAGTGAGCTCGACCAGCTGAAATGTTTAATCGGGTCGGCAAGATTTTTCTGCTTCTGCCGCGCGGCAGAATGAAATAGCCCGTCTACGCTAAGTCTGCGTGACCAAGCCAAGCGCTCAAAGAACGCGCACTAATCGCCCTTTGTCTCTTCGCAGTCTTGTCGCGTACCGCCAGTTCAATAGTTAAGGGATGAAAATTCTATGGAAGTATTTATCGGCACTATCCAGTCGTTCGCATTTAACTTTGCCCCCAGGGATTGGGCGCTATGCAATGGACAAACGCTCAGCATCTCGCAATACCAAGCGCTATACGCGCTGATCGGGGTGACCTACGGAGGCGATGGCCAGAACACGTTTTTGCTGCCTAACCTGCAAGGCCGTCTGCCGCTTGGCCAGGGTTCAGGCCCAGGCTTGACACCCCGAGTCATCGGCACAATTTCAGGCACCGAAGCCGTCACCGCCACGCTCACCAACCTGCCCAATCACACACATGCACTCGCGGCCATCACGGCTGCGACCACAGTGGAACTGGCAAACCCAGCCAGTAACCCGGTGAGTGCGCCAACGGCTACCAACTCGTTTTTGGGAACCTCGGGGGGCGGTCCAGGGACTGCGACTATTTACTCCGACCAGCTAGGTGCCTCACCCGTACCGCTAAAGGGTGTCAACACTACCGTCAGCGGTACAGTTTCCCCCGCTGGCGGCGGTACGCCGATGGCGATCATGAATCCCTTCTTGGCGATCAACTTCAGTATTGCCCTGCAAGGCATCTTCCCGTCACGTAACTAACTGATGACCGGCCGGAGGGCTTTGGCCCTCCGGCCGTGGAGTGTCGACATGCTGCAACAGGTTCATAGCCACCATTTCCAGCCGTTGCTGGGGCAAATCAGCAACCTGACGCTACCCGACGGCAGTTGCTTGCCCGTGCGGATCGAAACTCTCGAAGAAACACCTCGCTCGAAGATGCCGCACAGCCAACGCATGCCTTTCAATGTGGCGCTCAATAGTTTGCAAGCCACAGCCTTTGTGGATGGGCTCTGTACGTTGGAGGTGCCCGAGCTGGGCCGACTGGAAGGGCTGTTTGTGTCACGCACCCCCGCTTTGGGGCGAGATCCGGCGCTGGGGTATTTCTATATCGCGTTTAACTAAACGAGTATCAAGTGACGACTGTGGCGAGGCACCTGCGACCTCGCCACAGTCGGTTATGCACAAGCTCAGTTGCCTTTCGGATACCAGACCAGCCGCTCCGCCGCCGGGTTGCGTTCTTCGACCTCAAAGCCAAGTGCCAGATAATGCTGGCGCGCGTGGGGGTTGCTGGCCCAGACCACGGTCGCGACCGGGCAACGAATCTGCTGGGCAGCAGCTTGCACGCCTTGCAACACTGCGCGGCCATAACCCTGGCCACGGGCCTGGGGGATAAAGGCCAGGTACAACACCCGAATTTCATTAGGACCAAAATCAGTGCTCAAGGCGCCCACAGCGGTGCCGAGCTTTTCCACGACGTAATGCATGGCATCGGGAAAATGCTCTCCCAGCCCTTGCTCCTGCACCTGAAATTGCTGCGCAATCACCTGCTGTATGTGCTCAGGCTCACCGTCGATCCATTGCAGATCCGGCCGTGCTGCCTGGTAAAGGTTCTGCAAAAATGGCCCATCGCTCGCCTGCGCAGGACGTACGACCAACCCGTCTGCTACCACTGATTTCATGTCTGCTCCCTAAAATCCGCTTTCCCTTACACCCAGCGCCGCCAGTCTGCGCCAAGCCGCCCCCAGTACCGACTCTCCCTGGCCTTGCAGCACCACCACACCACGCAGGGGTTGCGCAGGGGCGGGGATCTCATCAAGTGCACTCAAGCGCACACCATATTGCGCCTGCACTGGCGTCGCCCGTTGCTGCGAATCCCGGCGTACAGCAATCGGGCCATGGTGGTCGGAGGCCAACGCTTGTAGCTCAAGCCAGCCCACGCCGTTGCTGTCGATTTCATCCAATTGCACAGCAATCGACGGGTGCATCGGGTCATCAGCAATAAAGCGCCCCACGGCCCCCGGTTCGACTCGCCACAGCTCAGCTTCGGCAAGGTAGCCACGCAGCCGCGAGTCGCGCTGTACCACCCGCGCCAACGGCTGCGAGGGCGACAACCAACGGCCCGCCGTCAGGTTTGCCAGCAGATCGCGCACCTCACCGGCATGAGGCGCACGTAACAGCAAGCGCTCTCGCTGAGCGGCCAAGCCTCGGTATTCGGCCACCGCTTCAGCCAACTGTTGTTCGACGATACCGGCATCGGCTGCGGTTTCACTGCGTCCGGCCTGACGGCGCATTTGTAACTGCAAGATCTCGATTTCCCTGCGCACGATAGCCAGACGTGAAGCCATGTCCGGGGAGTCCAGTTCAATCAGCACATCCCCCGGGGCTACGCTCTGGCCATCCTGCACGTTGACCTGTTTGATCTGCGCTGCCACGGGGGTATGCAAGGTGCTGGTGCGCCCGGCCTCAAACATTGCTGGCACCTCCACCGCATTGCGCCAGGGCAGTAATAACGCCAGTAACAGCGCCAGCAACCCCAGACCTGTCAGCAGTACCCGCGGGCCATGGGCCTGCTCACGGTGACTCCACCATTGCCGCCACTCCGTCGCGATGGGCATAAAAATAAACCACACCAGTTCCACCACCATCAGAAAAATACCCAACACCTTGAAGAACAGGTGATAGACCGCCAGGGCAATGCCCAAGAACAAGGCCGCACGCCACAGCCAGGCCCCGTAGCCCCAGACCAGTAAGCGACGGCGCATCGTTGTCGACCAAGGCTCTGGTGCCGCCGCACCATAGCCGAACAGGGCCTCACGCAGGCGCCAACGGCACAGGGCAAAGGCCCTGCCTTGCAGGTTGTCCACCGCCCAGAAATCACTGAGCAGGAAATAACCGTCGAAACGCATGAACGGGTTCAGGTTGATGATCAGCGTGGTGATCCAGGTGGCACTGGCCAGCATGAACGCTGCAGTGCGTGCCGGCCCGTCGGGCAACAGCGACCAGGCCAGCAAGGCGACGCACGCCAGGAGCAATTCTGCCAGCACACCGCCTGCGCCGATCAGCAGTCGCGCCCGCCGATCGTTGACCCTCCAGGCGTCGCTAACGTCGGTATAAAACATCGGCAACAGCACCATGAACGCCACACCCATGCTTTGCACACGACAGCCGGCGCGTTTGGCCATAAAGGCATGGCCGAACTCGTGGCACAGCTTGGCAAAGAACAGCGCGACCGCAAATGCCAGTGCACCGCCCAGGCTGAACAGATGCGGAAAAGTCGCGATGAAGCGCTGCCAGTCCCGCGACACCAGAAAAATACCCACACCCAGGGTCAGCGGGATGCCATAGCGCAAGATGCCAGGGCCGAACCGCGCGAGCCACGGCCAGGTGCGGTTGAGAAAAGCGTCCGGTCGCCACAGCGGAATGCGGAAAAACAGGTATTGATGCAGCAGGATCTGCCAAATGCTCTGGCGCTGGGCCGCAGTCTTGAACTGATAACTGTCGCGTTGTTGCGGGTCCATCGAACTGATCAGATCGTGGCCACGTAAGAAAACCAGCAATTGCTCCAGCGACTCGCCGGTAAGCGGCAGACCGGGCTCACGGTTTGCCGCGTGCAGCACCTGCTGCGGATCGCCCAAGGACCAGTGGCGCAGCAAACGCATCGCCGCCGCACCGAGCTTGAAATAACGCCCGCGCACCGGGTCGGCCAGGGTCCATTGGGGCGAGCCGTCCGGGTCTGGCGCAGCTGACGACAATTGCAGATCCGGCCGTAGGCTAGGCAAGCTCATGCTACAGCCCCAGGCTCTGGCGCAGACCGGCCAATGGCCGCCGTAGCAGGTACAGCGCCAACGGCGCGCGCTCGCCGAAGATTTTCGCCGTGCCGCGCAGGCCGATGCGGGGCGCCGCGGCATCAAAGCGCGCGTCCAGCCGGTAGGCCAGTTGCCCGGCGGCGGTGGGCTGCGCCTCATAGGCGGAACGCTCAAGCCAGGCCTGATGACGATGCAACGGATCACTGTCGAGAAACAACGCCACTGGTGCGTCGGGCGCCAGGGCAATCGCATCACCAACGGCCAGCTCAATGCGCAACTCGGCCTGAGTCGGGTCGGCAATTTCCATCAAACGCTCACCGGTCTGCACCGGCTTGCCGAGCCAACGCTCGACGTCGGCAAACACCGCAATACCGTCCCGCTCGGCACGCACCTCACTGCGCTTGAGTAACTCGATGGCGTAGTTATATTCGGCACGTTTCTGCTCGACGCGCGCTGCCAGCAGGTCAATCCTCGAACTCGATTCCGCATCGGCAAACGAGCGCTGGGAGTTGGCCTTGAGCTCGGCCTCGGCCACGCCCAAGGCTCGCTCGGCCACATCGGCCTGGGCCTTGAGGCTGGTGCTTTCAAAGCGCAGTAACAGGTCACCGTTGTTGACGCTCTGGTTCGGCTTGACCAGAAATTCGGCAATCACCCCGTCCAGCGGCGCCGCCACCACCTGGCCGCCCAGCGGTACCACTTCGGCCGGGGCCAGTACCGACTGGCGTACCGGTATCAGCAACACCAGTAGCAGCGCCGCCAAAAGCGCGGCCTGGCGCTTGCGCGTCCAGCGCAGTCTCCAGGGCTTGCGCGGTTGCAGAGCCAGCCAGGCATGGCTGTAGGTATCGCCCAGCTGCGACAGCAGCACCTGTTCAGGAGGGGACCATGGCAGGTCACGGGCCAGCCACAAGCCGCCGAATACCTGGCTCTGATGATCGATCAGCGGCAGCCAGAACACCTGCCCGGCCGACAGGCTCCGCCAATCCGCCTGAATGGATTCGCTCACCCCATCAGGGGGGATTACGCGAGCCTGATTCAGCACTCCCTGCTTGAACAGTTGCGCCACGGCCTGCTCGACAAAGGCCACGAACGGCGCGTTCGGCTCCACCGCACTGACGCCTGTCACCGCCTCTACCTTGCCGGCGATCAACAGGGCTGCGTGACGAAAGCCGAACAGTGCCTGGCCATCGTTAACCAGGCTGTAGCTCAATTGCGCGGGTGTTCGCGCGGCCCGTGTCTGGCGCTCCAGATCGAGAAAACGGGCGAACGCCTGCTCGGCGTTGCCCATCAGCGGCGCGTTCACTTGAGCTCCGCGAACTGCGCCGTGCCGCTCATGCCGGACAACAGACCACTGACATCCGGCAGGGTCGCTACCAGCAGCAGGGTCTGGCTGCCCTCATCGATACGCGCGCCCAGGCGCTTGACCGTCGCCTGCAATGGCTGGCCGGTTTCATCGGGGATAAAGGTGAAAGACTGACCGGGCTTGAGCTTGCTCATCCAGCGTGATGGCACCAGCAGGTGGATCTCCAGGGTGCGGTTGTCGACTACATCCAGCAGCGGCGCACCGGCAGCCACACTTTCATAACGCTGGACCTTGCGCGCCACCACCTGACCATCGAACGGCGCGACTACGCTGCAGCGCTTGACCTGCACCTGATACACCTGAGACTGCGCCTGGGCCTCGCTGAGTCGAGCCTCCGCCCGTGCGACTTCAAAACGCCCGACAGAATTCAGCGCGGCCAGTTGCCGGTTATGCGCCAACTCTTCATTGGCCCCCCGGCTCGCCGCCTGGGCCGCCTTGAGCTGAGCCTGGTACGCCGAGCAGTCGAACCGCGCCAGGATGTCACCCTTTTTGAAAGACTCGCCCTCGCTGAATGGCAACTCGACAATACGCCCGGCCAACTCACTGGCCAGCACCGCCTGATCCCGTGCGCGGAGCACCCCACGTGCCTCGGCGCCGCTGGGTGCCGCGCTCGATACACTGCTTTCGAGCAACGGATCATCGCTCGCAGGTGTCTGCGCCTGAGCACCGCTCGCCACTAGTACCAACCCCACTACCCAACCACTCAAATACCGCATAACCGTTACTCCCTGACGGATGGGCGGAGTCTACGACAGCAGCGGAGAGCGTCAAGGGAATAACCGCAGATGGAAGAAATCGCCTGTTTTATAGTTATCGCTGTTAGATCACGGAGTAACTGTCGACATGACAGATCAACGTAAGGGATGCTGTTTCAACAAATAATCCAGTAGGTACTCAATGCATTGAGCTGGCGACTCGTGCCGCGTATTGATAACAAGGTCTGGTGAATCCGGAATTTCATATGGCGCATCAATACCAGTAAAGTCGCACAACTCCCCTGCCCGCGCTTTACGATAAAGCCCTTTGGGATCACGCGCCTCGCAGGTGGACAAATCCGCTGATACATAGATTTCATGAAACCTCGTCCGACTACTCGCCCTGCGTGCCAGCAATCGATCTTTTTGATAAGGCGAGATGAATGCAGTGATACAAATCAATCCTGCATCAGCGAATAGTGCCGCTACTTCGCCAACCCGACGGATATTCTCCGTACGGTCTACTGGTGAGAAACCAAGATTGGCATTCAGGCCATTACGGACGTTATCGCCATCCAGGGTGTAACAGGCATAACCAAGCGTTAGCATTTTTTCTTCAAGCCCCATAGCCAGTGTTGACTTACCGGAGGCTGACAAACCGGTTAGCCATACAACTGCCCCTTCGTGCCCAAAATAATGACGTCGCGCGTCAGCAGAAACACGATGAGGGACAGAAGTAAGATTTTTGGCTTGAGGCATACAAAGTAGGCTCTAGTTATTCAGGCGGCTTTTTGTTTCCAATGTCGAGAGCAAACGCTAAACAGCCGGCTGACGTTTATCTGGGGAATGAACAACACATAGAGCCTAGTCGCGTGGCATCTGCAGATCTTGCAGTATCTGGCTCAGCACTGCACGCAGCTTGCCCGGCTTGACCGGTTTGTTGAGCAAGGGCACGCCCATCCCATGTAGCTCCCGGCGGCACTGATCGCTGCGGTCTGCGGTGATCATCACCGCAGCAATGTTTGTACCGAAGTGCTGACGCAGGTGCTGCACCACCTCACTACCGACCACGCCATGATCCAGGTGAAAGTCTGCCAAGATCAGCTCCGGCGGACGGGCGCCAAGTACCTCTAGAGCGCTAGCCTGATCGGTAGCAGTAAGCACCTGACAACCCCATTGCTCCAGTAGGGCTGACATGCTGTGCAAAATGCTCAGTTCGTTATCCAGCACCAACAGCCTTCGCCCCGGTAGTGGATCGCCCAGGCGTTGTTGCGGTATCGCAAGCGCCACAACAGCGCGTTGCTGGGTGGGGCTGGCCAGCGGTACACGAATACTAAACACCGAACCACGCCCTGGCTGAGAACGCACCTTTATGGGGTAATCGAGAATGCGTGCGATACGCTCGACGATGGCAAGGCCCAGGCCAACACCCTTGCGCTCGGCGGCACGGCCGACATTCAGCTGGTTGAATTCGAGGAAGATGTTTTTCAGCTGGTCTTCAGCAATCCCCGTACCGCTGTCCCACACCTGCAGCTCGACATAGCCGCCGCGCTTGCGCGCGCCGAGGAGAATGCGCCCTTGCTCGGTGTAGCGGCAGGCGTTGCTGAGAAAGTTGCGCAAAATGCGCGTAAGCAGACGCAGATCGGTATTGAGCAGGTGCTCACCATGGCGTACGCGTAGTTGCAGCCCGACCGCAGCCGCCACCGGCTGAAACTCAGAGGCCAGCGGCGCGAGCAGTTCGCCGAGGCTGTAGACATCCAGATCGGGCTTGATCGCCGCCTGGTCCAGGCGGGCAATATCCAGCAGATCTGTAAGCAGGTCTTCGGCCCCTTCCAGCGCTTGGTGAGTACGCTCCACCAAGTTCTGCTCACTGGCAGGCAGGCGACGCTCACGCAGGGTCGAGATCAGCAGGCGTGCGGCGTTCAATGGCTGTAGCAAGTCATGGCTCGCAGCGGCCAGATACTTATCCTTACTACGGTTGGCCTCTTCGGCGGCATCCCGGGCCTCGCGAAGGGCCTTTTCAATGCGTTTACGCTCGACGATCTGCTGCAACAAGTTACGGTTGGCCTCCTGCAGCTCACCGGTACGTGCGCCAACCCGCTGCTCCAGTTCGTCATTGAGTTGCTGCAAGCGTTGCTGGGCCTGTTTGCGCTCGGTGATATCGGCGACAAAGCCTTCAAACAGGCCGTTTTCGCCCGGCTTGAGAAGCAGATTCATCAGCACGTCGATCACACTGCCGTCGCGTCGACGCAGCTGAGTTTCATAACCGAAGAGCCCCGGCTCATCGGCCAGCACACTGCGTATATGCTCCAGTTCGGCGACACCGCCAATGAACAGGTAGTTGGCCAAACCGTTCAGAGACCAGAGTACCTGCTGCGGGTCGTCGTAACCCAGCATGCGCGCCAAGGCCGGGTTGGCCGCCAGCAAGCCGTCCTGCAGACTGGCCTGGAAAATCCCGTGTACGGCATGCTCGAACAGCCACTTGTAGCGGTTGCGCTCGGTCTCCAGCTCCTCCAGACGCGCCAACAGTTCGGGGTAATGGCTCTTGCGTGCCGATTGACTGCCCAACCCGAGCAGGCCGGCAAGGGCCTCGCTCTGCGACTGCGACAACTCAGAGGGCTTCGCCATAGACAACCTCAACATCACGCTGACTGGACTCGCGTGGGTTGGTCAGGATGCATGGATCTTCCATGGCATGCCGCGAGAGGAACGGAATATCAGAGCTGGAAACCCCATGCAGCTTGAGGGTTTCATGGAAGCCCACCGACTTCTTGAAAGCCACCAGGTGCTCCACCAGGCGCTGGCGGATCTGGTTGTGATTAAGCCCGCGCACGTCGATGCCCAGGGTCTGCGCGACCATGCGGAAGCGCTCCGGCGCGGCGCTGTAGTTGAACGCCACCACATGCTCGAACAGCGCCGCGTTGCACATGCCATGCGGCAGATCGAGAAAGCCGCCGAGGCTGTGGCTCATGGCATGCACTGCGCCAAGAATCGCGTTGGAGAACGCCAGCCCGGCCTGCATGCTGCCCAGCATGATCTTCTCGCGCAGGACGATGTCGTTGGGGGTGGCGATCATCTGCACCAGGTTGCCGTTGATCAGGCGCATGGCCTCCAGCGCATGGGTGTCGGTTAGCGGCCCGCTGCCGGTGGAAACGAATGCCTCGATCGCATGCACCAGCGCATCGATACCGGTACAGGCGCTGAGGAACGGATCCATGCTCAGGGTGGTTTCCGGGTCGATCAGCGACACGTCCGGCACCACCGCCTTACTGACGATGGAGAACTTCATCCGCTCCTGCTGGTTGGAGATGATCACGAACTGCGATACGTCAGCAGACGTACCGGCAGTGGTAGGAATCAGGATCAGCGGCGGGCTTGGTACACGAATGGTGTCCACACCTTCGAATTCGAGAATGCTACGGCCGTGGGCGACAACAATGCCGATGCCTTTGGCGCAATCCATCGGGCTGCCGCCACCGATGGCAACAATCACGTTGCAGGCGTTTGCCCGGTAAATTTCCGCACCGAGCATTACCTCTTCCACCCTCGGGTTAGGCGATACATCGGTGTAAAGGCAGTAGTCGATATTCTGTGCCTGCAGGCTGACTTCAACATCGCTCACCCAACCGGCAGCGACCACGCCAGGGTCGGACACCACCAGCACCTTGCGAGCACCAAAAGTACTGGCGTAGTTGGCGACGTTGTGTCGGCAACCGGCACCGAAAATGATTTCCGGTGAAACAAATTTACGTAACTGGCTGAGGGTGTGGCTCATACAACGGCCTGTTCTTGTTGTTATGGGATAGGTTTAGCAAGGTATACGCCAGCCAGCCTACTGCATTGCTCGGTTTATGCAATGCGACCTGTGTTCAGCTCAACTGCTGATAAAAGGCATGCTCGGCGCGCAATGCGGCGGCCAGATTGCTGGCCTGACGAAAACCGTGGCGTTCTTCGGCGAACAGGTGATATTCCACCGGCAAACCACGCAGGCGTAATGCCTCGACCATGCTCTCGGTCTGGCTCGGCACCACCACGGCGTCCAGCGCGCCCTGGAAGAAAATCACCGCTGCCGTGATCCGTTCGGCCTGCAACAGAGGTGTACGGCACTGATAACGCTCGGCATCCTGCTCGGGGTCGCCGATCAGCCAGTCCAAGTAATCCGCTTCGAACTTGTGGGTCAGCTGGCGCAGCGCCAACGGGTCGCTGACGCCGTAGAGGCTGGCGCCGCCGCGCAACTGCGGCAACTCAACCAATGCCCGCAGCGCGCTGAAGCCGCCGGCACTGCCACCGCGCACAAATACGCGCCGAGGATCGATATAGCCTTCGCGAGCCAGCGTGTCGATGGCCGCGCGAATATCCTCCACCTCCAGCTCGCCCCACTGCCGGGCCAGGCGCAAGCGATAGGCACGGCCGTAGCCGCTGCTGCCACGGTAGTTGAGGTCGAGTACGGCGTAGCCGCGCAGCGTCCAGAAGGCGATACGCGGGTCGAACACCGGGTAGCAGGCCGAGGTCGGCCCGCCGTGCAGGAAGATCAGCAGCGGCGGCTTCTCGCCCTCCTCTACCGGCGCATAGAAAAAACCATAACAGCGCTCACCCTCGCCCACCGCGAAGTCAACAGGCTGCGGCAGAGAAAGGTGCGTTTCGTTCAAGGGGCTCTCACCACCGGCCAATACCCGTACCGCGCCATCACCTCGGGCAATCGCCAGCACGACCGGCAGCCGGCTCGGTGAGGCGGCGATACAGTAGTAATGCCCGGCATCCGCCGCCAGGGCGCGAAAGCGGGTGAAGTTTTCAGCAAGACGCAGTTCGCCGGCCGCGCCCTCGTAGGATGACGCGGGGCCGCCTAGGTTGTGCGCACCATCGACGCCTGCGCATACGACATTGGTGCGCACGGCGCACCCTACGTCCAGCAACACGGCGAAACCCTCCTCGCAACGCGTCAGCAGCAGCTCATCATGCTCAAGCGGCAAGTAGGTTCGGCCACCCAGTTGCCAGGGCGCCGGCGCGTGATCGTAGGGCGCGGCCTCCCTCTTCGTATCGGCATCGACGCACTCGGGCTGCCACCACCCCGCCTGGTCGCTCAACACCCACAGCCGATCCTGCGCATCGAAGCGTGGCTGCTGCAGGGATTGATCACCCGCCTGCCCGGCCAGCACACGGGTACGCTCACCCGAATCACGCTGACACAAGCGCGTGGCGACCCAGGGTTGCTGTGGACGATCCCACTCGATCCAGACCAGACGCTGACCGCAAGAGTTGGCTATGGGGGCGGCATAAAAATCGGCACCTTCGACCAGCACGTCGCGCTTGCCCGTAAGGCTGATGCGCACCAGGCGATGCACGACCGAACCGGCCTCGTGGCTCTCCTCGACGACCAGTAGTGCCTGCCAGGCGGGCACGAATGACAGATCGCCATAACGGCAGTGAGGCGAATCGCTAAGCTGGTAGGGTGCGCTGTGCGCACCAGCCCCCTCAGCGATATCGATACGATAGATTTGCTGGTCGCTTTCATTGACAAAGGCCACGCCCTGATCGGTGGCACAGCAAGCACCCCCGCCGTATTCATAGACCCGGCTGCGAACGGAAAACCCCTGAGGGGTCAGCTCACAACTTACGCCATCACGCCAGAAGAACAGACCGCAGCGCGCCTGCTGCGGGTCAAACGCCACCCAGAGCACACCGCCATGGGCGGCGTGCAACTCGGCGAAGTCGGTACTGGCGGCAGCAGCCTGCTCGGCGCTCCAGATCAGGTCGGGGTCGGTGCGCACGGCGCACCCTACATCTTGCATATGATTCGTGAGGCCTTCTCGTTGCGGTATTGCAGGCCATCCAAGCCCAGCGGTGCCTCATCGGCCTGCTGGCGGGCTGCGAGAATCACGCCATGCTGCGCCGACTTACTGCACACCGGGTCGGCGTTGCTGGCATCGCCGGTAAGCATAAAGGCCTGGCAACGGCAGCCGCCAAAATCCTTGTGCTTCTCGTCGCAGCTGCGGCATGGCTCGGGCATCCAGTCGTCACCGCGAAAGCGGTTAAAGCCGAAGGAATGGCGCCAGATATGCTCGATGCTGTGCTCACGCACACTGGGAAACTGCACCGGCAGTTGCCGCGCGCTATGGCATGGCAATGCCGTGCCGTCGGGGGTGATGTCGAGAAACAGATTGCCCCAACCGTTCATGCAAGCCTTGGGGCGCTCCTCGTAGTAATCCGGGGTAACGAAGATCAGTTTGCACGGGTGGTTTTCAGCGGCCAGCTTGTCGCGCCACTGGTTGGTGATGCGCTCAGCGCGGTCGAGTTGCGCACGGGTTGGCAGCAACCCGGCGCGGTTGAGTTCGGCCCAGCCATAGAACTGACAGGTGGCAAGCTCGACGAAGTCGGCCTCCAGTTCCAGGCACAGCTCGATGATGCGTTCGATATTGTCGATATTGTGCCGATGGGTGACGAAGTTCAGCACCATCGGGTAGCCATGAGCCTTCACCGCCCGGGCCATGGCCAGCTTGTGGGCGAAGGCCTTTTTCGAGCCTGCCAGCAGGTTGTTGACCTCCTCGTCCGCGGCCTGGAAGCTGATCTGAATATGGTCCAACCCCGCCTCGGCGAACTCGGCGATACGCGCCTCGGTCAGGCCGATACCGGAGGTGATCAGGTTGGTGTAGTAGCCCAGGTCGCGCGCGCCCTTGATCAGCTCGGCCAGGTCCTGACGCACCAACGGTTCGCCGCCGGAAAAGCCCAGCTGCGCCGCGCCCAGTTCGCGGGCCTGGCGAAACACCTCAAGCCATTCGGCGGTGGACAGTTCCGCGCCCTGCTGGCTGAAATCCAGCGGATTGGAGCAGTACGGGCACTGCAGCGGGCAACGGTAGGTCAGCTCGGCCAGCAGCCAGAGCGGCGGCCCTGCTTCATGGCCCGGCTTACTGAAGCTCGATCCAGAACTGTGCATTGGCTACCTCCATAAAGGCCAGGATGTCTTCATCGAGCCCTGGCACATCGGGAAAGCGCTCACTCAGCGCGGCGATGATCTGGCCGACGCTATGGCTGCCGTTGACCTGTTTGAGGATTTCCCCGGCGCTGTCGTTGAGCTTGATCATGCCTTCCGGGTAGAGCAGCACATGGCAGTTCTGCACCGGTTCGAACTGCAGGCGAAAGCCGCGGCGGATGGCGGGCACCTTGGGCAGGATGTCGGTTGTCATAATTTCGGCTCCGTTGCGGTGCGCACGGCGCGCCCTACGCGGAATGCTGTTGTAGGGTGCGCCGTGCGCACCGATGGTTTGCGACTCATAGGGCGATCCCCCGGTGCCAGACGCGCTCGGCCGTCACCGTGTGGTACGGCGGGCGCTCCAGCTCGTAGGCCATGCTCATGGCATCGAGCATGCTCCACAGCACGTCCAGCTTGAACTGCAAGATCTCCAGCATGCGCTGCTGGCCCTCGACCGTGCGGTAATAGGCAAGTGTGATGCGCAGACCATGCTCGACATCGCGGCGTGCCTCTTTCAGGCGCTTGCGAAAGTAGTCGTAGCCGGTGGCATCGATCCACGGGTAGTGCTGCGGCCAAGTATCCAGGCGCGACTGGTGGATCTGCGGGGCGAACAGCTCGGTCAGCGAGCTGCTCGCCGCTTCCTGCCAGCTCGCGCGGCGAGCGAAGTTGACGTAGGCATCGACGGCGAAGCGCACGCCGGGCAGCACCAGCTCCTGCGACAGCACCTGCTCGCGGTCCAGGCCCACGGCCTCAGCCAAGCGCAACCAGGCTTCGATGCCGCCCTCCTCGCCGGGCGCGCCGTCGTGATCGAGGATGCGCTGCACCCATTCGCGGCGGGTGTCGCGGTCCGGGCAGTTGGCCATGATCGCGGCATCCTTCAGCGGAATGCACACCTGGTAATAGAAGCGGTTGGCCACCCAGCCCTGGATCTGTTCGCGGCTCGCCGTGCCTGCGTACATGGCCCGGTGAAAGGGGTGATGGATATGGTAATAAGCGCCCTTGGCGCGCAGCGCCTGCTCGAATTCGGCGGGGCTCATGGCGGTCTGGCTCATCATGGCTCTCCGGTGCGCACGGCGCACCCTACAAATTGATGCTCATACCGTCCCAGGCGACGTCGACGCCATGGGCCGCGAGTTGCGCGCGCTCGGGCGAGTCCAGGTCGAGAATCGGGTTGGTGTTGTTGATATGGATAAGGATCTTGCGGCTAGCCGGCAGGCCATCGAGCACCTCGAGCATGCCGCCGGGGCCACTCTGCGGCAGATGGCCCATCTCGCTGCCGAGCTTGTCGCCCACCTCGCACACGCGCATTTCGTCGTCGCGCCACAGGGTGCCGTCCACCAGCAGGCAATCGGCACGGCGCATCCAGCTCAACAGGTGCTCGTCCACCTGGCCGAGACCGGGGGCGTAGAACAGGCTGCGACCGCTGCGGCCGTCCTCAATGAACAAGCCAATGTTGTCGCCCGGGTGCGGGTTGCCCCGGTGCGGCGAATACGGCGGCGCGCTGCTGCGCAGGGCGATGGCGGTGATGTTCAGTGCCGGGCAGGCGGGAATGCTGAAGGGCTCGGCATCCAGCTCGATCAGGCGGTGCTGCAGACCACCGTTCCAGTGGCTAAGCATGTTGAACAGCGGAAAGCCGCTGGTCAGATCCTGATGCACCATCTCGGTACACCAGACCTGGTGTGGGCAGCCTTCGCGCAGGGTCAGCAGGCCCGTGCAGTGATCGATCTGGCTGTCGAGCAGGACGATGCCGGCGATGGCCGTGTCGCGCAGCTTGCGCGCCGGTTGCAGAGCCGGAAAGGCTTCGATCTGCGCGCGGATGTCCGGCGAGGCATTGCACAGGATCCACTGCTCGCCGTCATCGGAAATGGCGATGGACGATTGGGTGCGAGGCTGTGCCCGCAGCGTACCGGTCCGCACGCCACGGCAGTTGCGGCAGTTGCAGTTCCACTGGGGGAAACCGCCGCCGGCGGCGGAACCGAGAATCTGGATATGCATGGGAAATTCCGGGTAGATGCCCCGACAGAGCCGGGGCAAGGCGGATCAACGATTGGCGAAGTACATGGTGACTTCGAAACCAATGCGCATATCGGTGAAGGCGGGTTTAGTCCACATGGCGCGGTCCTCTTCTTATCGACGCCGGCGAATTCCGGCCCCTTCATTAAGCCCCCCGACCAGCAGCGGCCAAATGGTACTTTGGGATGAATTTCGGCTGGCATTGGTAGCGTTTGCAGGGTGTAAACAGACATGCAGCGCGGTAATCCGTAGGGTTAAGCAACAGACACAACACCCAGCCGCTGGCAGCAGCCAATAAAAAACGCGGCCGAAGCCGCGTTGCGATAGTGACCTGTTGCAGCAGCTATCTGCCCAGACCACAAACAGATCTCGCCTACCGGCGAATCGCAGGAAGGAGCCCGGCGTACTGGAGCGGATACGCCGGGGTTACACGAGTTAGAAGAAGCCCAGCGGGTTGATGTCGTAGCTGATCAAGAGGTTCTTGGTCTGCTGGTAGTGGTCGAGCATCATCTTGTGGGTTTCGCGGCCAACGCCGGACTTCTTGTAGCCACCGAACGCGGCGTGCGCCGGGTACAGGTGGTAGCAGTTGGTCCATACGCGACCAGCCTTGATCGCCCGGCCCATGCGGTAGGCGCGGTTGATGTCGCGGGTCCACAGGCCGGCGCCCAGGCCGAACTCGGTGTCGTTGGCAATCGCCAGGGCTTCGGCTTCGTCCTTGAAGGTGGTGATACCCACCACCGGGCCGAAGATCTCTTCCTGAAACACGCGCATCTTGTTGTTGCCCTTGAGCAGGGTCGGCTGGATGTAATAACCGCTGGCCAGGTCACCTTCCAGACGCTCGGCCGCGCCGCCGGTGAGCAGCTCGGCACCTTCCTGCTGGGCGATTTCCAGGTAGCTGAGGATCTTGTCGTACTGCTGCTCGGAGGCCTGGGCACCGACCATGGTTTCGGTGTCCAGCGGGTTGCCGCGTTTGATCACCTTGATCTTCTTCATCACCTCGACCATGAAGGCGTCGTAGATCGATTCCTGCACCAGGGCGCGGGATGGGCAGGTGCACACTTCGCCCTGGTTGAAGAACGCCAATACCAGGCCTTCGGCGGCTTTTTCGATAAAGGCCGGCTCGGCATTCATGATGTCTTCGAAGAAGATGTTCGGCGACTTACCGCCCAGCTCCACGGTGCTCGGAATGATGTTCTCGGCGGCGCACTTGAGAATGTGCGAACCGACCGGGGTGGAACCGGTAAAGGCGATCTTGGCGATGCGCTTGCTGGTGGCCAGGGCCTCACCGGCTTCGCGGCCAAAACCCTGCACCACGTTGAGCACGCCTGGCGGCAGCAGGTCGCCGATCAGCTCCATCAGCACGGTGATTGACAGCGGGGTCTGCTCGGCCGGCTTGAGCACGATGCAGTTGCCGGCGGCCAGGGCCGGGGCGAGTTTCCAGGCTGCCATCAGCAGCGGGAAGTTCCACGGGATGATCTGCCCGACCACGCCCAGCGGCTCATGGAAGTGATAGGCGGCGGTGTGTTCGTCGATCTCAGCGGCGCTGCCTTCCTGGGCACGGATGCAGCCAGCGTAGTAACGGAAATGGTCGGCGGCCAGCGGCACGTCGGCGTTCAGGGTTTCGCGCACGGCCTTGCCGTTGTCCCAGGTTTCGGCCACAGCCAGTACTTCGAGGTTGGCTTCGATACGGTCGGCGATTTTCAGCAGCACCAGGGAGCGGTTCTGCACGCTGGTCTTGCCCCAGGCATCGGCGGCGGCATGGGCGGCGTCCAGGGCGCGCTCAATATCGGCGGCATCGGAACGAGGGAACTCACCGATTACCGAGGCATCCACCGGGCTGGTGTTGCTGAAGTACTGGCCACTCAGCGGCGCGACAAACTCACCATTAATGTAGTTGCCGTAGCGCGGTTTAAGGGTGATGACGGCGCCTGGCGTACCGGGTTTGGCGTAAAGCATGGTGTAGACCTCTCTTGTTGGCGGAGCCTGCCCCCTGGGACGTGGAGCAGGTCATGGTTCGATCTTAGGAAGCCACCTGCACGACCGGTATGCGCCCATGGCACAAAACCTCTCGTCATTTGGTAGTAGAGCGCGCCCCAGAGCCGCTCACTGCCCCGTTTCAGGGCATCTGCCGGCTAAACTCGCGGCCATTGGCATCCACCCAGCGTAGCAACAGCGGTGTATGCCCAGCAGGCAGCAGCAACCTCCAGTAAGGGTTGGCCGCCAAACCCTCGAAAGGTTCGATACGCAGCAGGTTGCCGTGCGTCCCACTGATGTCAAAGCGTGTCGGTAAATGCCTGGGCACCAGCTGGCCATCCACGGTCGGACGCCGCCCGGTTTCCATCGGATGGCGCAACAGGCTGCGCAACTCCAGACCGCGCCCCTGCGGTTCCAACCAGGCTTGCAACGGGCCAGGCACCGCGCCTTGCTGAGCCGGACTGGGCGCCAGACAGCTGCTGGCCAGCACCTCAACCCACTGCGCAGCCAGCCACACCCGCCCGGCAGCGTCCCGGGCCAGAACGATCAATTGCTGACTGCGCGGCAGGCGCACACGGGTCGACAGGCGCAGCGGTGCTTCCCAGGCCTGGAGCTGCAGCGTGGCGATGCGTGGGTCCGCTTCGGCGCTGCGCAGCAGGCTGAGGGACAGCGGAGGCTGAGCCTCCTGCAGGCGCAGGTCGACGGCCACGAAGGCACCGTCCTCGACCCAGGCCGGCACGTCCAGGGTCAGCCCCTGAGCCTGCACGCTGTGCCCCTGTAACCACTGCTCCACGGCGTGCTGCGCCTGGCCCCAGGGCTGCGCAGCCACAGGCCCGGCCAGCACCAGTAGCATCAGCAGGCGCAGGGTCATGCCAGACGCCCCCAGGCATCCGCGCAGATGCTCTGGTACCAGGCATCTGCCAGCGCCGCTTCCTGGGCCCGCAGCCCGGCAGGCGGCTGCAACGGGCTGAGCGCCAGGCTGCCCGGTAGCTCAACCAGGCGCTGCTTCTGAATGCCGTAATCCGCCGCAATCGACACCGCCTGCCCCGGCGCCAGCGCGCTGTAACAGGTGTTGCGCCAGGTTGCACTTGGCGGCTCCTGGCCGGCCAGATCCGCCAGCAAGGCCGCCACCGCAACCTTGGCCTGAGCATTGGCGCTGTAGGCCGACTTGGGCATGGGCGCGGCGATGCAGGCATCCCCCGCCACGTAGATGTCACTGGCCTCGCGGGCCTGAAAGGTGGCTGGGCGAATCGGCACCCAACCACTGGCATCGACCAGGCCGCTGCGGGCAGCGATTTCGGCGGCTTTCTGCGGTGGAATCAGATTAATCACCGCCGCGCGATGACGTTGACCGAACTCGCAGAGCAGCTCGCGTCGCCCGGCATCGGCACGCACCACGCGGCCATCGCCGGCCCGCCCGACCCACTCAATGCGTTCGCCATAAAGCGCCTGCCAGCCCTGCTGAAACAGCGCCTGCTTGGAGAAACTGTCCTTGCTGTCGAGGATCAGCACCTTGCTGCGTGGCTTGGCCTGGCTCAAGTAATGGGCGATCAGGCTGGCCCGCTCATAGGGCCCCGGCGGGCAGCGATAGGGATTGTCCGGCACACTGATGATCACCAGGCCGCCATCGTCCATGGCCTGCAGTTGGCGGCGCAGCAGAGCGGTTTGCGCGCCGGCCTGCCAGGCATGCGGCAGACGACTGGCAGCATTGCGGTCGTAGCCCTCGATGGCCTGCCAGTCCATGTCGATTCCGGGCGCGAGAAACACCCGGTCATAGCGCAAGCGCTGGCCACCCTGCAGCACCACCTGCCGAGCCTGCAGGTCAATCTCCCGCGCCCGATCGCGGACATGCAACACCTGTTGCTGCTGCAAGGCGCGGTAATCCTGACGCAGGCTGTCCAGCTCACGCAGCCCGGCCAGCACATGATTACTGAACGGGCAGGTGTGGAAGTCAGACTTCGGCTCAATCAGCACCACGTCTAGCTGCGCGGCCTGACGTTTCAGGTAGCGCGCCGCTGTAGCACCGGCAAAACCGCCGCCGATTACCAGCACACGCGCCCGGCCGACGCTGGCCTGCAGCGCCCCTGGCAATAGCCAGGGCAGCAAGGCTGCCCCAGCGAGCAATTTACGACGCGTAAGGCCCTGCATGCTTCCCCCTGCACCGAAACTCTGTGCCCGAATAAAATCGCAACAGAGCCTATCTACACGCTGAAGCACAGCCGTAGAGCAGACCATGCTTCTTTGGTCGCAAGTCATTGCCCCCAACGCATGAAAACAAAAATGGCCGGTCTAGACCGGCCATTCTGTACACGCTATCCGCCAATCAACGCTTGGCGACCAGTTCCTTGGGCAGTTTGAAGGTCCAGAGCATGCCGCCCTGGTTGTAGTTCTTCACCCGCTTGGCCACTTCGCCACCCCACAGCGGTACTGCACCGCCCCAGCCGGAGAGCACCGAAACATACTGCTCGCCGTCCATTTCCCAAGTCACAGGCGAACCCAGCACACCGGAGCCAGTCTGGAATTCCCAGACCTTCTCGCCGGTCTTGGCGTTGAAGGCCTGCAGGAAACCTTCCGGGTTGCCGGTGAACACCAGGTTGCCCTTGGTGGTCATCACCCCGCCCCACAGCGGCGCGTAGTTCTTGTGCCGCCAGACTTCCTTGCCGGTCTTCGGGTCAATGGCGCGCAGCACGCCGATATAGTCTTCGTTCAGCGGCTTGATAGTGAAGCCCGAACCCAGGTAGGCCGCGCCCTTCTTGTAGGCGATGTCCTCGTTCCAGATGTCCATGCCCCACTCGTTGCTCGGCACATAGAACAGCCCAGTGTCCTGGCTGTAGGCCATCGGCATCCAGTTTTTCGCACCGAGGAAGGCCGGCGCCGAGAACACGCTCTTGCCCTTGGTTTCGCTGCCCGGTGCACCCGGACGGTTGCTGTCGTCGTAGATCGGCCGACCATTCTTGTCCAGGCCCTTGGCCCAGGTGATCTTGTCGACAAACGGGAAGCCACGGATGAACTTACCGTTGGTGCGATCAAGAACGTAGAAGAAGCCGTTACGGTCAGCGGTGGCGGCCGCCTGGATGGTCTTGCCACCTTCCTGGTAGTTGAAGGACACCAGCTCATTAACACCGTCAAAGTCCCAGCCGTCATGCGGGGTAGTCTGGAAGTGCCACTTGATGGTGCCGTCGTCCGGGTTCAGGGCCAGGCGCGAGGACGAGTAGAGATTGTCGCCAGGGCGCAGGTGCGAGTTCCACGGCGCCGGGTTGCCGGTGCCGAACAGCAGCAGGTTGGTTTCCGGGTCGTACAGGCCGCCCAACCAAGGCGCCGCACCGCCGGTCTTCCACAGATCGCCGGGCCAAGTCTTGCCGGCTTCGCCGCCGCTGATGCCGTTCTCGACAGCCTTACCGTCCTTGTAGACGTAGCCCATATGGCCTTCCACGGTAGGACGGGTCCACAACAGCTCGCCGTTCTTCGGATCATAGGCTTCGATCTTGCCGACCACGCCGAACTCACCACCGGATACCCCGGTGATCAGCTTGCCGTTAACCACCAGCGGTGCCGCCGTGATCGAGTAACCGGCTTTATGATCGGCAACATTCTTGCGCCACACCACCTTGCCGGTGTCCTTGTGCAGGGCCACCAGCTTGGCGTCCAGGGTGCCGAAGATCACCAGGTCGCCATACAGCGCCACGCCACGGTTGATCACGTCGCAGCAGGGGCGGATGTCATCCGGCAGACGCGCATCGTATTGCCACAGCTCGCGCCCGGTGCGGGCATCGACAGCAAACACTCGCGAGTAGGACGCGGTGACATACATCACCCCATCCTTGATCAGCGGCTGGGCCTGCTGACCACGCTGCTTCTCGCCACCGAAGGACAGTGCCCAGATCGGGCGCAGGTCTTTGATGTTGTCGGTATTGAGGGTTGCCAGCGGGCTGTAGCGCTGGCCTTGCAGCCCGAGGCCGTTGGTGACGATCTGATCGGTGGTGTTCACATCATCAAGAATTTCCTGATCAGTGACAGCCCAGGCCGGTGCAGCAGCCACAAGCATGGCGGCACATAAGGCACTGAGAAGGTAAGGTTGGCGAAGACCGGCGTGTTTCATTGCGGCTACCTCTGCGGGTTCATTGTTATCACCGGGAATTTTTCCCGATCTACCGCAGATTCTTGGCTGCTCAGGCCTGGCCAACAATTGCACGCAGTGCCGATTTAGCTACTTCCTTGGTAGCAATACCGCCCGCTTTACTCCTTGCCTGCCACACCTGCTGCGTAGGCAAATTTCCCGACCCGGCCCCGACTGATCCAGGGCCAGGCCGACTTAAGTGCTACGCCTGCCCCCTGAAAAGAGCATACCCAGCCCTAGGCCCAGCCGTTAGAAAGCTACTCCCCCACGCTAAGGAGCAAGCCACATGGGCCGCACCACCCCACTCAGCCCCCTGCTGTTGAGCTGCCTGCTACTGGCAGGCCTGGGCAACCTTGCCCAGGCCGAGCCAATCAAGATCGGCCTCAACTACCCACGTACCGGCAATTACAAGGACGAAGGCCTGGAACTGCGCCGTGGCGCATTGCTGGCCGTGGACGAGCTCAACCGTGCCGGCGGCGTGCTCGGCAGGCCACTGCAGCTGCTCAGCAAGAACACCAGCTCGCAGGCCGACAAGGCCGCCAGCAATGTCGAGCAGTTTGCCGACCAGGGCGCACGTATGGTGTTTGGCGGCGCCACCAGCGAGGAAGCGATAGCCGCCGGGCAGCGCGCCCGCGAGCGCGGCCTGCTGTACTTCGCCACCCTGAGCTATGCCAATGAAGTGACGGGCCAGGCCGGCCATCGCTACCTGTTCCGTGAGTCCAACAGTGCCTGGATGAGTGCGCGGGTGCTGGGCGAATACCTGTCCTGGCATATGCCGCGCCAGCGCTACCACTACATCCTGGTTGACGACGCCTGGGGCCGCAGCATGGAAAGCGCCCTGCGCCTGGCCACCAACAGCACCGACCGCGCACGCCATGGCCGCAGCGTACTGCCCAGTGGCGTGGTACGTCGCGAGCAGTACCTGGCGGCGCTCAATAAAGCGGCCAGCAGCGAGGCGGATATCCTCGTTCTGGTGTTGCTCGGCGAGAACCTGCAACGCAGCATGCGCATCGTGCACAACATGGGCCTCAAGCAACGTACGCAGATCATCGTACCCAACCTGACCAAGAGCGTGGTGCAGCAGGCCGGCCCATTGGTCATGGAGGGCGTGATCGGCACCGAAGCCTGGACCTGGAACCTGCCCAGCCAGGACAACATCGCCCAGGGCCAAGCGTTTGTTGAGCGCTACATCGAGGCCTATCAGGAGTACCCCGGCAGCACCAGCGCTTCCGCCTATTCCATCGTCAGGCAATGGGCCGATGCCGTGCAGCGCAGCCAGAGCCTGGACAGTGAGCAACTGATCCGCGCCCTGGAGGACCACCGCTATCAACTGCTCAAGGGCGAGCAGCAATGGCGCGCCTTCGATCACCAGAATGTGCAGAGCATCTATGCAGTAAGGGTACGCAAGCGTGACGACGTGATGCTCGACCCGCTCAAGCAGCACTATTTCGACATCATCCACCACATGGCTGGTGAGCAGGCCGCGCCGAGCGAGGATGAGTGGCAGCAGGAGCGTGGCGAGGAATTGCAGCTGCGCTAGAGGCGCATTGGACGCGGCTCTTGTAGGGCGGGTGAAACCCGCGGCCAGACGCTGGCGGGTTG